>NZ_JACOPO010000007.1:0-104672 GCF_014287965.1 Flintibacter hominis | reverse complement strand
CGCACCATGGTTGAGTGTGTGGCTACTGAGTACGGCGTGGCCCATCTGCATGGCCTGTCTTTAGGCGAGAGAGCCGCTGCCATGGCCGCTATTGCTCACCCTGACTTCCGGGAGGAACTGCTTCAATACGCTAAAGATAACTTCCATTGATAGAGAAGAACTATCGTGATCTCTAGGGGCAGCATCATAGCGTTTCGCATACTCCATGCATTTGTCGTCTTGATGCGGTCAAGATGCACATACCATGGAGGAGCTTGGTATTGCTGAAATGGAGAGGATATAAGTTATGTTTAGTGATAAAAATGGATGCCAACTGACTTGAGAAAGAAAACGTAAAATATGGCCTTCACGCCCTCCGATGTGGCCCTTGCCCCACCGGAGGGCGTGATACTGTTTCTGCGCCCTAAAGTATATATGTCACGCATATCAAAGTCCCTGTTCCTTATGTCTCGGAGAGCAGATGCTCATCTATGTACTGCGCTTTTTCTAACCTTTGGAAACTGTGGGATCACGACAGAGAAAGTGACTTGGCCGTTTTCACAGCGGTTGGTAATCCGGCCGCGGTGCCGGGACACGATTGCCCTCGCAGTGGACAGGCCGATCCCATAGCCGCCGGTAGCGCGGGCGCGGGAGGAGTCCGCCCGGTAAAAGCGGTCGAACCAGCGGGGCAACTGGGCGGTATCCGCCCCCGCGCAGGGGTTGGAGACAGAGAGATAGATATTCCGTCCCCGCTGGCCCAGGGAGAGACGAATCGTTCCCCCTGGATCACAGTATTTGACCGCGTTGTCCAGCAGAATGGAAAACAGACGAAACATATTTTCCTGCACCCCACGGAGCTCGACAGCGGGTGGGATGTGGGCCTCCAGGCGTTTGCCCTCCGCCTCTGCCAGCGGCTGAAAGCCTTCTGCGCTGGCCTGAGCCACCTCGCTGAGAGAAAAGGAGGTAACGGCGCTGTCCTCTATGGTTTCCTCTGTCCGGGCCAATTCCACCAAGTTTTTAATCAGCTTGTCCATCCGGGTAATCTGTGCCTGGGCGCTGTCGATCCACTTTTGTTCGGTATTCGGCTGACGCAGCAGCTCCACGTCCGCCGCCAGAATAGCCAGCGGCGTTTTCAGCTCATGGGAGGCGTCGGTGACAAACCGTTTCTGCCGCTCCAGATTCTCCACGAAGGGTCTCACCGCTCGTTTGGACAGTAGCATCAGCAGCAGAAAGACGATTACGGCGCAGGAGATGGCCACGATGACAGTGATACGGAGGGCGTTATAGGCGAACTGGAGCTGGAGAAAGCAGTCCAGCACGACAATAGTGCTTCCTCCATCCTCATGATGAAATATGCCATAGCGGTAGTAGTTGGCATAGCCCCGAGGCCGGTCAGAGGAGAGGATCTCGTTGATGCTCTCTACTACGGCCTGTCGGTCGACGGCGGCGATATGGTCGATATCGACGCCCCGTACTTCCTGGTCGGCGGTCAATTCCACGATGAAATAGCGGGTCTCGAAGGGAGTCTCCTGGGTAATGTGGAACCCAAAGGCCGCAGCCGGGTCGTGAGTCTCCGCCGGGGCAGGGAATACGCCGTCGTTCTCATAAAGCAGTGTGATGGCGCGGTCTGCCCGGCTCGTGGCGGTGTAGTGGGCGCCAAGGCCGATGGCAGTGCACAGGACGGCCAGCGTCCCCAGCAGAGAGAGCATGGCGATGAGGAGGAACCTCCGGCGCAGAGAGCGGATCATGAGATTTCCTCCAGCAGGTATCCCTGCCCACGGCGGGCTACGATGCGGACATTAGCGCCCAGAGACTCCAGCTTCCGCCGAAGATAGGAGATATAGGCCCAGACCACATTGATCTCCGCCTCGCTGTCATAGCCCCAAATCCTCTCCATGAACCGCTCTGTGGAGATGGGGCAACCGATATGACACATCAGAAGCTCAAGCATCTGGAATTCCTTGCTGCCCAGACGGATGGAGGAGGGACCGCGGCGCAGCTCGAAGGTGGTGCGGTCCAGGGTGATGTTCCCAGCGGAGAGCAGGTCGGGGGTGTACTCCGTGCCCCGGCGGGTCAGAGCCCGCACCCTGGCCGTAAACTCGCCGGGGTGAAAGGGCTTGGGGAGATAGTCGTCCGCACCGCTGTCCAATCCGGCGATCCGGTCGGCCACTTGACTTTTCGCGGTAAGTAGGAGTACAGGAGTTGAGATGCCCCGGTCCCGGAGTGCCCGGAGGACCTGGAGCCCATCCAGCTTCGGCATCATGATATCCAGGACCAGACAGTCGTAATTCCCGGTCAGCCCATAGTCCAAGGCGTCCTGCCCGTCATGGACGATATCCACCGCATAGTGCTCCCGACTCAAGAGAGCCTCCAGAACGTCTGTCATCTCTGCCTCATCATCGGCGATCAAGATCCGCATTCAGATCCCTCCTTTTGGGCAGAAAAGCCCAAAGTGATACGCTCCACGGCTAAATTACCTCGATGCGGAGCGGCCATCCCCCTGCGCATGCTGTCCAGTCAGGCGATGTCCCGGCCCAGGTCCAGATCACATTGGATGGAGCCATCGTCACAGAGGACAAAGAGCAGATCAACCGCTTCCGTGTCCTCTTTGACCACCACATACCCCGCCCCCTCCTGATCGGTAGAGGCGTCAATGACAGTGCCCTCGGAGAAGGAGATGGTGATGGTACCCAGAGGACCCGACTCCTTATCCAGAACGGTCACCTCCAGAGTCATTTTCCGCGGAAGGCCGGAAACCCGCAGCTCCCCCCACTCATCCAGGGGATATTCCGCGCTTTTGTCACCCGCGGAGAGCCGGATGGACTGCTCGGTCAGGGGACTGCCGTCCTCCCGCTGAAAGCTGGCGAGGATGGTAAGGCTTCCTTCCCCGGTGTCGCCGGAGGAAGCGAGGGGAGGCGCGGAGGATGAGGAGGAATGGTCTGCCTCTACTGTATCAGTACACCCTCCGGAAAACAAGAGCAAAAATGTGAACAACAAGACATATGCCGTGCGATAGATCGATTTCAATTTTTCATACCTCCTGTCAGCCCGCCGTGTAGGCGGGTTTCTGCCTGCCATTGTAAAAGTCAAACTCAAAATCTACTTAAAAAAGGTGGCGGACCTTTTTTAACTTGGTTTTAAGTTCTGTCTTTATAATGGCTCCATTGAAAGAAAAGGAGGAAACGTCCTTGATCGAGATCGAACATCTCACCAAACGATATGGGGATATCACCGCGGTTTCTGATCTAAGCATTAGGATCGAGAGCGGACAGATCTATGGATTCCTGGGGCCCAACGGAGCGGGGAAGTCTACTACGATGAACATTATGACCGGCTGCCTGTCAGCGACGGAGGGTCATGTGAGAATCGGAGGATACGACATTTTTGAGCAGCCGAATCAGGCCAAACGGCTCATTGGCTATCTTCCGGAGCAGCCGCCTCTGTATATGAACGAAACCCCGGAGGAGTATCTGCGTTTCGTGGGGGAGGCCAAAGGGCTGCATGGTCTGGAGCTGAAGAACCAAATAGAGGAGGTCATGGAGCAGACTGGAATAGAGCAGATGAGGGGCCGCCGGATCTCCGCTCTGTCCAAGGGCTACCGGCAGCGGGTGGGTATTGCCCAGGCGCTGCTGGGAAACCCGCAGGTCATTGTCCTGGATGAGCCCACGGTGGGGCTGGATCCGCTCCAAATCATTGAGATCCGCGACCTGATCCGTGAGCTGGGACGGACCCACACGGTGATCTTCAGCTCTCACATCCTTTCCGAGGTCCAGACCATCTGTGACCAGATCATCATGATCGCCCACGGAAAGCTGGTGGCCTTCGACACTCCGGAACACCTGGAGCGTACTCTGATGACGCCAAACGAGATCACCATCACGGCGGAGGCGCCCGAGGACGAGGTCAAGGCCGCCCTGTCTGGGGTTCCCGGAATTACGGACATCGACTGGAGAGAGGGAGAGCAGGGCTTGGTCACAGCCTGCATCCACACCGGGCTGGAGCGCATCCACGAGGCATCTAGGGCTATCTTTTTTGCCTTTGCCGACAGGAGAATCCCCCTGCTGGAGATGAGCCTGAAAAAAGCCAGCCTAGAGGACGTGTTCCTGGAGCTAACGGAGGCATCTCCTCATGATGAAAATGGAGCGGAAGGGGAGGTGGAGCAGGGATGATAGCAGTATGGAAACATGAGCTGAAGAACTATTTTCACTCGCTGACAGCCTATATCTTCGGCGCTTTTCTGTTGGCCTTTATTGGGTTGGGCGCTCTGCGCTACAACATTCAGGCCGCGGTCAGCAATTTTGAGTTCGTACTCAGCTATGGCTGCCTGATCTTCGTGGTCATCGTGCCCATCCTTACCATGCGGGTCATCGCGGAGGAGCGCAGACAAAAGACGGATCAGCTGCTTTACTCCCTGCCCATTACCACGGTGCAGGTGGTCCTGGGCAAGTATCTGGCTCTGCTGGTGGTCTATGCCGTCCCCCTGTGTCTGATCTCCCTGTACCCGCTGATCTTCTCCCAATACGGGGACGTATACCTGCCCACCTCCTACGGCTCTATCCTGGCCTTTTTGGTCCTGGGGGCCGCGCTGATCGCGCTGGGGATGTTCCTCTCCTCCCTTACGGATAACCAGGGCTTTGCCGCCGGCATCGGCATTGCGGTCATCCTGTTCAACTATTATAGCGTAAGCCTGTCTGAGTATGTGTCCTCCACCGCATTCGGGTCTATGGTGGCCATTTGTGTACTGATCCTGGCCCTGTGGGGGATCATAAGATACCTCACCAAAAATGAGACGCTGGCTTACGGCGTCAGCTTTCTCCTTCTGGCGGTCACCGTGGTCGCCTATCAGATGGATGCGGCCTCCTTTGAGGGGCTGCTCCCCAAGATCATGACACAGCTGTCACTGTTCGAACGCTTCTATGTCTTTGTCAACGGAGTTTTCGATATGACAGCCATTGTCTACTATGCTGCTGTGATCGTATTTTTCCTGTTCCTGTCGGTCCAGTCCCTGGAGAAGAGGAGGTATAACTGATGCGCAAGCCAAAACTTTTCCAATCGGCCCCACAGAGAGAGGGAAACCAGAACGCCTTTCGGGGCGGCGCCTATTCCATTGTCGTCACCGCGGTGGTGCTGGCCATTCTGGTGGCAGTCAATGTCTTTGTCTCCGCCCTCCCCTCCAACCTGACCAAGTACGACATGAGCGCCACCAAGCTCTACTCCATCACCAGCAACACCAAGGTGGTGGTCAACGCGCTGGAGGAGGATGTAACGATCTACTGGGTGGTCCAGTCGGGGAAAGAGGACGACGTAATCGAAAACCTGCTCAATAAGTACGAAAGCCTCTCTGACCATATCCAGGTCGTGAAAAAGAACCCGGACGTATTCCCTACCTTCGCCCAGCAGTACACCGACGAGACGGTGACTAACAACAGCCTGATCGTGGAGTGTGGGGATCGGAGCCGCTATATCAGCTACAACGATATCTATATCCAGGAGGCGGACATATACTCTTACTCCTACAATACCTCCTTTGACGGTGAGGGGGCCATCACCTCCGCCATCGACTATGTGACCGCAAAGGAGCTGCCCCAGCTCTATCTACTGGAGGGACACGGGGAGGCGGAGCTGCCCGCCACCTTCCAGGAACAGCTGGAGAAAGAAAACATCCAAGTCGATCCTCTCTCCCTGCTCACCGTGGACGCAGTGCCGGAGGATGCCGACTGTGTCATGATCTACGGCCCGGAGAGCGACCTGTCCCAGAAGGAGGTGGAGATGCTGGACGAGTATACCAGCGGCGGCGGCAAGCTGCTGGTCATGGCGGGCCCCACCCAGGAAGACCCTCTGGATGAGCTGTACGGGCTGATTGCCAGCTACGGTGTGACACCCAATGAGGGCGTAGTGGTGGAGGGCGACCGGGAGCACTACGCCTTCCAGGTCCCCTATATCCTGCTGCCCGACATGAACAGCCACGGGATTACCGATTCGCTGATCGAGGAGAATTACCTGGCCATCATGCCCATCGCCCAGGGACTGACGGTGTCGGCTGACGGGGAGGGGAGCGGGGTGACTTCCCTGCTCACCACCTCGGCCGCCTCCTTCAGCAAGGCCGCCGGTTATGACCTGGACACCTACGAGAAGGAGGAGGGGGATATCGACGGCCCCTTTGCTCTGGCGGTGTCCATCGACTGTGGGAATGGAGGTCAGATCATCTGGTTTTCCTCCTCTGCGTTCCTGGATGATATGTACAACGCCTATTCCTCCGGGGCCAACGGGGACCTGGCGATGAACGCGGTGTCCTCTCTGATTGGAGAGAGCGAGGCCATGGCCATCCGGAGCAAATCCCTGAATTACAATTATCTGACTATCAACGACGCTGTGTCCTCTCTGCTTCAGGTGGTGATGATCGGCGTGTTCCCCCTGCTGTATCTGGGCATCGGGATCTGGGTGGTCTTGAAGAGGAGGCGTGCGCAAAATGTACCGGTCTAAACGGATCGTGATTTTACTAGCTGTCCTGGCGGTGTGCTGCGTTGCGGCATTTGCCGCCCTCCAGGTACAAGAGCGCCAGGAGCGGATTGAAACCAGCGGAGAGGTCGTCCTGGAAATCGACAGTGACGCGGTCCAGACCCTCTCCTGGACCTATGAGGGGGAGACCCTGTCGTTTCACCGGGATGGGGACTGGCTCTATGATGGAGATGAGACGTTCCCCGTGGACGGAGAAAAGGTAGGCGAGCTGCTGGAGACGTTCCAATCCTTCGCGGCGGCCTTCGTCATTGAGGAGGTGGAGGATCCGAGCCAGTACGGCCTGGATGACCCAGTATGCACCATTACGCTGGGTACAGGTGAGAACAACTACGAGATACTGCTCGGCGACTTCAGCGCCATGGATTCCCAGCGATATGTGTCCATTGGGGATGGAAAGGTGTATCTGGCCGCCAGCGACCCCCTGGACCAGTTTGACGCGGGGCTCCGCGACATGATAGACCACGACGACATCCCGGAGCTGGATCAGGTGACCCGGCTGCGGTTTGACGGGGTGGAGAACTATACAGTCACCTATGAGGAGGACAACTCCGCAAGCTGGTGCGAGGAGGACATTTACTTTACCCAGCGGGATGGAAAGACGCTCCCGCTGGACACTGGGCGGGTAGAGGATTACCTGCATAATATCAGCTACTTGGCCCCCAACAACTATGTGACCTATCATGCTACTGAGGAGGAACTGGCCAGTTATGGCCTGGATGAGCCGGAGCTGACGGTGACCGTGGACTATACAGCCGAGGACAGGGCAGAGGAAAAGGCCTCCGGTACTCTTATACTCCACATCAGCCGGGACCCGGAGGAGCGCTTGGCCGCCCAGGAGGCGGCAGATACCGGGGAAACGGAGGAAGAGGAGACGATTACCGCCTATCTGCGAGTGGGAGATTCCCAGATCGTCTATCAAATTACGTCGGAGGATTACCAGGAGCTGATGGCCGCTTCCTACGATGACTTGCGGCACCAGGAGGTGCTGTCCGCCGACTTTGGGGATATCCGGCAGATCGAAGTTACTCTGGAGGGGGCCAGCCATACCCTTACCGCCCAGGGCGAGGGCGAGGACCGGACCTGGCTCTACCAGGGGGAGGAAGTGGATATCTCCGCGTTCCAGGAGGCGCTGGAGAGCCTGAGTGCCGACAGCTTTACTGACGAGCGGCCTTCCCAGCGGCAGGAGATTGCCCTGACCGTCTATCTGGACAACGACGCATTCCCGCAGGTGGCGGTGGAGCTGTACCGCTGGGACGGCGAGCACTGCCTGGCGGTGGTGGACGGGGAGCCGGTCTCCCTGGTGGCCCGTTCCGGGGCCGTGGACCTCATCGAGGCGGTCCAGGCCATCGTGCTGAACTGAAGCTCCGTCCGCCGGACAGACCGCGCCCCATGGGGCAAAAGGCATAAAACAGGGCCGCCGTTCTAAAAAACGGCGGCCCTGTTTTTCTGTATGCCAGCGATCAATAGGCCACGCCCCAGAGGATGGAGTGCTTGGCGGGCTTGCCGCAGCAGACGCATACGTCGCCCACCTTCTCCTGCTTCAGGGGCATACACCGGGAGCTGACCCCGGCCTGTTCCTTCATCTTCAGCTCGCAGTCCAGCTCGCCGCACCACATGGTTTTGGCGAAGCCGCCCTCAGACTCCATAAAGGCCTTGACCTCCTCCAGGGTGTGGCACACCTTGGTGTGGTCCTCCAGGTTCTTCTGGGCCCGGGCAAATAGTCCGTCGTGGACCGAGTCCAGCAGCTCCTTCACCTGGTCCTCCAACTGAGCCAAGGGGACAAAGACCTTCTCCCCAGAGTCCCGGCGGCAGACGCAGCATTGGTCCTTCTCCATATCCTTGGGACCGATTTCCACCCGCAGGGGCACGCCCTTCATCTCGTACTGGGCGGCCTTCCAGCCCATGGACTGGTCACTGTCGTCCAGGCCTGCCCGGATGCCGGCGGCCTTCAGCCGGTCCAGCAGGGCGTTGGCCGCCTCCAGCACGCCCTCCTTATGCTGGGCTACGGGGATGACCATCGCCTGGATGGGGGCGACGCGGGGGGGCAGGACCAAACCGTTGTTGTCGCCATGGGTCATGATGATGCCGCCGATCATCCGGGTGGACACGCCCCAACTGGTCTGGTGGGGGTAGTGGAGCTGGTTGTCCTTGCCGGTGAAGGTGATGTCAAAGGCACGGGCGAAGCCGTCGCCGAAGTAATGGCTGGTGCCCGCCTGAAGGGCCTTTCGGTCGTGCATCATGCACTCCACAGTGTAGGTCTCCTCGGCGCCGTTGAATTTCTCCTTGTCCGTCTTACGGCCCCGGACCACAGGCATGGCCAGCACATTCTCCATAAAGTCGGCGTATACGTTGAGCATCCGCATGGTCTCTTCCCGGGCTTCTTCCGGGGTGGCGTGCATGGTGTGGCCCTCCTGCCACAGGAACTCCCGGTGGCGCAGGAAGGGGCGGCTGGTCTTCTCCCAGCGTAGGACGGAGCACCACTGGTTATACAGCTTGGGCAGGTCCCGGTGGGAGTGGATGACATTTTTGTAGTGCTCACAGAACAGTGTTTCGGAGGTGGGACGGATGCAGTAGCGCTCCTCCAGCTTCTCGCTTCCCCCCATGGTCACCCAGGCGCACTCAGGAGCGAAGCCCTCCACATGGTCCTTCTCCTTCTGGAGCAGGGATTCGGGGATGAGCATGGGAAGATATACGTTTTCGTGCCCGGTCTCCTTGAAGCGCCGGTCCATCTCTCGCTGGATGTTCTCCCAGATGGCGTAGCCGTAGGGGCGGTAGATGAACATGCCCTTGATGGATGAGTAGTCGATCAGCTCCGCCTTTTTACACACGTCAGTGTACCACTGGGCGAAGTCTACCTCCATGTCGGTGATCTGTTCCACCTGCTTTTTGTTGGGGTTCTGAGCCATGTCGTTTCAGTCCTTTTATATCGTGATATGAGATTGGAAGACTTATCTTGTTCATTGTATGGATTCCAAGCGGAAAAGTCAAGGTTTCCCGGAAAGTTCCCGGAAAAATCTGTGTCTGTGCCGTTGCGTACCTCTCCTCTCAGTGATATACTTACTGCATATGACAAGACAGGGGAGGGAGGGCTATGGACGCCCAGGAGAGAAGACAGGCCATTGCCCGACGGCTGGAGCGGGCCCGGAGCCCGGTCAGCGCCACTGCTCTGGCCAGAGAGTTTTCGGTCAGCCGTCAGATCATTGTAGGGGATGTGGCCATCTTGCGGGCCGGGGGCCAGGGAATCACCGCCACCCCAAGAGGCTATATGGTACAGAACGCGCCTTCCGGCCTGGTGCGGCAGATCGCTGTGAAGCACGACGGACAGGCCATGGAGGCGGAATTGAACGCCATGGTAGACCAGGGCTGCACGGTGCTGGACGTCATCGTGGACCATCCGATCTACGGCCAGCTCACCGGACCGCTCCAGCTATCCGACCGGTATCAGGTGGGGCAGTTCATCGCCCGGTGCCGGAGTCAGGCCGCTGCCCCCCTTTCCCAGCTAACCGAGGGGATCCACCTTCATACCCTGGCCTGCCCGGACCAGGGGGCCTATGAGCGGGTACGAGAGGCGCTGGCTCGGCAGGGCATCCTGCTGGAGCGGTGAGCTCCATCCAAAAGATACCATTGGCAGAGCCTGGCTCTGCCGTAGTATACTGAGACTGTCGAAAAGTGGTATAGTCACTTTTTTGAGAAAAGCCGCGCGCAGGGTGGGCCCCGAATCATTCCCAGCCCAACCCCCGCAAAAAGTGTTATTTCCAATGCGTATGTGGCCGGAAATGACGGCCTCAAAATTTATTCCGCCGCCTGCGGGCACCGGAATTCCTTGCGGGAGGGCTCTTTCGACAAGCTGAGTATACTGCACCTAACCCAACACTCACCACACTCTACGACAGACAGAAAGGAACGCTATGAAACACAAGACTCTGAGATCCCTTGCCGCCGGCCTGCTGGCCGTGGCTATGACCCTGCCTCTGCCCGCCTCGGCAGCCGGGACGAAGCTCTCCGACGTGCCCGAGAACTCCTGGTACACCGCCGCGGTGGAGTACTGCTGGGAGAAGGGGATGATGGAGGCCACCGATGCGCTGGAGTTCCTGCCGGAGGCTCCTCTAACCCGTGCCATGGTGGCCGCCGCCCTCTATCAGATCTATGACCGGCCCCAGGTGTCCCTGGAGCGGGAGGAGTTCGAGAGCGGGACGGAGGAGGACGAGGACCTGGACCAACAGGACCAGGCACTGACCAGTCCCTTCTCCGATGTGGACCTGGACGACCCCGATGCCGACGCCATCCTCTGGGCCTGGCAGGAGGGGCTAGTCACCGGCTATGATGACGGACGGTTCGGTCCCGACGACAAGGTGACCCGGGAGCAGCTGGCTGTGATCCTTTGGCATACCTTGGGGGAGCCGCTGTCCCAGGTGGCCGCCCCCTTCGCGGACCGGAAATCCATCGCCAGCTGGTCCATCGACGCGGTAGAGTGGGCCTGGTCCGTGGGTCTCATCTCCGGCAAGCCGGGCAACCTGTTTGACCCCACCGGCACCGCTACCCGGGCCCAGGGGGCGGTCATCCTGATGAATTACGACCTGTCCTTCATCCATGTACCGGAAACGGAGCCTGGCCCCATTCCAAGCAACGACTATGACAGCGGCAGATTTGTGGTCAAGAACGGCTTTTTGACCTATACGGGGGACGCCCCCAGCTACATTGGGGTGGATGTGTCCTCTCACCAGAAGCAGATCGATTGGACCCAGGTGGCCGGTGCCGGGGTGGACTTCGCCATGATCCGGGCGGGTTACCGGGGTTATACTGTGGGCAGCATCAACAAGGACGCCTATTTTGACTATAACATCCAAAATGCCCTGAGGAACGGCCTGGAAGTGGGCGTTTACTTCTTCTCCCAGGCTACCACGGAGGAGGAGGCACGGGAGGAGGCCCTCCAGCTTCTGGAGTGGATCGAGGGCTATGATATCACCTACCCCGTGGTCTTCGACTGGGAGGAGGTCAGTGATTCCGACTCCCGGACAAAGGACACCGACGGAGAAACGGTGACCAAATGCGCCAAAGTCTTCTGTGACATCATCGAGGAGGCCGGCTATATCCCCATGACCTACGGCAGCCCATCCAAGATCTATGCTGGCGGCCTGGACCTGGCCCAGCTCCAGGACTGGCCCTTCTGGCTGGCCCACTACACCACCGGCTGGGTGCCCACCAGCTTCCGCTACCACTACCATATGTGGCAGTATTCTAGCAGCGGCACGGTCCCCGGCATCCCGGTAAAGGTGGATCTGAACCTGTGCCTCACTGATTGGTCGGACTGGGGAAAGAACTGAAGCCTGGATCCCCAGCCGGAGGAATTTTCTTGACAAACTGAGTTCACGCGCTATAATGGGCTGTACAGGTGTCTTGACACCTGTACAGCTTTTTTATTTTGTGTGGGAAAGGCGCGTTACGAATGAGAGAGTTTCTAAAACGGAAAAACATCGAGATATCCGCCAAACGGTACGGTATCGACGCCCTGGGGGCCATGGCCCAGGGCCTGTTCTGCTCCCTGCTCATCGGCACCATTATCAAGACCCTGGGCCAGCAGTTGTCCCTCTCCTTTTTGGTGGATGTGGGACAGTTTGCCTTTGATATGTCCGGTCCCGCTATGGCGGTGGCCATCGGTTACGCCCTGAAAGCCGATCCGATGGTCCTCTTTTCCCTGACTGCTGTGGGCTGGTCCGCCAACAAACTGGGTGGCGCGGGCGGCCCCCTGGCTGTTCTGTTCATTGCCATCATCGCCGCTGAGATTGGCAAAATGGTATCCAAAGAAACCAAGGTGGATATCCTGGTCACCCCCGCCGTCACCGTATTCGTAGGCGCGGGCCTGTCCCTGCTCATCGCCCCGCCCATCGGCGCCGCGGCCAAAGCCTTTGGCCAACTCATCCAGGACGCTACTGTTCTCCAGCCCTTCTGGATGGGGATTGTCGTAGCCGTACTGGTGGGGATTGCCCTCACTCTGCCCATCTCTTCCGCCGCTATTTGCGCCGCCTTCACCCTCACCGGCCTGGCCGGAGGCGCGGCGGTGGCCGGCTGCTGTGCCCAGATGGTGGGCTTTGCCGTTATGTCCTTTAAAGAGAACCGCTGGGGCGGTTTGATCAGCCAGGGTATCGGTACCTCTATGCTCCAGATGCCCAACATCGTGAAGAATCCCCGAATCTGGATTCCCCCCACGCTGGCCTCCGCCATCACCGGCCCCATCGCCACCTGTGTATTTCACCTCCAGATGAACGACCCCGCTGGCGGCGTGGCCTCTGGCATGGGGACCTGCGGTTTCGTGGGACAGATCGGCGTATGGTCGGGCTGGGTCAACGATGTGGCTCTCGGAGTTAAGGCGGCCATCACCCCCTTTGACTGGCTGGGTATGGCTCTGATCTGCTTTATTCTCCCTGCCGTCCTGTCCTGGTTCTTCTGTGAGATGCTGCGGAAGATCGGCTGGATCCGCGAGGGAGACCTGGTATTGCCTCAGTGATGGCAAAAAAAGAGGGCAGGCCCCACCGGGGCCTGCCCTCTTTTTTTAAAATGTAGCTGGCAGCCAGCCCAGTTCCTTCAACTGGCCCAGCGTATCCACTGGGAGATTGGAGGCAGTGCCACGCTCCAGGCGGAAGCACCAATAGGCCCGTGAGCGGGCAGGATAGCTCTCCTGAATGTCAGAACAGAGGAATAGTACCGTGTCTCCATCCCTTAATCCATGGAACAGGTTCCCGGTTCTAGAGCGGTCTCCCAAAATGATGGGATCACCGTGCCGGTCAATCATAATATGAGAACCGTCACCAGCTTGGAGATACTGACCCCATATCAGGTTCCAACCTGTGGCCTGCAAAACGCCAACCGCGGCAATCCCCAGACAGGCCAGTACCAGCAGGGAAGCCAGCAAACCTTTCAGCGCCCTTTTCAATGTTCTTTCCTCCTCTACGCAGGAATACCCTCTACTTTATTAGACGAAAATAGAAGGGTTTTGTTTCACGCTAAAAAAATTTTTCCATTAAAATGCCGCGTGACTGTTGTGACTCCTTTAGTTGGGATAACTTCTTAGGTATCTGGAGCCCCGACAGATATGACATCAGAAGTATCTACAAGGTTTTTCCGTCTATGCGGGTTCTGCTATGCTTTGTGTCTCATCCAGCACTTATCTTATCCAGGATATACACGACCGGATGTGATGGGCCGTGCAGTCCTTGCGTCTGTCCGTATCCACATTGTCATGAATGGCGGTGTATCGGACGCCGAATATGGAGACCTTTCCCCAATGTTCAGTGGGTTTCAGCCCAGGCGGTTAAACGAATCTGGAGTATCCATCATCCACACAGAACTTCGGATTGGGTAAGTAGCGTTCAGCGGCGTACTGCTTCAGTATTTTCTTTTGGAATACAGGTTTTCAGCTTGCCCTTCGGAGCTTTGTGGGCCTAGGTGGAAACGCAGACGCTACCTGGATGACTCTGTTGTGGGACATTTGTGCCTCAGTGAGTTGGATTCCTGCGTTGACGTTTTGCGTTCAAGATGATCCGGTTTGCAAATGGATCCTCCTTCTGAACATTGTAATAACCTTAATACAGAAAGAGGACTTTCGGCAACATTGCCGAAAGTCCTCTTTTTCCTCAGACGGAGATGGAGAGCGCCATCTTTCCGTGACTCGTCGAAAAAATCTGCCCGCAGGCGGCATAGGGGTCAGAATATCAAGTGTTGAGCGCGCAATTTTGAATGATATAATCGCGCACCTTCTGGGCGGCAGGAGAGATGGGATGGATCTTAGGATAGGTAAGGTAAATGGTACGCACGAACTCCTTCTCCTGATCAGAAATAGGAACGATATAGACCTTATCCGTATCCATGGCCGGTACCTGCGGCAATACGGACACGCCAAATCCCAACCCGACATACTGCAACGCGGCATTGCACTCCCGCACTTCAAACACAATATTAGGAATGATCCCATGCTGAGAAAAGACCTGATCCATATTGGACCGCAGGTTGCTGCTGTGTTCCAGCATAATCTGCGGCTCGTGAGCAAAATCATCAAAGGAAACAAAACTGTGGCCGGAAAGAGGATGGTTGGCGGGGACTGCCAGATAAAGTGGCTGACGGATAACCCCTACCGACTCCGCCCACTCGGCCTGATGAAGGCTGAATCCCAGATCCAGTGCGCCAGAACGGATCTGGTTCAGGATATCATAGGAAGCGCTTTCTGTAAAATGAAAGCGAATCTGGCGGTTTTCCTCCTGCTGATAAAATCCATCCACCAGAGCGGGGATCATGGAGGCGGAAACGCTGTGAAAATATCCTAATCGGACAATCTGGGGGGCGTTGTTGGCCATCTGCCGCAGCACATTAGAACCGTCCTGCAGAAGAGTAAGAGCTTGCTCCACATAGGGAAGAAACTGCTGTCCATAGACTGTCTGAGTAACCTTCCGGTTTTCCTTCTGGAACAGCTTGACCCCCAATTCCTTCTCCAACTCATTGATGGCGTAACTCAAGCTGGGCTGAGAAATACACAACTGCTCAGCAGTGCGTGTATAGTGCAGGTTGTGTGACAAAACCTGAAAATATTGCAGCTGGAGCAGCGTCATAGTAACCCACCTTTCTATAAAAAGAATGTATTAATACATAAAGAATATTGGATAGATGGGAAATTGTCAAGCTTGGATCAGGCAAAGAGTAGTTAAAGATCACTGGTGTTGGGACTGCTCCTGACAGGCAGAGGTGAAATAATTATAGATTTTCCTCTATAAATCCAATTCAAAACAAGTATTAGACATAAGGTTGTGCTAAATGTTAAATTTAGGTTAGATAAAAGAGCTATTTACAGCAAAATTATCAAAGGAGTGTTGAATACTATGGCAAAAGAGATCACTACAGAACAGATTGAAATGTTGGAAGAAATGGTTGCCAGAGCCCGTAAGGCTGCGGCAATCATTGAGACTTACGATCAGGACAGAGTAGATCACCTGTGCCAGGCGGTTGCGGCGGCTCTTTATGATCTGAAGGTCTGGGCGCAGCTCAGCGATGAGGCCGTGGATGAGACCAACTTGGGCGATAAGGTGACGAAGCGCAACAAACGCAACAAGCTGAAGCTGATCCTGCGCGACTGTATGCGGAGCAGAAGCGTCGGCGCTATTGAAGAAATCCCGGAGAAGGGGCTGGTCAAATATGCCAAGCCAGTGGGGGTAATTGCCTCTCTGGTACCTACTACCAATCCTTGTCTGACACCTGCCGGCCAGGTAATCTACGCTATCAAGGCACGAGACGTTATCATCTGCAGCCCTCATCCACGGGCCAAAGTGGTGACCAACAAGTGCATTGACATCATTCGTGAAGTCCTGCTCCGTGAGGGCGCCCCCGCCGACATCATCCAGGGTATTCAGCAGCCCTCTATCGCTCTGACTCAGGAACTGATGAAACGCTGCGATCTGGTTATCGCCACCGGTGGCCGGCCCATGGTCAAGTCCGCTTACTCCTCCGGCACGCCCGCCTATGGATCCGGTGCGGGCAATGCTACTGTGATTATCGATAATACTGCTGATACTCCTGAGCGCCAGCGTGAGGCAGCGCAGAACACCCGCATTTCCAAGACCTCTGATTTCGGTTCCGGTTGTTCCTGTGACGGAAACCTGGTCATCCACGAATCTATCTATGACAAAATGGTAGACGCGCTCAAGGCCGAGGGCGGCTATCTAGCTAACGAAGAAGAGGCGGAGAAGCTCAAGAGTGTCATGTGGGACGAGATGGGGCACCGACTTCCCGGCACTGTGGCCATCAGCCCTCAGAAGCTGGCTGAGGCTGCCGGGTTTGAGATTCCCGAGGACCGGAAATTTATTATGGTCACGGGTGGTGGTATTGATCAGATTGGCAAAGAATACTTCTTCTCCTCTGAGAAGCTGACCACTCTGCTGGCTTTGTTCAAGTATGAGGGAGAGTTTGAAAATGCCCTGGACATGATGCGGGCCATCTTCGAAGTAGGCGGCAAGGGCCACTCCTGCGGTATTTACTCTTGGGATGACGGCCACATTGACCGTCTGGGTAAGGCGGCCCCTGTCTCCCGCATCATGGTGCGCCAGCCCAATAACAAAGGTAATGCCGGATCCGCCACCAACGGTATGCCTCCCACGTCCTCCATGGGCTGCGGGACCTGGGGCGGCAACATCGTTTCCGAGAACATTGCCCTGAAACACTATATGAATACCACTTGGGTGGCCCGTCCTATCCCCGAGGATATGCCCTCCCTTCAGGAGCTGTTCGGTAAATTTTATAAAGATGGCATGGATGAGGAGTGATCCGACTATTTTCCTGTGGTCATCTAACTGTTGAAAGGAGCTTTGTGATGCAACATAGTATTCAGGAGCTGACTGAACTGGCGAAGGAGGCTCGTCGGACCACAATGGAAATGATTGCTAGCCTGGGAAAAGGTCATGTTGGCGGCGCATTGGATATTGTGGACGTACTTACTGTACTCTATTACGAGGAAATGAATATCGATCCGAAAAATCCCCAAATGCCTGGGAGAGACCGCTTTGTGCTTTCTAAAGGACATGGAGGTCCCGGAGTTTATTCCATTCTGGCCATGAAGGGTTATTTTGATCGGAAGGAAATATATACCCTGAATAAGCCAGGTACTATGCTACCCAGTCATTGTGACCGGCTTTTGACTCCTGGAATTGATATGACCACCGGCTCTCTGGGGCAAGGCCTATCTGCCGCCGTAGGCATGGCGCTGGCTGACCGAATCGATGGGAACGGCGCCAGAGTGTATTGTATCATTGGTGACGGCGAAAGTCAGGAAGGCCAGATCTGGGAGGCTGGTATGTATGCAGCACAGGCCAAACTAGGCTCATTGACCTGCTTTCTAGACCTGAACGGCCAACAGATTGACGCCCCGGTAGATGAGGTCAACTCCATGATTGATGCGGCAGCTAAGTGGCGCGCATTTGGCTGGAACGTTCAGGAAATCGACGGCCATAACCTCCAGGCCATCTATGACGCTATTGAGCAGGCAAAAACCTGTATGGACAAGCCCAATATGATTGTGCTCCACACCATAAAAGGAAAAGGCTGGAAAAAAATAGAGGGGACGACCAAGTCCCATAGTATGCCGGTGACTGCGGAAGATCTAAAAGATGCTCTGCAGGACCTGCAGTAAACGGTGATCAGGAGGTGAAATCATGGAAAGCAAAGTTGAAATGAGAAAAATTTTTTGCGATACCCTGATCGACTTGGCAAAAGCGGATGAACGCATCTGTATCGTCAACTCAGATTCCCGACAGATCTCCGGTACACGGGACTTTGAACAGGCCTATCCTGACCGTGCGTTTAATGTAGGAATTGCGGAAGCCAACATGGTGGGCGTGGCGGCCGGGCTGGCTGTCAGTGGAAAACGTCCATTTGTCCATGCGTTTGGTCCCTTTATGACGCGCAGGGTTTTGGATCAATTGACGATTTCTCTGGCGTATAGTAAACTGAATGCGGTTTTGGTAGGCCTGTCTCCCGGAATTGTCGCTGAAATTAATGGCGGGACCCATCAGAGCTACGACGATATTGCCGCTGTACGAGGAATCGCAAATACTACCATTGTGGAGCCCTTTGATGGTATGCAGCTTCGTCAGATGATTCCAGCCCTATTGGATCTGGACGGCCCGGTGTATCTTCGCTATGACCGGGCTGTGGCTCCTTGTTTTTACGGTGATGACTACCGCTATCAGCTTGGTAGGGCTGATATACTGCGTAAGGGCAGTGATGTCACTCTGATTTCTTCCGGTATTATGCTGACTCAGTGCCTGGAAGCGGCCCAAATTCTGAAGGAGAATGGGATTGAGGCACGGGTTCTAAATATGCATACCATTAAGCCGATAGATCAGGAGGCAATCATTCAGGCTGCCCGCGAAACTAGAGGGATCATTACAGTGGAAAACCACAATATTATCGGTGGCCTGGGAAGCGCGGTAGCTGAGGTACTGGCGGAAAACTATCCGGCCCCTATGCGCCGCATTGGCATTCGGGACCGGTTTGGTGAGGTGGGCAATCGTGCTTACCTTCGCCAGTGCCTTGGAATTGACACTGGAGACATCGTAAAAGCGGCAATGGAATGGAAGTAATCAAAAGATATGCGATAGAAAGGAGCGCAAAAATGAAAAAAACTATAAGCGCAATGTTAGCAGCTGTCCTTCTACTGTCACTGACAGCCTGCGGAGGTAACAACAATAACAGCGATAACAATTCATCCTCTGCTATCAATGCGGATGGAAGCCGTGAAACCTATGTGACGTTCAAGGTTGGTACCAGCCACAATGCGGAATCTTTTTTCTATGCTGGCTTGGCTGAGTTTGAACGGCTGGTTGAGGAGAATACCAAGGGGGCGGTTCAGGTCGAGGTCTTTGCTGATGAGGCTCTGGGCACCGAGGGTGAGATGGCTGAGGGTGTGGCCATGGGCACAGTAGACGCTTGTCTGGTAGGCTCCAGCTCAGTAGCAAAACTGGATTCTAATTTTAATGTGTTTAGCTTGCCTTATCTTTTTATTGACAGTGACCATGTAGACGCTGTCTTTGCAGGTGAACCAGGGCAGCTTTTCCGAGACAATATCTGGAACAGCAATCATGTTATGATCCTAGATTACTGGGATTCCGGCTTCCGTCATTACTCAACTAACAAGGGAGAAATCAATGGTCCCGAGGATATGGCTGGACAGCTGATTCGTATTCCTGATAACCCCATTCAGGCTGCCACAGCTGCCGCTCTGGGTGCGTCTACGGCTATAAAGAAGTCTATCTGGCTTGTTCCAACAATACTGTAGACGGTCAGGAAGGCCCTATTTTTGCTTTCTGTGATGATAACTTTTACGAAGTGCAGAAGTATATGGTTCTGGATGGCCACATTTACACAGTTATGGGCCTGCTGATGAATGGAAATGTCTGGGAAAAGTTGACCGATGAGGACCAAGAAATTGTAATGCAGGCTGCAAAGGACGCAGGCCTGGTGGAAAAGAATGGAATTCGCCAGAGCGAGGCTGAACAGATTGAGTTTTTAAAGGAAAAGGGAATGACAATTAATGAGAACCCCGATAAAGAGGCTTGGCGTGTGGCAACTGCCAGTGTATATGATCAGTTCGCTGATACCTATGGCGCAGATCTGATTGACCAAATCAAGAACTTCCAGTATTAATGTGTGCTCCTTTCTTCCAGATTGCGGAGCTTCTGGTTCAGGCCAGAAGCTCCGCGGTTCCCAATGTTAGAATTGAAAATCAATAAGATCGAAAGGAGATATTTTATGCATTCGTTCAACCGAAAACTACAAAAAATCTCCCGCGGCATTTATAAGGTTTTTTTTGTCTTTGCTACAGTTAGTTTTGCCGTACTGCTTGTAATTCTCCTAATCAATGTATTTTCTAGAAACTTTCTCAACGGTGCGGTCGCGTCTATTGAAGAAGGAAGTAGATTTATTTTTACATGGATCATGTTTCTGGGAATTGCCATCGGTGTGTACCGGAAAAAGCATCTAGGTGTGGAATTTCTGGTGGAAAAATATCCGCCCAAGCTGAAACGGGCTTTTTCCATAATCAGTGAGATTTTGACTATTCTGCTGTTTCTGGTATTGACCATTTATGGTTTTAAGTACTCTGCCAGTACCATGAGAATGTATTCTCCAATTATGTCTATCCCTTATGGATTGGTTTATCTCTGTATTCCTCTGTGTGGCGCATTCAGCTTATTTTATAGTATTGCCGGGATCATAAACGACCTGTATGGTGACGAGGAGAAGGGGGAGGGCAGCAAATAATGGTTTCTACCCTGTTGATTTTGATGATTGTTCTCTTCCTGATACTAGTCATCTTTACTGGTACTCCCATTGCGGTAGCTTTGGGGCTGTCCGCAATCGCTGAACTGGTTATGCAGGGAGAGGTCCCGCTGATGATTGCGCCCCAGCGTATCTTTAACGGCGTAAATAGTGTGACACTGATGGGCATTCCCTTCTTTATGCTGGTGGGCTCTATTATGGAGCGCAGTGGAATTACCCAAAAACTGATTGATTTTGCCAACTCGCTGGTTGGCTGGCTGCGCGGTGGTCTGTGCTATGTAGGTGTTCTGACCGGCATCCTGATGGGCGGTATTTCCGGGTCCGCTCCCGCCGATACCGCGGCTTTGAGTTCTATTATGGTGCCGAGTATGGAGCGCAGCGGCTATCCAAGAGAATACTCCGCGGCCCTGATGGCCAGTTCTGGTACGCTAGGAATCATTATTCCCCCCAGTATGCCCATGATTGTATTGGCCAGTATTACTGGTATTTCAGTTGGGAAACTATTTCTAGGTGGTATTATCCCCGGTATCATGATTGGTGTTTCTTTTATGCTGGTCTGCGGGATCACCTGCTATGTACGCGGCTATGATAAAAACCACTGCAACCATTTCTCTGTTACCCAGGTTCTGAAGACGTTGCGGCATGCCCTGCTTCCGATTTTCGCTCCGGTCATTATCGTAGGTGGCATCCTGACTGGCATTGTAACCGCTACTGAATCTGCCATCACAGCAGTGGCTTATACCTTGATTGTTGCGATGGTGGTCTATCGGACTATCAGGATAAAGGACCTCCCAGAGATGTTTGTGGAATCAATAATTGGTGCCTCAAATGTCATGTTTATCATTGGCACATCCAGCCTCTTTGCTTGGATTTTGCAGAGCAATAACTTCCAGCAAGTTATTTTAAATCTGTTCGGTGATTCGGTCAGCAATAAAATCTGGGTCATGTTTATTGTCAACTTGGTGTTCTTTATCGGGGGGTTCTTTCTGGAGGGCACCGCCATGCAGATTATGTTTATCCCTGTTCTACTGCCCATTGTTCAGGCCGCCGGAATTGATACAGTTGCCTTTGGTGTTACCGTAATCTGCAATATAGCCGTAGGCAACCTGACTCCTCCCGTCGGCGTTTGTCTGTATGTAGCGGCCAATTCCTCTAACGCCAAGGTAGAGGGGATTATCCGCGAAATTATCCCGTTTGTCCTAATTACGCTGGTCGATGTTGCCATTTTGGTTGTGTTCCCGCAGCTGATTACATTTATTCCTAATATGATGAACGGATAAAAACAACGATACAGGATAAGGAAGGGTTTCTATGCCATTGAATCTGGTGGAAGAAATCAAAATTTGTGAAGTTGGACCTCGCGACGGCCTGCAAAATGAAAAGAGGATCTTGACCACAGAGGAAAAGTTAGTGCTGATCGAAGGTGTTGTACAAGCAGGTTTCTCCGTAATTGAAGTGGGATCCTTTATGAGCCCTAAAGCGGTCCCTCAGATGGCCAATACCGATGAGGTATTTCAAAATTTGAAGCGCAAAGAAGGTGTGGAGTACCGCGCGTTGGTCGCTAATTTAAAAGGTGTGGAGCGGGCCGCCGCCTGCGGTTGCAAAAAGGTCAAGCTGAATGTCTCCGCCAGTAAAGCGCACAATCTGGCCAACCTAAATCGGACTCCGGCGGAGACAGTGGAGGGTTTCTACGGCTGTATGGACGCGGCAAGGTCTGTGGGAATTGAGGTCTCCGGCTCGATCTCTATGGCCTTCGGTTCCCCTTGGGACCGGGAGATCCCTCTGTCCGACGTAAAGGAAATTGTGGACGCCTATCTGGCCGTGGGCGTGACGGAGATCTCCCTGTCCGACGCCTCTGGTCAGGCTTACCCCACACAGGTATATCAAATCTGTACCGATATGGCAAAGAGCTATCCCCAGGTGGCCTGGTGGCTCCACTTCCACAATACCCGGGGACTGGGGATCGCCAACATCATGGCTGGAATGCAGGCGGGCTTCACCCGGTACGATTCCGCTTTTGCAGGCGTGGGCGGCTGCCCCTTTGTGCCGGGTGCAGCAGGCAACGTGGCTACGGAAGACGTGGTCCACATGTGCGATGAAATAGGGATTAAAACCGGCGTGGATTTGGATCAGGCTATGAAGGTCAGCCGCCAGCTCGTCCAACTGCTGAACCATGGAACCGACAGCTATCTGCTGCGGGCCGGAAAGTCCAGTGATCTGATTTCTGAACTGCCCACTGGACAGCTTAGAAATCAGACATTAAAATAAAACAAAAGTGTTCCGGCTGAGACAGAATGCTTTTGGGTTATTCAAGCGAAAGGGAACGATATGAGAAAGCGATTTTATCGGAAAAGCCCCTCTCCTGCCGCGCAAGCCATTGCAGGCTGTACAGTGAGTGTAGCAGGCATTTGCGCCGGGTTGTTCTATTTTATCCCTATCCATGAGGGTATAGGTACCTTGTGGACTATGTTCTGCGCGGTAATTGTGGGTATCTATTATGCGCGCTATACTCGGATTTGGAAAAGCACTTCGAAGAAAAAAGAGTGATATACAGATTGACACCAACCCCTAAGTGTTCTTATCTGCTCTATATGACAGACAAAATATTTAAAAGAGGGTTGAATTTCTACTAGAAGAATGAAATCAGTAGTTTGAATTCCCACATTAATAATCAGATATTTAAAAAGGGTCATCTGCCTTGATATCAAGGCAGATGGCCCTTTTTAAATACACTCTGATGGAGGAATATCCTGTTGCCCTTACCAGGGGTATCCCTCAAGTTCCACGGCTTTATATCAGCTTTTTTCCTGGAAACTGGCTCCGCATCCCCGGCAGGTGACTGTGATCTTCCCCTTGCCTCGGGGGACCCGGAGCTGCTGTCCACAGTTGGGACATTTGAAATACCGATGCTCCTTATCACGGGCGATGGTCCTGCGCAGGCGAAGCCACTGGATGGTTGGACCGGCCAGCTTCAAAAACCGCGCGTTTTCCTCCCGCCTCCGGGGCAGGTTCCGGGAGAGAAGGCGGAACAGGGAGAATACTATCAGCACACAGCAAACCCAATAGAGAATCTCGAACCTGGTGAGCAGGAACAAAAGGTATAGGACAAGATATGTGCCAATCAAAAAGACGTTCAGCTGGTCGTTACCATACCGGCCATACATAAACCGTTGGATCGCGTTGCGGATCATAAATGTGTGCCCCCTTAGGAAACAGGAGGCAGGCGTGTCCGCCTGCCAATGTACGATATTATGATAGTCTTTCTCCATGTAATCGTCAAGGCACCATTCGTAAACAAAATGTAAATTCCGTAGCCCTTTGCCACCCTCCGGCGCCTTTTTGCGCCTGACGACCCAGTATCAGGCCGAAGACTCTTGCGTCCGGGCGGAAAATAGGATATACTGTCACCATCCAAACAGAGGACAGGGGGACCTCGTATGAAGCGCATCGATAAGGAAAATTATTATCTGGACATTGCCGAGACCGTGCTGGAGCGGTCCACCTGCCTGCGCCGGTGTTACGGCGCTATCATCGTGAAAAATGACGAGATTGTGTCCACGGGCTACAATGGGGCTCCCCGTGGGAGGAAGAACTGTATGGACTTGGGCTACTGTACCCGGGAGGCCATGAATATCCCATCTGGTCAGCGGTATGAGCTGTGCCGCTCCGTCCATGCGGAGATGAACGCCATCATCTCCGCTGCCCGGCGGGACACCCTGGGTTCCACCCTCTACCTGGCGGGGCGGGAGGCGTCTACCGGCGAGCTGCTCCATGACGCCACTTCCTGCTCCATGTGCCGCCGGACCATCATCAACGCGGGTATCGACCGGGTGGTTATCCGCAACACAGATAAGGATTACTCCGTGGTCCATGTGGAGGACTGGATTCGGGAGGATGATTCTCTCCCGGAAAAGCAGGGCTGATCCCCTTTGCCCCATTGTTTGTAGGGAAATGCCGCCTATGGAACATGAAGGCGGCATTTTTATGGACAAAATTTGTATTTTGTCTTGACATTTACACGGCAGCGTGTATAATAATTAGGTCTGCCGATGTCGTCAGACAACATCCTTGCCCCTGGCATAAGACTTCAGGGGCCATATGTCCATAAGGAGGTGCAAAACATGGCAAAAATCAACGCGAACTACGAGGCGGTCTATATCCTGCAGCCCGACCTGAGCGAGGAGCAGATCTCCGCCCTGGTGGCAAAGTTCAAGGCCGTGGTCGAGGCCAATGGTACCGTGTCCGAGATCGACGAGTGGGGCAAGCGCCGTCTGGCCTATCCCATCAACGATCTGATGGAGGGCTACTACGTCCTGATGACCTTTACTGCCGCCGCCGCTATCCCCGCTGAACTGGACCGTATTTTCCGGATCACCGATGGTGTGATGCGCTCCATGATTGTCTGCAAAGACCAGTAAGGGGGAGCGGATATGCTCAACAAAATCTTCATCATGGGTCGTCTGACCCGTGACCCCGAGCTTCGGCGCACCCAGACTGGCACGCCCGTGGCCTCCTTCTCCCTGGCCGTAGACCGGGATTTCAAGGACAAGTCCACCGGCGAGCGGACCACTGACTTTATCGACGTGGTGGCCTGGCGTCAGACTGGCGAGTTCGTCAGCCGCTACTTCACCAAGGGCCGTATGGCCGTGGTGGAAGGCCGTTTGCAGATCCGTGACTGGACGGATAAGGACGGCAATAAGCGCCGCTCCGCCGAGGTGGTGGCCGACCAGGTCTACTTCGGCGACTCCAAGCGGGATGGGGACGGAGGGGGCTTCTCCTCCGGGTATAGCCAGGGCGGCTCTGCCGCCGGCGGCTGGTCCGCTCCCGCTTCTAACTCCGGCTATGGCGCTCCGCCCGCGGACGGGGACCAGTTTGCCGATCTCTCTGATGATGACGGCCGGTTGCCGTTCTAACTTTGACCATGTATGGTCGTAAAAAGGAGGTCAATCCCATGGCTATGGAACGTGATAACAGAGCTCCCCGCGGCCGCAAGCGCCGTAAGGTCTGCGCTTTCTGCGTGGACAAGGTGGAGTGCATCGATTACAAGGACGCCGCCAAGCTGCGCCGGTTCACTTCCGAGCGGGCCAAGATCCTGCCCCGCCGCACCACCGGCACCTGCGCTATGCATCAGCGTCAGCTGACCGAGGCCATCAAGCGGGCCCGTCAGATCGCTCTGCTGCCCTATGTGACCGATTGATCGTGTCTATTAAAAAGCCGCCCATGGTTCATCCATGGGCGGCTTTTTGTTGTAGCTGTATGATACACGCGGCCCGGTCAAATTCCCGCCTTTATCCTGAGAAGAAAAATAGCAAAGGCAGATACAAGAGCCAGGATTATCACGATTTTTAGGAGCTGTTGGGAGCGTTTCACATACTCAGGCGGAATATCATCCGACCGGCTGGAGCGGAGCTTATACCAGCAATACAGCGCAGGTACACCAAGAAGGATGAGCAGTATCAACAGATACCAAGAGATGGAGGAAAGAATATGCTCTAATGCGCTCGCTCCAAGCAGGGGAGCCGCAGAGTGAAAGGAAATCAGAAGTAAATAGAGGCTCAGACCCCAGTTTCCAAGACATAGAAGCTTATAATACAACTTTTTCATGCCAATTCCCCCTGAATAAAGGCTATACTCCACTAAGCCTGCGTGATGCTCTCTGCTGTGAAGGGGAGAGATAGGAACGACCGCTGTGCGGAAGCGCGATTGCCTGACGGTCATTCTATAGGGAAATGGGGGCAAGGACATCATAAATTTTCTCCGGATCAATGGCCTGGTAGGTTCCGGAGGAGGTCTGGACCTGGAGGGTCACCTTGTCCTCCGTGCAATACAGGTCCAGGAAAAAATGCTCCCTCTCTCCCGTCATGGCCACAAAACAGTAGGACGCCTCTTCTGGAGGGGTATAGGGGCCAGAAAACAGCCTGCGGCGGAATTTGGTTTCAGACAAGGCCCGGTACAGAAGGGCCGTTTCCTCCGCACCGGCCTGACAGCTTATCCCCCGTCAGATACATTCCATTGGGGGAAATACAGGATGTCCACGCTGAAAATGCCCGTCCTGACCGTCTGCAATCCCGACAGGGCGAAAGAATACAAATCCCAATGCTCCGATGAAAAGGGCGCAACCAGCCAGCAGAAGAAGGATCCCCATTCTGGGCCTTTTTGCGATTTCTTTCATTGATGACCGACTTCCTATTCCAATCGAACTGGCATTTCTTACAAACACCAATTTCCCTATCTGTCCATCCAGCCTGTCCCAAATGCCATCCCCAATTCCAGTACCCACAGGGATGAGAGAAAAAACAGGCAGGTCAGTCCGTATCCAAAGAGCGTCCCGGTCACCAGCCTGCGCCCATTGCCGCTCTCATAAGGGGTCAGCGCCTGAAGTCCGCCGTCCAGCACCAGTGGGACAAGCAAGAGCAGGGCGGGCTTCCAGCCAGGGTGCCAGAGGGCAAAGGTGAGTCCACTAGCCAGGATGCCTGCAAGCTCACCGGTACACCGGGCACAGATTGGGAACTGTCTTCCGTGGAAGTGAAAGGAGCGGTCTGCCCGTTGGTGGCAGCCAAACAGAATTGGCAGCCACTTGTCAAACCAGTCCAGCATTTCAACTGCCCAGGACGATCCCGATCCCAAGCATGAATATCAGCACATAGTACAGCGCGCCAAGGCCCACAGCGACCAGTGCTCCAATACCGGCGGCCTTGGCTGTCCGGGGCTTCTGGTCCTTCCAGACCAGCCACAGCACCAGGCCGACAATGGGGATACAGCAGCCCAGAATCCCCCATCCAAGGCCGCCATTGTCTACCACCGGGGGAAGGGAGGACTGAGAGGCACCGCACTGGGGGCAGGTGATGGTTCCATCCGCTATGGGAGCGCCGCAATGTCTGCAATATGCCATTTGGATTCCTCCTTTTTCAAACTGCATAATACGGATATTTCAAAGTCATTGTAGACGATTCTTCCTGAAAAGGCAAGAAAAAGCGCTCATTTTCTCAACTATGACACCCGGATCCGGAATGCTGCCCGGCTTCCAACCCCATCTCGTCCATGGCGTGAGCCATGTGGATGGCCATGGCGTGCTCCGCTCCTACTCCGTCCCTTCGGGCAAAAAACTCCAGCAGCAGGGCGTGGTCCCGCAGAGTGGCCTGGGCCAGGTTCTCCTGGCCTTCTCCGGCGGATCCGATGGCCGTTTCCACTGCCTGGCTGATGATGGGCAGCAGGCGCATCATAAAAGCGTTGTGGGTGGCACGGACGATGGCCCCGTGGAATTCCAGGTCGGCCTGGGTCCGATCCTCGCCCGCCTGAATGCGGGCAGCCACCCGCTCTCCCTGGGTCAAAATTTCAGCCAGCTCCTGCTCCGTGGCCCGGACGCAGGCCAGACGGGCGGCCTGGGGCTCAAAGATAGCCCGCAGCTCGAACAGGTCCCGCAGTCGGCCCCTGATTTCTTCCAGGCGGCCAAAGCCAAAATCCTCAATCTCAGCCACCTGCCGGGACACAAAGGTACCGCGGCCCCGCTGGACCTCCAACACCCCTTGGACGGTGAGCGCCCGGATGGCTTCCCGCAGGGTGGCCCGGCTGACCCCCAGCTCATGGGACAGGTCTACCTCGTTGGGCAGCTTGTCTCCTGGGGACAGCCGCCCCTCGGCCACGATCTGGTTATAGAGCCGTTCTGCAGTCTGCTGGGATAAATTTGAGCCCATTGTGTCCGCCTCCTCTTGACATCCTTTCCCCCATGATATACTATATGGTCAGACAATTCAATAGTTATCAGACAACTGATGGCTTGATTTTTAAGGAGGCTTACTGTATGCGCTCTGATGTTGTAAAAAAAGGCGTGCCTGCCGCCCCGAACCGCTCTCTGCTCTATGCCCTGGGCTATACTAAGGAGGAGCTGGAGCGGCCCCTGATCGGCGTAGTCTGCTCCTACAATGAGATTGTCCCCGGCCACATGAACCTGGATAAGATCGCCGAGGCTGTGAAGGCCGGAATCCGGGCCGCCGGGGGAACTCCAGTGGAGTTCCCAGCCATTGCCGTGTGTGACGGCATCGCCATGGGCCATGTGGGCATGAAATACTCCCTGGTCACCCGGGACCTCATCGCTGACTCTACCGAGGCCATGGCTATGGCCCACCAGTTTGACGGCTTGGTGATGATCCCCAACTGCGACAAGAACGTGCCCGGCCTGCTTATGGCCGCCGCCCGGGTAAATATCCCCACCATCTTCGTGTCCGGCGGCCCCATGCTGGCCGGAACTCTAAATGACGGACGCCGCACCTGCCTGTCCCATATGTTCGAGGCGGTGGGCGCCTACTACGCCGGCAAGCTGGACGAGGCCGGGGTGGAGGAGTATGAGAACAACGCCTGTCCCACCTGTGGCTCCTGCTCTGGCATGTATACCGCCAACTCCATGAACTGTCTGACCGAGGCCATCGGTATGGGACTGCGGGGCAACGGTACCATTCCAGCTGTTTGGTCCGCCCGTCTGCGGCTGGCCAAGCACGCCGGAATGCAGATCATGGACCTGGTAGCCAAGGACATTCGCCCACGGGATATTATGACCGAGGCGGCTTTCCACAATGCCGAGACCATCGACATGGCCTTGGGCTGCTCCACCAACACCATGCTCCACCTGCCCGCTATCGCACACGAGTGCGGTATTGAGCTGTCCTTTGACATGGCCAACGAGATCAGTTCCAAGACCCCCAACCTGTGCCATCTGGCTCCCGCCGGGGACACCTATATGGAGGATCTGGAGCGGGCAGGGGGCGTCTACGCCGTGATGGCGGAGCTGGCCGGAGCCGGTCTGTTGGACACCAGCCTGATGACCTGCACCGGCAAGACAGTGGCGGAAAATCTGGCGGGTGTGGTCAACCGGAATACCGAAATCATCCGGCCTGTTGACAATCCCTACTCCAAGACCGGCGGCATCGCCGTCTTGAAGGGCAACCTGGCCCCCGACGGCTGTGTGGTGAAGCAGTCCGCCGTGGCCCCTGAGATGATGGTTCATGAAGGCCCCGCTCGGGTGTTTGACTGTGAGGACGATGCCATCCAGGCCATCTATGATGGCAAGATCGCGGCCGGGGACGTGGTGGTCATCCGCTATGAGGGACCCAAGGGCGGACCTGGTATGCGTGAGATGCTCAACCCCACGTCCGCCATCGCCGGAATGGGACTGGACAAGGACGTGGCTCTCATCACCGACGGCCGCTTCTCCGGCGCCACCCGGGGCGCCTCCATCGGCCATGTGTCCCCGGAGGCGGCCAGCGGTGGTCCCATCGGACTGGTGGAGGAGGGAGATCGAATTGCCATCGATATCCCCAACCACTCCATCACTCTGAAGGTGCCTGACCAGGAGCTGGCTGCCCGGAAGGCCAAGTGGTCCTGCCCCGAACCCAAGATCAGGACCGGCTATCTAGCCCGGTACGCCAAGCTGGTGTCGTCCGCTGACAGGGGCGCTATTTTGGAATAAACAGTGCGTCTGATAGAAACAAAGAGGGGGCTCCCACCTATATGGGAGCCCCAGTGTTTTGTTAAAAAGTCGCCTTGCATATCATTTTGGGAAATCACGTGAAACCGTCCCACTGCGGACGCTTTTCGGCGCTTCATGAAAGGGATCGTCACAAGATGGATTACCCAGAACAGGCTCAGACAATGGAACCTGAAGGACTTCAACAAAGACAACACAGAGATTGAAACAGACCCGGTGGTGAGCAGCTGCTGCTCGCCTAAACAGGGCAAAAATAAGCTCTCCGGCTTGGCCGGAGAGCTTAAATAAAATAGGGAAGATTAGGTTAGGGACAGGGCCTCTTTCACCTTGGCGATAATGTGAGCGCCGATGTCACGGGAGGCGTCCACTGTCTGGGCACCCAGGTGGGGGGTGACGATAAAGTTATCACACTCAAACAGGGGGGAGTCAAAGCCGGCACCCTCAGTCAAACCGCCAGCAGCCAGCTCGTTCTCCATGACATCCGAGCCGTATCCACCCAGCTTACCGGACTTCAGCGCCTCATACATATCCTTCTCGTTGACGATGCCGCCGCGAGCCATATTCAGAACCACAGCGCCGTCCTTCATCTCGGCGATGGACTTAGCATTGAACAGATTTTTGGTTTCGTCGGTGAGAGGCATATGAATCGTCACATAATCAGACACCTTCAACACCTCATCGATGGTCATGCTGGTGGCCTTCTGCTCCTCAAACACATGGGCGGGCAGATAGGGATCATAAGCGACCACGTTCATCAGGAAGGCACGGCCCAGTTCACCCACGCGCTGACCAATGCGGCCGAAGCCCAGCACGCCCAGAGTCTTGCCACGCAGCTCAGAGCCTACGAACTTATACTTGTCCCAGTTCTTGTTTACCTTCACGTCATAGCAGGCAGGGATGGTATGACGCGCGATATCCAGCATTTTGGCAATGGTCAGCTCGGCAACGGCGTTTCCGTTCAAGCCGGGGGCGTTGATGACCTGGATGCCCTTCTCCTTCGCCGTGTCCATATCAATGTGGTTCAGACCCACGGAGCAGACTCCGATGACCTTTAGATTCTTGGCAGCGTCCAAAATCTCCTTGTTAATGGCGGGGTCCACCCGCATGATGAGTACGTCATAGTCAGGGATCAGAGCGACCAGCTCCTCCTGGGTGGGGAGCATCTTCGTATCGACCTGCATGTACTTGCCGAGCTCCTCGGCAATAGAGCTATGGACTGCGTCAATGATGAGGCACTTCATAAATGATCAATCCTTCCTTAAAAATATGTTTGGACATACCTTTTGTTGATTTCCTTTTTCACTATCCCTATTATGCCACAAAATCTTTGCCAAGAATATCACTTTTTTGGTTATGGTTGCCACAACTGTTTGACTGTGATAAAATAGTTGCATACCACAAAAAAAGTGAAGGAACTCCGTCAAAGTCAAGGAGGCTAAGTATGAATTTTCTGCATCTAAAATATTTTTTGATGGTAGCTGAAGAACTAAACATTACTCGGGCCGCAGAGCGGCTGTATATCTCCCAACAGTCCTTGTCCAATCACATCAGCAATATGGAGCGGGAACTGGATGTCAAGCTCTTTACCCGCTCCCCCAAACTGTCTCTGACTTATGCCGGCGGTCTGCTGGTGGAAACGGCTACCCAGATCCTAGACCTGTACAGCCAATATCAGACCAAAGTAGGAGATATCAACCGCCACTACTTAGGAATGCTGAGGGTCGGGATCTCCCATACCTGCGGTCTGGCGCTTATGCCGGATATCCTGCCAAAATTTCGACAGGAGTTCCCTTTGGTGGAATTTTCTCTTTTTGAGGGAAACTCTACCCAGTTGGAGGACGAGCTGTCCCACGGCCGAGTGGACCTGATTATCTGCTTTCAGCCCATCATGATGGATGGTGTGCGAACCGAACCTCTGACGGAGCAAAGATTAGTCATGGTGGTGCCCAGAGCCTTCACCGACGAGTTATTTGGCGAGCGAGCGGAGGAGGTCCGGGCCCAGTTTGCACAGGGAGCGGATATCGGAGCGTTCCAGCAGGTGCCTTTTATCCTCATTAAGCGGGGAAACCGGACACGGAATATTATTGATCAGTATTTCAGCCGGTATTACTTCAAGCCAAAGCTGATTTTGGAAACAGAAAATACGGTTACCACCTTAGCGATGGCGCAATCTGGCATCGGGATTACCATTTGTCCGGAGCTGTTTCTACGGGCCATTCCATCCCCCACGGCATCGGCGGGTGGGGTAGACCTGTTTCCCCTCACGGACCCCTCCACCTTCAGCAAGCTGGTAGCTGGATTTCGTCAGGACCGATATTTGTCCCACTTTGGCGAGCGGTTTATAGAGATTACAAAGGAAGTGCTGCAGTAAAAACCGCGGCCCCGAAACACCGGGGCCGCGGTTTGCCTTTTCTGTTGCAGGCGGATCTGGGCTGGGTCTCAAAAGCGGCTGATAGCCTATTTCCGGTCAGCTTTGAAGCTGATCCAGCTCCTCCATCCAGAGGGAGTTCACCGCATCGCTGGGCATCCGCCAGTCTCCACGGGGAGACAGAGTCAGGGAGCCCACCTTGGGCCCGTCGGGCAGGCAGGAGCGTTTGAACTGCTGGGCAAAGAAGCGGCGGTAGAAATTTTGGAGCCACTTCAGGATGGCCGCCCGGTCATAGCGGTTCCCCAGGGCGTACAAGGCCAGCCGGAACACCTTGCGGGGGGAGAAGCCCCAGCGGACGGCGTAGTAAAGGAAAAAGTCGTGCAGCTCGTAGGGTCCAACCAGATCCTCGGTCCGTTGGGCGATCTCCCCCTCCTTGGGGGGGAGCAGCTCTGGAGAGACGGGAGTGTCCAGGATATCCCGCAGCACGGCGGCCAGTTCGGGGTCGGAGGGCTCCGCCGTATCTGCGGAGTAGGCCACCAGATGGCGTACCAGAGTTTTAGGAATAGAGCCGTTCACGCCGTACATGGACATATGGTCTCCGTTGTAGGTGGCCCAGCCCAGAGCCAGCTCGGAGAGGTCGCCTGTACCGATGACCAGCCCACCCTGGTGGTTGGCTACATCCATCAGAACCTGGGTACGCTCCCGGGCCTGGCCATTTTCAAAGGTGACGGATAGGTCGTCCATAGACTGGCCGATATCCCGGAAGTGGACTCGCACCGCCTCGCCGATATCGATGGTCTGGAATGTGGTCCCGATTCGCTCGGCCAGCAGCTGGGCGTTAGACTTGGTACGGCTGGTGGTGCCAAAGCAGGGCATGGTGACAGCGGTGATGTCCGTGCGGGGCCGGCCTAGCAAATCCATGGCCCTGGCGGTGATGAGCAGGGCCAAGGTAGAGTCCAGCCCACCGGACAGCCCCACCACGGCGCTTTTGGCCCCAGTATGAGCCAGCCGCTTTTTTAAGCCTAGAGCGGCGATATGCAGGATCTCCCGGCAGCGCCGGTCCCGGTCACCGCTGTCGTCGGGGACAAAGGGATTTGTCCCAATGGGGCGTGTGAGGGAGGTTTCCACCGGCTCCAGCGAGAATTCGGACCAGTCCATCCGCTCCTGTCTGGCGGGGGGGAAGGTAGTGATGCGGCGGCGCTCGAAGGCGATCCGGGCCACATCCACCTCGCTGACAGTCAGTCCATCCGCAAAGCGGCGCTCCGCCAGGACGGTCCCGTTTTCCGCAATCAGATTGTGGCCGGCAAAGACCAGATCGGTGGTGGACTCCCCCTCGCCGGCGTCGGCGTAGACATAGCCGCACATCAGACGCCCGGACTGACCGGCAACCAGAGCCCGTCGATAGTCCGCCTTGCCCACCGTCTCGTTGGAGGCGGACAGGTTCAGAATCAGCGTGGCGCCGGACTGGGCCAGAAAAACGGAGGGGGGGGCGGAGGACCACAGATCCTCGCAGATCTCCACGCCGACCACCAGATCGGGCAGAGTGTCGCACCGGAACAGGTGGCGCTTGCCCAGAAAGACCTCCTGTCCGCACAGGGTCAGAGAGAGAAATTCCTCCTCCGGCCCGGGCTCAAACCACCGCTTCTCATAAAATTCCCCGTAGTTGGGCAGGCAGGTTTTAGGCACCAGCCCCAGTAGCTTCCCCCGGCAGAGCACGGCGGCGCAGTTGTAAAGCTTGCCCTCCGCCCGCACCGGAAGCCCCAGGGCCACCAGCATATCCACGGGACGGGTGGCCTCCAGCATCTGCCCCAGCGCATCTTCGGCGCCGCGGAGCAGGGTGTCCTGGAAAAACAGGTCGCCACAGGTATAGCCGGTCAGACATAATTCCGGAAGGGCCAGGACTTTGACGCCCTGCCCCTGAGCCTCCCGGATCAGGGCGATGCACTGCCGGGCGTTATAGGCACAGTCGGCCACCCGGATCTCCGGGGTACCGGCGGCCACTTTGATAAATCCGTCCCGCATGATAAAAAACCTCCTATGGAGTGAATCTCGTTGACAAGAGCGGCCCCGCCGCCCAGTTTCTTTTGTTATCTTACCGTAATTTATGGGAAATTTCAAGAGGCCGGCGGCTTTCTGCCGCCGGCCTCACGCACTGTCGTTGGGGTGCTATTCCACCCCGCCCCGCTCCAGGGCGTGGGCGGCGCTGGTGGAAAAGGCGCTCCGCATTTCTTCATCCCAACTGCCAAAGGGCGGAGAGCACTTGTGCAGAAAGGTACCCCAGCGGAGGACGGAGCCATCCCCTCCACGCTCTGCCGCCAGATAAGCGTTAAGTCCGGTATGATAGCGAAGCTGGCTGTCTACCCAGGAGCTGTCCGCCCATGGGGCATTGAATAGGTCATCCACCACAAAGCCCAGGTCATAACCGTACAGCGCCACGCTGTCCCCCAGTGGTTCCGGAGGTTCCAGCAGGGAGAGGGCGGTGAGTTGAGCGTCTAGATAGGACGCCCTGTATTCGCCGCCGTGGTCCGGCGTATTCCACAGGGCCAGGGTATCTGTCAGCACCTGATCCATTACCTCCAGGATGGCAGGGTCTGTGACGGCGATGTGCTGGGCGCTGTCTGAGGCGGAACGGATCAAGTGATACAGCTCCGGGCATTCTTCCAGATGGACGGTCTCCGAGATGCTGACCTGATCCTCTGCCCGCCCTGCGTAGAGGGAAAGGCGGCTGCCGTCTTTGAGATAGAGGTTCAGTGTCCAAAGCCCATAGTCCAGAAAGCCCTCGTCACTGTGCGTGACAGCCTCTGGAACCTGAGGCTGCCCGGCGGCCTGACGGATCATACGGGCCAGCTTATCCCGGTCCAACCCCTCCGCCCAGCCGACGGTCACTGGGCCGCCGGAGAAGGAGATATCCACAATATCCCCGCCCTGAAGGTCCGACATGGCCTCCAGCGCGTCAGAGGGAGGCAACGGAAGGTAGGCCCCCGGCGAGGGCCTCGCCTCAATTTGAGTAACCGTGCCGTCCACCACTGTGAGGGTATATCCATAGGCCAAATCGTCCCCCTCCAGCTCTGCCCAGTCCTGGGCGGCCTCCGCCGACACCGGCAGGGTATACTGGGTGTGGTTGCTGTCGGAGCCCTGTCCGCTCCGCGGGTCGATGGTCACACTATCCCCGCCGTCGTAGAAAAAAATGCTGCCCGGCTCCACGGGAATGGAGGAGAGAAGGGCGGCCCCCGGCCCCGGAAGCGCTATCCGGCCGCACCAGCCGGTAAAGTCAAGGCCGGCCCCGTCCAAAGCCAAATGGGCGCTGTCAGAGAGCTGGACCCGGACCGCCCGCCCCGCTCCGTCCAGCACCACCTCGCCGGGGACGCCGGCCTGGGACATGCCAACGGTGTGCTGAATGGTGACGGGGTTGAGGGAGTAGGCCTCCCCCTCCCAGGTGTGGAGCAGAGACGCCCCCTCCGCCAGCTCCGCTGTGCGCTCACGGGACAGGAGATCTCCGGAAAATACCTCATCCCACAGGGCGTCGGGGTCGGACAACTGCTCCCGGGTCAGGGGGACATAGGCGACTGTGCCCGCCTCCGGGTCCAGGGCGGTGATCCAGGCTCCATCCCCCTCCGGCCTATCTGCCTCGGCCTGACAGCCAACCAGGCTGCCTGCCAGCACAGCGGCGGCCATCGCCGCTGCCATGGCCGCCCGGCCCCGGCGCTTGGGGGAGCTGTCCATGATGGCCCGGAAGCGGGCAAAGACCTCCCTCTTGTCCCCGGAAAAGCCGGTGGTCAGCCGGGACAGGCCATGCTCCCCGGCGGTCATCTGGTCCAGAAGGGTCCGGCCATAGGCCCGGCGGCCCGCCTCGTCCCGGGCCTTCAGCAGCTCGTAGTCACAGCACAGCTCCACATCCTGCCGCGCCCGGCGGGCCATGAGCCATACCAGAGGGTTAAACCAGTGGAGACTTCGGACCAGAGAAATCAGAAGCAGATAGCCGGTGTCCCGGTGCTTCAGATGGGTCAGCTCGTGAGCCAGGGCGGTCCCCAGACTGCCGCCGGTCTGGCCCTGGGGCAGCAGAATGACCGGGTGGAGAAATCCCATGAGCAGCGGAGTGTGGACCAGGGTGCAGCGGTACAGCTCCACCGGGCGGTCACAGCCCACCACCCTCCTCTGCTCCGCCAGGACGGCCAGATCCTCCTCCCCGGCGAGGGTGCTCTGCCGGAGAGCCCGGCAGCGGAACAGCCCATAGCGGACCAGCCCCCCGAAAAAGAGGGCGGCGGCGGTCAGCTCGTAGACCAGATAGGCCGCCCCGGTCCAGTGTACGGTGTAGGTGGTGGCGCCGTCTATGGTGACCGTGCGCAGGTAGTCGTTGTCCCGGATCAGCACATCCCGGCCCGCGGCATCCTCATAGTGGACATGGTGTCGGAACCAGATATTTTCTCCATCAATGGTCGCCATGGCTCCGCCGGCCCCGCCGCTCCCGGCCTCCACGATCCGCTCGTGGTCCCGCGAATAGCCGTTCACCCGGTCGTAAGCCCCCTCCACCACCGCCTGGGGGGTGGCCACATCAACGAGGGAGGGTACCCAGACGGCCAGAAAGGACCGGGCGGGCAGGTACAGGAACATGACCACCATCAGCCAGGTCCACACCTGCCGCCACCAGGTTGGGGCAAACCGCCCCTCCAGCCGCCGGCGCAGGAACAGAAGCAGGGCGATCAGGGCCCCGAAGCCCAGGCTGGTGGCCAGAAGATGGGTCAGATTTTCTGCCATATCAGCGACCTCCTTTTTCCAGCAGCGCCTCCAGCGCGGCCACGTCCTCCTGGGTCAGCTTGGCGTCGGGCAGCAGGGCGGCCACCAGACTGGGCAGCGAGCCGCCGTGGAGCCGGTCCAGAAAGGAGCGGCTCTCGGCCTTCAGATAGTCCTTTTGGGCGACCAGCGGGGTATACAGGTTCGCTCTGCCGGCCTTCTCCCCCCGGACGAAGCCCCGTTCCTCCAACCGGGAGAGCAGCTTGAGCAGGGTGGGGGCCTTCCAGTCCCGCTCCAGCCGGGCGGCGATGTCCGCCGTGTGAGCAGGGTAGGTGTCCAGGGCCCACAGGGCCTGCATCACCTCAAGCTCCGCGTCGGGAAGTCGGGTCAGCGCGTCGGTCATATCGGCACCTCCTTATTAGACGTTTGTCTATCTATATTTTACAACTGTCTAATTGGAATGTCAAGAAAAACTGGGGCCCAGCGGGCCCCAGCTTTCAATGAATATCAGCCGACCGAGACATAGTCCTTGGATATGTAGCCGATTTTGCCTCCGCCGTAGTCAAATTTGCACCAGCCGTTGGTTTCCTCCAAGACGGTGATCTTGGCGCCGTTGGAAGCACTGGCCACCACGTCGTACTCCTTGCCTGGGCCGGAGCGGATATTCAAACCGTTCTCAGCGTTTACAATGGTGGCGGGCGTGTTAGGGGCGATGGTGCCGGTAGTTCCAGTGTTCCCACCGGTGGAGCCAGTATTTCCACTCTGGCCGCCGGTGCTGCCGCTGGAGGAGGTGCCAGAACCCCTGCAGTAAACAGTACACTGGGCGGTCTTGTCTCCGGCGGTGGCGGTGACCGTGACCTTGACCAGATTACCGGTGGTATTCACATTGGTGATCATACCGTCCTGGGTGACGGTCAGGGCCGACTCATCGCTGCTGGACCAGGCAACTGTGGCGTCGGCGGGGTCCACCTTGACCACAAATTCAAATGTTTCATTGGCCTGGAGGGTGATGTCGGACTTATTCAGCGTCAGGCTGGACACAGCCACAGGTTCGGGGTCGGGCTGGGGATCCGGCTGCTCTGACTGGTCTCCGCCACTCTGGCTGGAATTGGGGGAGCTGCCGTCAGGGGAGCTTGTAGAGGTGGAGCCGCCGATGGAGGTGCTCTGGCTGGTACCCGCCGAGGAGGAGCCACCGTCCTTGTCCTGGGTAAACAGGGGGAGCAGTTTGGTAAAGACGATAAACAGCGCGGCGATGATCAAGACCAGAGAGATGACCAGAGCTACCACCTGGACCGGATTCACCGGTCCTCCGTAGCCGCCGCCTCGGGTATTGGCCACACGCCGTCCACTGCCTCCGCCCCGTCCAGGGCGCTCGTCACAGAAGGGACAGCGTTTATAAGTAGTTGCGTAGTACTCGCCGCATTTGTCACAGCGTATCACATCGTTGCGCCGGGGAGCATTCTGGGTGCTGGCTCCGCCGCGGCGGGAGGGGGCCTGTTTTTCTGCCATGATCGAGTTCCTCCACAAGCTAGGATATCCTTGCGTCAACAAGGGGATATAGTCCATTGTACAAGGATTTTATAGTGTCGTCAACGAAAAATGTCGAAATAACAAAATGTTCATAATCTTATGTCGGAATTTCGTGAGAAGGAGAGAAAGGGAGGCGTGTATCCTTGACCGCCGCCCCCCTTTCTTTTATAATAAAAGGAACAAAGCCCCCGTGCCGCTGGCGCGGGAAGAGAGGGGTGCGCGATGAAGGGGACTATGACCGCCGGCGAGGTGCATAAGCAGTACAACGAGATCGTCACCGCCTTCCGCAAATTGATTCCGGACCCAGCTCTGCGCCTGACGTTCAGCCGTCAGGTGGACGGCTATATGCGCCAATATGCCCTGGGGGTGTGGCAGGCGGACAACGCCAGCGCCATCACTCCCCGACATGTGGAATTTTATAATGCGGTCTATTCTGCCGGGAATCCGGTGCCCTCCGCCCTGTACTGGGAGGTGGCCACAGGGGTGGCCGGCTTTGACCTGTTTCAGCCCCCCGCCTTTTTCCAGGACCTGCTCCGGTACGACCGGATGAAGGGAACCACTCTGGCCCGGCGATTTGCTGACCAGCTTACCCTGGTCCTACTCCTGCTGGCCGCTGTGGACGATGTGGTGAGCGAGAGCGAGGCGGGGTTTGTCAACTCCTGTAACGACACTCTCCTCCACCTGTGCGACCAGGAGGGGCTGCGTGCTGACCGTCCCCCCTTGAAGGCGGACGACTTCATCGCCCGGCGGCCTGTCCCGCCTCCGTCCCCTGCCCAGCCGCAGAGGGAGGAGCCCGCGGAAAAGAAAGAGGAAGGGCCTGCCACTGAACGTCCCAAGTTGGAGGAGCTGCTGGCCGAGCTGGACGGGCTATGCGGCCTGGACAAGGTGAAGTCCGATGTGAAGAGCCTCATCAATCTGGTGAAGGTGCGCAGGCTTCGGGAGGAGGCGGGCCTGCCCGTCCCGCCTATGTCCCTCCACCTGGTATTCATGGGAAATCCGGGTACTGGCAAGACCACGGTAGCCCGGCTGCTGGCCAAGATATACCAGGCGATAGGGGTGCTGTCTACCGGGCAGCTGGTGGAGGTGGACCGGTCCGGACTGGTGGCCGGCTTTGTGGGCCAGACGGCCCTGAAGACCCAGGAGGCGGTACAGAAGGCGGTGGGCGGCGTGCTGTTTATCGATGAGGCCTACGCCCTGGCCGGTACGGACAGCGCCAACGACTTCGGACATGAGGCCATCGAGGTGCTGCTGAAAAACATGGAGGACCACCGAAAGGACCTGATCGTCATCGTGGCCGGTTACACGGACCGGATGGAGCGATTCATCCACGCCAATCCGGGACTGGAGTCCCGATTCAACAAGTATTTCTTCTTTGAGGACTACGACGCCGCCCAGCTTATGGATATTTTCGTGTCCATGTGCCGTAAGAACGGCTATGCCCTGTCCGGAGAGGGGGAGGGGCTGGCTCGAAGGGAACTGGAGGAGCTGTACCGGAACCGGGACGAGAACTTTGGCAACGCCAGAGAGGTACGCAACCTCTTTGAGAAGGCGGTGGCTCGTCAGGCGGACCGGGTGGCCCAGCTGGACGGCCCCACCAGGGAGCAGCTGATGGAGCTGCTGCCCCAGGATATCAAGCCGTAAGAACTGCTCTCCCCTGAAAGACAGAGGGAAAGAGCGCAACATAAGGAGGAAAAATTATGCTCATAGAGTTTGAAAAGCTGCAGGAGAACCTGGTCCCCAAGCCTCGAGGCGGGGAGGGGGAGATGTACACCCGGACCTTCCAGGACGAAAATAACAAGATCATGCAGATCCGCCTGACCCCCGGCAGCCACCTGGGGATGCACACCCATGAGGTGGACAGCGAGGCGTTCTATATCCTGTCCGGGACCGGAAAGGTACTGTGTGACGGAGTGGACGAGCCGCTGGCTCCCGGCAGCTTTCATTACTGCCCCAAGGGCCATGGCCACCGCCTGATGAATGACGGCACCGAGGACCTGGTCCTGGTGGCCATCATTCCCAACCACGGCGCATGAGAATCGCCTTTTACACCCTTGGATGCAAGGTCAACCAGTACGAGACACAGGCCCTGGAGCAGATCGTGACTGCCCGTGGCCATCTTCTGGTGCCCTTTGAGGGAGAGGCAGACGCCTACATCATCAACACCTGCACGGTCACCGCGGTGAGTGACAAGAAGTCCAGACAGGTGATCCGCCGGGCCAGAAAGCGCGCCCCGGACGCCGTCATTGCCGTGTGCGGCTGCTATCCCCAGACGCATCCGGCGGAGCTGGAGGGGCTGTCCGTTGACCTGGTGTCCGGCACCGGGGACCGGGCCGGCTTCGTGGACCTGCTGGAGCGGACCTGGCGGGAGCGCCAGCCCATCACCGCCCTGGACGACGCGCTGAAAAGGCGGGCCTTTGAGGTCCTGCCCGCCGGCGGGCTGGAGGGCCGCACCAGGGCCATGCTGAAGGTGGAGGACGGCTGCGTCAACTTCTGTACTTACTGTATCATCCCATACGCCAGAGGCCCAATCCGGTCCCTGCCTTTGGAAAAAGCGAAGGAACAGGCCGCCCAACTGGCGGCGGAGGGCTACCAGGAACTGGTCCTCACCGGCATCGAAATTTCCTCATGGGGACAGGAGCGAAAGGACGGCACTGCTCTCATCGACCTGGTCGAAGGGGTGTGTCAGGCGGTCCCCGGCTGCCGGGTCCGGCTGGGCTCTCTGGAGCCCCGGACTGTCACCAGAGAGTTCTGTACCAGGGCGGCCCGGCTGGACAACCTGTGTCCCCACTTCCACCTGTCCATGCAGAGCGGCTGCGACGCCACCCTGAAGCGGATGAACCGGAAATATGACACAGAGCGGTTTTATGAGAGCGTGGCCCTGCTGCGGGACCACTTCGAGGACCCGGCCATCACTACGGATATGATCGTGGGCTTTCCGGGGGAGACGGAGGCGGAATTTGGGCAGACAATGGACTTTATCCAGCGGTGCGCATTTTCCGCCATGCACATTTTCCCCTACTCCAGGCGGCCGGGCACTCCGGCGGCCCAGATGGCGGGCCAGGTGCCTAAGGCCATCAAGGAGGAGCGGGCTCGGCGGGGAGCGGCCGTGGCCGCCCAGATGGAGCGGGAATACCTGGAGCGGTTTGTGGGGCGGACCCTGCCTGTCCTCTTTGAGGAGGAGCGGGACGGCCTGTGGCGGGGCCACACCACCCGGTATACAGAGGTTGCCCTCCAAAGCGGGGAGAACCTGCACAATCAGATCAGACAGGTAACTTTCACCGCTGTGGAGGGCAGCGTCCTGCTGGGGCGGGAGGCGGAGTGAAAAAAATGTGGCTCTCGAAGGCCGCCGGTGTTATAATAGGAGCCGCTGCTGGGCGATAATGTTTAGGGCATCACGCTGCCCGTTGAGAGGAGCGCTTCACAAATGAGCGAAGAGATGAACTTTACCCCCAATCCGGGGAAAAACCTGATCCGCGCGGTGGATGGGGTGGACTATATGCGTATCCCGGTCAAGACACACTTGATCACAAAGGATGACGATATGGCGGACGTGGTGAAAAAATATCCCCAGGATCTGATGAGGGAGGGAGATATTCTCTTCATTTCGGAGAAGGCAGTGGCCTGTACCCAGTGCCGTGCCATCCCCATGGAGGATATTAAGCCCCGTAAGCTGGCCGTCACCTTGAGCCGCTATGTCACTAAGACCCCGGCGGGCATTGGCCTGGGGATTCCGGAGACTATGGAGATGGCCCTTCAGGAGTGCGGTACCTTGCGCATCCTCTTCGCCGCCTTCTGCTCGGTCATCGGCAAGCTGCTGGGAAAGAAGGGGTGGTTCTACATTGTGGCCGGACCGAAAGCCAGAGGCATCGACGGCCCTACGGAGGGCACCATTCCGCCCTATGACCACTATGTGGTCCTCACTCCGGCCGACCCCATGGGGACGGCCAAGAGTCTGGCGAAGGCCCTTGGACACCCAGTGGCCATCGTGGACATCAACGACCTGGGGGCCAATATTTTAGGCTTCTCGGAAAAACAGCCCTCTATGGACCAGATCGCCAAGATCCTGGGGGATAACCCCCTGGGCCAGGGAGAGGAATGTACGCCCATGGGCATCATCCGCCGGGCATAACAGGAAAACAAAAGCCTCCGGCCCGTTAGCAAGGGGCCGGAGGCTTTTTCATGCCTGATCCTCCATACGGGGGTCGGGCAGATCCACATAGATGGGGCTGTGGCCGGTGGACTCCACAAATCTCAGCAGATCCTCCCGCTTCAACTGGAGGGTAGAGGTGGAGCGGCCAGGGTGGCCACTGATGAATTCGTCGGCCAGCAGATCCCGGTCAATGACCAACTGGACCTGATGTTGGGCGTCAAAGAGCAGCTCCAGAGCGGATACGGAGCCGGGAACGGTCTGAAGGAAGTCTCGCATATGGCCGTCATCGGCGAAGGACAACCGGGCGCACCCCAGTTGGGCGGACAGGAATTTGGTTTTAAAGGGCTTGTCGCCCGGCATCATCAACAGATAGAACTCCGTCTGCTGGCGGTTGCAGAGAAACAGATTTTTGCAGATCTTAGAGCCCAGGACCGCCTCTACCTCCTGGCAGAACTCAATGGTGTCGGCGTGGTCATGGTCAACCCGGACAAAGGGAATGGACAGTTCCTCCAGCCGGTCATAGATGGCAAATTCCTGGGGGATGCGGTCGTCAGTGGGGCGGGTAGTATAGCGGTTTTTATCTATGTACATATCGGTCCCTCGTAATTTAGATGGTAGTGGAACGTGAAAAGAGAGCGCCTGCCCCTCCATGGGGCGGGCGCTGTCCGCTTTAAAACTGGAATATAGCGCCGATCACGGCGGCAGCGGCGATAAAGACAATGGGATGGAGCTTCTTCAGCTTCTTGGTCTGCATACACAGGAAGATAGCTACGGCCAGGGCGATAGAGGGCCAGTGGAGGGCAAAGGTGTGCTCCGCAGTGCCGCCCACCAGCAGGAATACCGAAACAGCCACGCTCAACCCAGCGGAGGCAATCAGCCCGGTAGAGGCGGGGCGCAGGCCGTAAAAGACGGCGTCCACCGCCTTGGACTGGCGGAATTTCTGGAGGAAGCCGGCGATGATGATGATAACTACGATGGAGGGGAAGATGAGCCCCAGAGTGGCAACCACAGCGCCGGGTAGACCGAGGATCTCAAAGCCCACATAGGTGGCCATGTTGACACCCATGGGACCGGGGGTGGACTCGGACACGGCGATCATGGTGGTCAGCTCCACGTCGGTGAACCAGCCAGTGCGGGTCCCCATGTCCTGGAGGAAGGGGATGGTGGCCAGTCCACCGCCCACGGCAAAGAGGCCCACCTTGGCAAATTCAAAAAACAGGCGCAGTAAGATCATTGGTCAGCCCCTCCCTTCTTCATACCGGCTATCATACGGGCCACATAGCCAACCACGCCGGAGCACACAATAAGAATGACGGGGGACAGGTCCACAAAGAAGGCCAGCAGCAGGACAGCCAGGAAAATACATACAGACAGGGCGTCCTTCAAGTTGGACTTGCCCAGCTTGACCACACTGGCGGCAATCAGGGCCACCACAGCGGCGTTGATGCCCGCCAACGCATGCTGGACCACAGGGATATCCGCAAAGTTGGACAGGAAGGCGGCGATCAAGGTGATGATGACAAGGGAGGGAAAGACCAGGCCCAGGGTGGCCAGCACACCGCCAGGGATTCCCCTGTACTTGTATCCGATGAAGGTGGCGGTATTTACCGCGATAATACCGGGGGTGCACTGTCCCACGGCGAAGTAGTCGGTGAGCTCCTCCTCGGTGGCCCAGCCCTTTTTCTCCACCACCTCCCGCTGAAGGATGGGAAGCATGGCATAGCCGCCGCCAAAGGTGCATACCCCCACCTTGGCGAAGGTGACGAACAGATCGACCATAATATTCATGTAGCAGCTACCTCTCAGCGATCAATATTCAGATATAGAGCCCAGACAGGACGGCGGCCCCCGCCTTCAACGCGGCGTGTCGGTGGGGCGCGGGGTGCTCCTGGCTAGGCGGACAGGTCCTATACATTAAATCGGAAGAGGATGATATCGCCGTCCTGGACGACATACTCCTTGCCCTCAGAGCGGATCAGGCCCTTCTCCCTGGCGGCGGCCATGGTGCCACAGGCCATCAGGTCCTCGTAAGAGACCACTTCAGCCCGGATGAAACCCCGTTCAAAATCGGAGTGTATCTTGCCAGCGGCCTGGGGGGCCTTGGTCCCCTTCACGATGGTCCAGGCCCGGCACTCGTCCTCGCCGGAGGTCAAGTAGGAGATCAGGCCCAGCAGGGTGTAGCTGGCCTTCACCAGCCGGTCCAGGCCGGACTCGGCTACCCCCAGGTCGTCCAGAAACATCTTCTTCTCCTCGCCGTCCAGCTGGGCGATTTCCGCCTCCAGCTTGGCGCACACGGGGATGACCTGGGCCCCCTGAGCGGCGGCCCGCTCCTCCACCTGCTGGTAGTAGGGGACGGAGTGGGGATCTGAGAATCCCTCCTCGTCCAAATTGGCGGCGTAGATGACGGGCTTTAAGGACAGCAACTCACAGTCGGGATATTCGGCGGCGATATCCACCGCTTCATAGGAGCGGGCGGATTTGCCGTCGTTGAGCCAGTCCCGCAGGCCCTCAAAGTCGGCCGCCTCCTGAAGGAACTTCTTGTCCCCCTTGGCCATCTTTTTGGCCTTGTCAATGCGCCGCTCTACCATCTCCAAATCAGCCATTACCAGTTCCAGGTCGATGGTGTCCATGTCCCGGACGGGATCAGTGGACCCCTCCACATGGATGACGTTGTCGTCATCAAAGCACCGGACTACATGGACAATGGCGTCGGTCATGCGGATGTTGCCTAGGAATTTGTTGCCCAGGCCCTCTCCCTTGCTGGCTCCCTTCACCAGACCGGCGATGTCCACAAATTCGATGACCGCTGGTGTGGTCTTCTTGGGGTGGTACATCTCGGACAGCTTATCCAGCCGGTAGTCAGGGACAGCCACCATGCCCACGTTGGGGTCGATGGTGCAGAAGGGGTAGTTGGCGCTCTCGGCGCCAGCGTTGGTGATGGCGTTGAACAGGGTGCTCTTTCCAACGTTTGGAAGCCCCACGATGCCCAATTTCAAGGCGATCCCTCTTTCCAAATGGTATTTTTATGAATCAGCCCAAATATTATATCTGTTTTAAGCCGGGGATGCAAGGGGTGACAGGCAGAAATCCGACGGGGAGGCTTGGATTTTCCCTGTGGAGTGGCCCAAAAGGCCGGTCCAGTGGATAAAAAAACGGGGCGATTTTTAGAGAAATATGGTATAATAGTTCTATGAAAGAATCTAACCGCCTTGTCCCTTCCCTCACCGCCAGAAGCCAATTTCAGGCGGGAGCGTACCTGGGCGGTTTGAAACATAGAGTAGAGGAGGAAAAACGATGTACTACCGGACCAGCTATGATTCACCCGTCGGCCCTCTTATGCTGGCCAGCGACGGGACCAGTCTGACAGGCCTGTGGATGGAGGGCCAGAAATATTTTGGCGGCGCCATCCGGGAGGAACTGGTCCAAAGGGATGACCTGCCCGTCTTTGCTATGACCCGAACATGGCTGGAGCGGTACTTTGCCAGGGAGAGGCCTGACCCGTCGGAGCTCCCCTTGGCGCCGCGGGGCGGAGAGTTCCGCCAGGCGGTGTGGGAGCTGCTGTGCCAGATTCCATATGGAGAGCTGACGACCTATGGTCACCTGGCGAAAGAGATGGCGGCTCGACTGGGCAGAGCCTCCATGTCGGCCCAGGCAGTGGGCGGCGCGGTGGGGCATAATCCCATCTCCATCATCATTCCCTGCCACCGGGTGGTAGGGAGCGACAGCAGCTTGACCGGCTATGCCGGAGGATTGGAAAAGAAAAGGTATCTCCTCTCTTTGGAGGGGATTGATGTGACAACACTCAGCACCCCTACACGGGGAACGGCGCTGTGAGGAGGGGGAGCATGGACTGGCCAGATAGAAAGACAAGGTGCCCGTGGGCTAACCCCAACAACCCCCGGTACCTCCAATACCACGATAAGGAGTGGGGGGTCCCCGTCCACGACGACCAAAAGCTCTTTGAAATGCTGATCCTGGAGAATTTTCAGGCTGGACTGTCCTGGGAGTGTGTCCTCAATAAGTGGGAGGCTTTTTCCAGGGCCTTTGACGGCTTCAACCTGGAGAAAGTGTGCTCCTATGGACCGGAGGAGCAGGCCCGCTTGAAAAGTGACCCAGGCATCATCCGCAACGGGAGGAAGATCGCTGCCGCCGTCCAGAACGCCCGGGTGTTCCGAGAGATTCAGAGGGAATGGGGCAGCTTCGACCGCTATCTGTGGCACTGGACGGAGGGCCAGGTGGTCTGTGAGCAGGGGAAGGCCAGCTCCCCGCTGTCCGACCGGGTATCCAAGGATCTGAAAAAACGGGGAATGACTTTTGTGGGGACAGTCATCATCTACGCCTACCTCCAGGCCGTAGGGGTCATTTGGTCCCATGAGGAGGGCTGCTTTCTGGAGCACCGTCCCGGACCCGGCCCGCTTTCTGAAGCGGCGCTTTGACGAGAGTTTGACTGAATTACTCCTCCGGTTCCGGTGGTGGGAACTGGAGGGAGAGGCGCTGGTATCTGTCTTGCCGCTGCTCTGCGACCCGGACCTAGAAAAGGTGCGCCAGAGCTTGGAACACTTGCTGGCGAAAGAATAGAGAGAAATCAGAAAGCCGCCTGCGCATTTCTGCACAGGCGGCCGTTTTTATGTCTCCCGACGGTACCTCTGGTATAACTGAGTATATTGGATCTAGTAGGAGCACACCGTCCTGTTATTCGCCAAGCTCCTCCGGCAAGGGCCGCCTCCGGTGCTCCACTGGACCCCACTCCGGCAAGGGAAGGCGCTGCATGGCGCCGAAGGCGCGGGCTTTCAGCCCAGGGTAGCGTCCCTGAAGTTCGTAGATGAGCTCCTTGATCTCCTGCCGTTTGGTGTTCCCATTGGCTGGACAGGGATTTTTGACTACGGGCAATCCCAGCCTCTGAGCCGTGTGCTGAATCAGATTTTCGCCACAATAGAGGAGAGGGCGAATCTGGGTGATGCCAGTCCGATCTAAGAAGGTGACAGGCTGAAAACATGACAGTCGCCCCTCAAAGATCAAAGACATGAAAAAGGTCTCAATGGCGTCATCATAGTGGTGGCCCAGGGCTATTTTGGTGATGCCCCGGTCCAGAATGGCCTGGTGAAGAGCCCCACGGCGCATTTTCGCGCACATGGAGCAAGGGTTCTTCTCCCGGCGGATATCGAAAATGATGTGCTGGATCTCACTGCTCAGTATGGTGTAGGGAACACCTAGTTCCCCGCACAGACGGGTGATGGGGGAGAAGTCCATCCCGTCCCTCCCATCGGAATGACCCATATCCAGGGTAAAAGCCTCTACCGTGAAGGGGATAGGGTAAAACTCACGCAGCTTGGCCAGCGCCATCAACAGGATCAAGGAGTCCTTTCCGCCGGATACACCGACGGCTACCCGGTCGCCGGGCTGTATCATATGATAGTCCTCTACACACCGGCGAGTCAGGGATAGAATCTTGTTCATGGGGGATCTCCTCCATTTGAGTAAAACTGTTACAAAAACTGAAGTTTTGACTGAATAAAAACAAAAATTAAAAATGAGATATCAAGAGATATCGGAAGAATATAAGAGAAAATAAAAGATATCTAATCTTTTGCTAAAAAAACATGAAATATCAGTTGACACCCGCTTACTCCCGTACTATAATACAAAACGCTCCGCTTGTACAGAGTTGGGCAAAATGTTTTTATCATTGACCAAATGGTTGAGATAAGTAGAGGAAAATGGAGGTTTCACCTATGTCCACTTTTATGGCAAACAAGGGGAACATCGTGCGTAGCTGGTACGTCCTGGACGCTGCTGGCAAGCCTCTGGGCAAGACAGCCGCTCTGGCCGCTGATCTGCTGCGCGGTAAGCGCAAGCCCGAGTTTACCCCCAACGCCGACTGCGGCGATTTCGTTATTGTCATCAATGCTGAGAAGGCTGTTCTGACCGGCAAGAAGCTGGACCAGAAGTATTACCGCTCCCACTCCGGCTGGGTGGGCGGCCTGAAGGAAGTCAAGTACCGCACCCTGATGCAGACTAAGCCCGAGCTGGCCATGAAGCTGGCCATCCGCGGGATGCTGCCCAAGAACATCATCGCCAAGGACTCCCTGACTCGCCTGCACATTTACCGCGGCGGCGAGCATGAGCACGCTGCCCAGAAGCCCCAGGTCTGGGATGCTGAGTAAGAGGAGGATTTAGATCATGTATAAGAGCAAGAAGCCTTATTTCTACGGCACCGGCCGCCGGAAGTCCTCCGTGGCCCGCGTGCACCTGTTCGAGAACGGCACCGGAGCCATCACCATCAATGGCCGTGACATCGACGACTACTTTGGTCTGGAGACCCTGAAGCTCATTGTCCGTCAGCCCCTGGTCACCACGGAGACTGTGGGTAAGGTGGACATCGTGGCCACCGTTACCGGCGGCGGCGTCACCGGCCAGGCCGGCGCTATCCGTCACGGTATTGCCCGCGCTCTGCTGCTGGTCAACGAGGAGTACCGCCCTGCTCTGAAGGCCGCCGGGTTCCTGACCCGCGACCCCAGAATGAAGGAGCGCAAGAAGTACGGCCTCAAAGCCGCCCGTCGCGCGCCTCAGTTCAGCAAACGTTAAAGCAAAGAAAAATATATCGAAGGTTCGGAAATTCAAAATTTCCGGACCTTTTTGTATTCCGAAAACCCCCGGCTATGCCGGGGAGTTCCGTAAAAGCTTTAGCGGAGAGCATGCAATAAAAACTCCCTTTGCTATATTTGAAGTGCGGTCTGGCAACTGCGCCAAAGAAGCAAAGGGAGGTCATCCAAAATGAATGACAGCAGTAGTTTATCACCTACAAGATGGAACTGTAAATATCACATAGCGTTTGCCCCCAAGTATCGTAGGAAGCTATTTTATCAGGAAAAGAAGCAAGAAATCGGGGAAATATTGAGAAGGTTATGCGAGTGGAAACAAGTTGAGATTATAGAAGCGGAAGTATGCCCAGATTACATCCATATGTTGGTAAGCATACCGCCAAAAATTAGTGTGTCTGGATTTGTGGGATTCCTAAGGGAAAAAGTACTCTGATAATTTATGAAAGGCATGCAAATCTGAAGTACAAATATGGGAATCGACAATTCTAGTGCAGAGGATATTATGTGGACACGGCCGGAAAAAACGCAAAAGCGATAGCAAAGTATATCAAACACCAGCTGGACGAAGATAAAATACAGGATTAAATTACAATGAAAGAATTTGTAGACCCTTTTAAGGGTAGCAAGTAACAAGCCCCTCGCAGCTGACAGACCGTACAAAGCGCCAGCAGGCGCTGCTAGTAACATAGGGCTTTGCCCGCATATGAAGAACCCCCGGCTATGCCGGGGGGGGGTTCCTATTTGTGTCAGTCCTCCCCCTCCAGAAAGTAGGAGGCCTCCATGTCGGCCACAGCCAAGGCAAACGCCAGGGGATACTTCTGCAAGGCCTGGCCCACGGTGCGGTTATCCTCGGGCCCGGAAAAGCCCATGTGCCAGCGGATGGCCATAGCCTCCTCCCTGGTCAGACGGATGTAGCCGTTGGCGATGTATACGCTCTTCTCCCCGTGACCATAGGGCAGGGGGTCGTCAAAGGTGTAAGAGGGCACTTTCTCCCATTGACCGGTGGCGTCGTTCTTCACGTTGCGGAACCCCTTTTTATAGCACCCCACTTTGCACAGGTCGTGGAGCAGGGCCACAATAGCCACCGACTCCTCGCCGTACTCCAGGCCATAGAGCTCCTGGACCCGCTCACGCTGGAGATAGTCCGCCAGACAGTGATATACGTTCAGGCTGTGCTCACACAGACCGCCTTCATAGGCCCCGTGATACCGGGCGGAGGCGGGCGCCGTGAAGAAGTCGCTTTTATTTTCCAGAAAATCCAGCAGCTTGTCGGCCCCCTCCCGGGTGATGGTGGACTTGAAAATGTCGATAAATTCCTCTTTGCAGGACATGGTGTTCCTCCCTGATCTCAGCCACGCTGGAAGGCGGAGCTGGCATTTATTCTATTATATCATACAGGGGCTTGAAATGCCAGAATGGGCGGCGCCCCTAAATTTAATTTTATTTCAATGGAACAGGCGGAGCGGTTCTGCTATGATAGACCTACCATAAAACTTGATTGAGATTAGGAGGAGATGTGATGCGCCTGTGGAGAGGAATTTTAGCTGGGACACTGGCCTTGTGCCTGACAGTCCCAGTCTGTGCCGCTCCGGTGGAGGACACTGTGGCCCAGCAGCGACAGGAGGACCTGGATTTCCTGTATGACACACTGAAACGGGGCCATCCGGACCTGTTTGCCAACACGCCGGAAGAGGAGTTCCTGGCTCGGAGGGGGGAGATAGAGAAGTCGCTGGCTTCGGCCAGCGACCAGACCTTTGCGCTGGATCTGCAAAGCCTGGTTGCTATGGTGGGAGATTCCCACACTACGATAGCTCTGGGCAGCCTGGCCCAGACCATGCGCTATTATCCCATAGCCCTCACTTGGAGGGATGGGAAGTGGTATCTGACTACAGCCCCCGCTGCAGGGAAGGATATGCTGGGGCGGCAGGTCACCGCGGTTAACGGCAGGACTATGGAGCGGGTCGTGGAGGCCTTTGGGGTGGTCCTCAGCGCGGACAACCAGGTAAAACTGCGGCGGCAGTACCGGCAGACCTGTAATGTGGCGGACTTCTACGAATATTTGGGCCTGGTGGAGAAGGGGAAGCCTTTGATCTTGACGCTCACCGGCGGGGAGAGCCTGGAGATCGCTCCTGTGGCCGCGGAGGAGCTGGGCCGGACAGATCTTGTCCAGATGGGCGCTTCTTTGTCCCAGCCCGCGACGGCTGGCCGGGACCAGAATTATCTGGCCTTTCCACTGAATGACAGCGCCTATTATATCCAATATAACAGCTGCATGGAGGACCCGGACCTATCTATGGAGCGATTTTCCGGTCAGGTGCAGGCCGAACTGGAGGCTGGGGATTATCGCCGCATCCTCCTCGATTTACGCAATAATGGAGGCGGCTCCGACGGGGTCATCTGGCCTCTCCTGGAGGTGCTCCGCCAGGAGATGGACAGGGGAACCGAGGTGGTAGGTCTGATCGGGGAGACCACTTTTTCGTCCGCTATCATCAATGCCGTAGAGCTTCAGGAGATGGGAGCGGCGCTGGTGGGCGACCTGACCAGCGGCAGCGTGGACCACTTTGGGTCAGTGGGCTCCTTCCGCCTGCCCAACTCCGGGCTACAGGTGGGCTGCTCCCGGAAGTATATTGATCTGGGGACACTGCTAGACGCTGACGCCGGGCGGGGCGTGGAGCCGCTGGAACCCGATGTACTGGTACCCCAGACCATGGAGGACACGCTGGAGGGCCGCGACACCGCGGTGGAGTGGCTGCTGGCCAATCCCCAGCGGCTGGAGCAAAAGGAATACCCTGGCGCTCCACTGACTCGCGGACGGTTCGTGGCTCTGCTGTGGCAGGCAGCTGGAAGTCCGGACGCACAGAGCGTGGAGATTGCGGATGTTCTCGGCATCGAGTGGTATCTCCCAGCGATTTACTGGGCCGTTGAGAGCGGTGTGGCCGCTGGCACTGGGGAGGGCGGATTCCAGGCCGCCCGACCCATCACCCGTCAGGAGGCGGCTGTGATGGCGGTCAAGGCTGCCCAGCTGTCCGGCCGGGCCGGACAGGGGGAGTTTACTGAGCCTGCGGATGGAGATCAGATTGCCCTGTGGGCCCAGGAAGGAGTTATGCAGGCCCTTTCCCTTGATCTGATGGAGCTTCGGGGCGGAGCGTTCCGCCCGCTGGACCCCATGACACGGACGGAAGGGGAGAAACTGGCCGGCTTATTGTTACAGAAGGAACATTAGGAAAAAGCGCGCGGAGCCTAGCTCCGCGCGCTTTTTATCTTTAATAGAGCTTGTCCAGTATTTCCACGATATCGCCGATGACCCCGTCATCACAGTGGCACAGGACCCGCGCACCCCAGTCCCGGACCTCTTGGGCACAGTTGGCGGGGGCGAAGGGGATGGCCGACCGGGCCAGCATAGGAATGTCGTTCTGGTTGTCCCCCACACAATACACCTTTCCGGGGTCGATGCCCAGCAGAGACACTAGATGGTCCACCATACCACCCTTGGTGCTTCCCTTTTTGGTGATCTCCAGGTAGTAGGGATTGGAGAAGATGGCCTCATACAGGTGGCCGTACCGCTCCAACAGCCACCGTTGGACCTCAAGAAGAAGTGGGTGATCCTGCTGGAGGATGGCCTTGGTCCAGGGGACGGGCATCTGGCTGACGGGTCTGACCTCATAGTCTGTGCCTACCTTTTTCATATGGGCGTCTGTGATGGGATTGGGGTTGTAGACAAAGATATCCTCGTCGTGATAAGTTTCGATGCCCAGGGAGGGAAAGGCATCCATCAGCGCCCCAAAATCCTGGGGGGCGGTAGGGGACAGGAGCGTCTGGACTAGCATCCGGCCCTGGTGAAAGTCGTACAGGGCGGAGCCGTTGGACAGCACCACGGGGACGTCGATCGGGACCAGATGGACGTGGGGGGAGAAGGTCCTGTGGGCTCTTCCAGTGGCCACGGTGAAGCGGCCACCCTGTCTGCGGAAGTAGTCCAGGGCCTTCAGGTTCCGTTCCGGCACCCGGTGGTGGGAGTCATAGAGCGTATCGTCGAAATCACTGACCAGCAGCAGACCGTCAAATTTTCCCATGGGGGACTTCCTTTCCGCCCTATTGGGGCATTGATGGGAGCGCCATAAAAATACCGCGCTACAACCAAAGAGGCGCGGGATCAAGAGCAGAGAAAAGACCATTCAGGCCCTATACCGGCGCGGCCCAATTAGGAGGACCCGCCGCCCCTCTATTTTGGGGGAATGCACATCCAGCCGTGTCTGCGCCTAGATGTGCATGGCTGAAAATATTGTATGCTATGGGGCCACGCTTGTCAAGGCTGGACGCCGGTAGGGAAGGAGTGGGGGAGGAGGAAACAGGGCGGAAGCCTGTCCTGTCCCAGGATGGGATGGAGCAGGGCCAGGCCATGGTGTCCCAGGCGGTTCAGGAGGGGTGTGAGGAGATGTCCGTGGTTCAGGGCACCGGGGCGGTATTATTACATCTTTGTGAAAAAATAGAAAACTGGGGCTGTCACAGCGTGACAGTCCCAGTTCAAACAGAGGGGTCAATCCTTGTGGTCCTCGGTGACCGCACCGGCACGGTAGGCCTCCAGCAGCCGCCGAAGGTCATTGGCCTGGGCCTGGAGCTTTTTACCGATGTCCGTTTCGGCAATTTTAACCCGGGCGTCCATCCTCTCAAAAATGAGGGAGTTGTTGGCAATATCGTGATTATAGCGAATGGCCTCCAGCCGGCCCTCAAAGGGCTGGTGGGACACGATGCGGATATTCCGGGAATTGTAGATCAGCGTATAGCCAGCGATGCCGCTGGTGGGCTGATAGGCCTTGCAGAACCCGCCGTCGATGACGATGAGCCTGCCGCCGCCCTTGATGGGGCTCTCGCCCTTCTTGGCCTTGACGGGGATATGGCCGTTGATGATATGGCAATGGGGACCCTCCAGGCCAAACTCCTTCAGGATGCGCTCGCACACCTCCGGGTCGTTATAAAGGGTGTAGTAGCAGTTTTTGGGCTCGGTCCAGGCCCCCTCATCCTTGATGAGCCGCCGCTCAAAGGTGGTCATCCGGTCCCGGCCGAAGATGGGACTGTTCCGGCCCGCCCAGAGCCACCACAGGAAGTCCATGCCAAACTGCCGCTCCGGGGAACCGGGCTTGTCATAATAAGCCTTGCGGGCGGTCTTCTCGGCGTAGTCCAAAAACTCCCTGCCAGAGCGCTCTTTTCCGCCGATGGTGAATTTCAGGAAGGAGCCATCCTCGGCCATGGGGATGCAGCCGTGAAACAGGAGATTGCCATTGAACACCTTGTACAGCCCGCCCTTGGAGTAGAGGAAGCGGATGTGCTGCTGCAGCTTCTCGCTGCGTTGGAAGGAGGCGGTGAGCTGGTCAATGACCTGGCTCTCCTCTGGTGTCAGGGCATAGGGATCGGCTGGGTCCACAGTAGGGAAGTCACAGTCCTCTAAAGGATAGGTCACGCCAGAAATGGTAATAGACTTGGTGTCATAGTCGATTTTGTCCAGCAGCAAACGGTCGGACATATTAAATTCCGGACAGCGGACCAGTTTCTGTCCCTCCAACTTGAAGAGGATAATGGTGATGGCCTTGTGCATCCGGGCGGACAGCAGCTTGTCCTTCTCGCTGTACTGGTCGGCGTCTGGGCCGGTAAGCTTGACAGCGAAGCGGTGGGTGTCGCAGTCCTTGTATACCTCGTTAGCGAAGATGGACAGGGGGCGCAGGGAGATGCCGTACCCAGTTTCGATGACATCCAAGTTATTATAGTGGATGGAGTTAGCCAACACGGTAGCCACCAGAGTCCGGGAGCCAGAGGCGGCCCCCATCCAAAGGATATCATGGTTGCCCCACTGGATGTCCACGCTGTGGTAGTTCAACAGGGCGTCCATTACCACGTCTGCCCGTGGCCCCCGGTCGAAGATATCGCCCACAATATGGAGATGATCCACCGCCATCCGCTTAATGACCTCGCACACGGCCTCAATAAAGCTGGGGGCCTGGTCGATGTCGATGATGGTGTTGATGATATTTTCATAGTAGTCCCGTTTGTCCGCCTCGTCATAATGGGTATGGAGCAGCTCATCGATGATATAGGCGTAGTCCTTGGGCAGAGCTTTCCGGACCTTGGACCGGGTATATTTGGAGGATACCCAGCGGCATACCTCGATGAGACGATGTAGGGTGATGCGGTACCACTCATTCAGATCAGAGGTCTGCTTGGCAATGAGGGCCAGCTTCTCCTCCGGGTAGTAGATCAAGGTGGACAGCTCATCCCGCTCAGACCGGGGCAGGCTGGTGCCAAACAGCTCATCCAGCTTTTCCTTCACCACACCGGAGCAGGAATTGAGAATATGGTTGAACGCCTCATACTCCCCGTGGATATCAGAAATAAAGTGCTCTGTCCCTTTGGGAAGGTTCAAAATAGCCTGAAGATTGATGATTTCGGTGCTGGCTGCCTGCACCGTGGGATACTGTCTGGCCAGGAGCCGAAGATAGCGCAGCTCATCTGGCTTGAAGGTCTTTTTGGTTTTCATAAAACGGCCTCCTTTTTCTGCCCGTCCGGCTACTTATTAGCCGGATATTCAAATTCTCCCCCATTTTACACCCCAGGCGGCAGAAAAAAAAGAGAGAGAAACCAAAATAGTATGCGGAAATTATCCAAATTAAGTGAGACGATCTGATTTTCTATGGTATCCCAAGCCGAAGTTCACAGAAAGTTTCTTTTCTTTTTTTGGCTGGCATGATATACTAATTATTACGGCTTTCTTAACTTTATCATGTGTGCTTTGAAACAAGAAAGGAAGTGTCCCCGTGTCTAGCAATTACAGGGGCGAGGAAGCTCTGGCCGCTGCCCCTATCGGTGGATTGATGCTTCGGCTGGCAGTCCCGGCAGTCGCCGCCCAGCTCATCAATATGCTGTATAACATCGTGGACCGAATCTATATCGGCCATATCCCTGTGGTGGGCAAAACCGCTTTGACCGGTCTTGGGGTTTCTTTCCCCATTCTGATGCTGGTGTCCGCCTTCGCCGCCTTTTCCGGCATGGGCGGGGCCCCACTGGCCTCCATTCGGCTGGGGGCCGGCGACCGGAAGGGGGCTGAACAGATCCTTGGAAATTCTACCACCCTTCTGCTGGGCACCGCCGCGGTGCTGACGGTATTTTTCTCCCTGTTTAAGCGGCCTCTCCTGATGGCCTTTGGCGCCTCGGAGGACACAGTGGGCTACGCGCTGGAATACTTATCCATCTATCTATTGGGCACAGTGTTCGTCCAGCTTGCCCTTGGTCTGAACACCTTTATCAGTGCCCAGGGGAAAGCCCTCACCTCTATGCTCTCCGTCCTGATCGGCGCTGTGCTAAATATCGTCCTGGACCCGATTTTTATTTTTGGGTTCCAAATGGGGGTGCGCGGCGCGGCCTTGGCCACAATTCTCTCCCAGGCTGTCAGTGCCTGCTGGGTTGTCGGCTTTTTGTGTACTAAGCGGTCCGGGCTTCGGATCCGGCTGGCCAATATGGCTTTGAAAAAGGAGATTGTATCCAGGATTGCGGCGCTGGGCGTGGCCCCCTTTATCATGCAGTCCACAGAAAGCCTGGTCACTGTCGTTCTCAATTCTAGTCTTCAGACCTTTGGCGGAGATCTTTATGTGGGAACGCTTACGATTATGCAGAGCGTGATGCAGATGGTGGTCATGCCCGTCCAGGGAATCACCCAGGGGACCCAGCCCATCATGAGCTATAACTTCGGGGCAAAAAACTTCCAGCGGGTCCGCCAGGTGTTCAAACGGCTGCTGACCGTGACGATGACCGTCACCATCACCGCATTTATAATCGTATCCCTGTTCCCCGGCCAACTGGCCCAGATCTTCAACGACGACCAGGAACTGGTCGCTCTGGTGGACAGGGTCATGCCGGTTTTCTTCGCCGGGATCTGGGCCTTTGGGGCCCAAATGGCCTGTCAGACTACCTTCATGGCGCTGGGCCAGGCCAAGACCAGCCTGTTTCTTGCCCTGTTGAGAAAGGTGATCCTTTTGGTGCCTCTTGCCATCCTTCTGCCCCGAATCACCAACAGCGTAATGGGGGTCTATATCGCCGAGCCGGTGGCTGATATTCTGGCCTCTGCCACCACGCTGACCATTTTCCTTACCCGGCGAAAAAAGCTGCTGCCCACCCCGAAAGACTGAAAAAGCAGCGCCCCCCAGGAGGGGGCGCTGTTTTTTAATTTAATCAGGCAGGTCCTGATCTGGGGCGGGAGCTTGCCCTTGGCCGTCCGCTAGGGCCGATAGCCGGAGTAGGGCCGCGGCCAAAACAAAGAGAGAGGCCCACAGGTCGGTCTCGGCGGCCCGGCAAGCGGATGGATCACAACGGTCTGCCTCCGCCCAGCCCTTTAGAGCAAGACCAAAGAAGAAGGTCAGTGCCCCTACCACCAGTGCGTTGGCAGCCAGACGGAGGGAAAAGACATCAGGGAGCTTCTGGATCTCGCCTTTCAGGACACGGTACAGCCCCTGCCGTTGGATGGCTGTGGCGGCCCAGGACAGGCAGACGGACAAGATCAACAGGATTAAAAAATACAGTGAGGCATCTGCGTCCGCCAGCTGGCGGCATAGCGTGTCCTCATCTTCCCATTCCATAGAAAGCACCCCCTCGGTCTAGTGTATCCGAGGGGGCACTGTATTGTGAGAACAGGGGGAGGGAGACATTAAAACTTTGCCCCGCCGAACTCAGCCAGGACCAGTCCCTTGTTCCGGTCCTGTACCCATTGAATAGACCACTGGGAGGCGAACAGCAGCAGCTGGTTGCCCTTGTAGTCCTCCACCAGCTTGGCGTCATTGGGGAGCAGCAGGTCCTCCTCTCTGAGAGCGGGGGCCTCCTCGTCCTCCTTGACAATCCAGCGCAGGTATTCGAAGGGCAGGCTCTCCTTATATAGCTCCACGTTGTACTCGCTGCGCAGGCGGTACTCCAGCACATCGAATTGCAGAGTGCCCACCACGCCAACAATCACCTCTTCCATGCCGGTGTAGGGAGTCTTGAAGATCTGGATGGCGCCCTCTTGGGCGATCTGCTCCACACCCTTGAGAAACTGCTTTCGCTTCATGGTATCCACCGAGCGGATGCGCTGAAAGTGCTCCGGGGCAAAGGTGGGGATGGGATCAAAGCGGAATTTCTTGCCGGGGGCGCACAGGGTGTCCCCAATGGAGAAGATACCGGGATCGAACACACCGATGATGTCGCCGGCATAGGCCTCCTCGATGATCTCACGTTCGGCGGCCATCAGCTGCTGCGGCCGGGACAGACGGATCTTCTTTCCGCCCTGCAGGTGGTAGACCTCCTTATCCGCCTCAAATTTACCGGACACGATTCGCATAAAAGCGATCCGGTCCCGGTGAGCCTTATTCATATTGGCCTGGATCTTAAAGACGAAGGCGGAGAAGTCCTCGTCGAAGGAGTCGATCACCTCATCTCCCGCCTTTCGGGGCAGGGGGGCGGTGGTCAACCGGAGGAACTCCTCCAGGAAGGGTTCCACACCGAAGTTGGTCAGGGCGGAACCGAAAAACACCGGGGAGAGCTTGCCGTGGCGCACCCGGTCCAGATCAAAGTCACAGCTTGCCCCGTCCAGCAGCTCGATCTCGTCCACCAGTTGGTCCCGTTTGGCCTGACCGATCAGGTCGGCCAGGGCCGGATCCTCCAGCTCGATTTCTGTGGCGGTCGCCGTCCGGGCGTTGGTATTAGAGGTAAAATGGATCACCCGGCCATTGTTCCGGTCGTAAACGCCCTTAAACTCCTTGCCGCAGCCGATAGGCCAGTTCATGGCATAGGTGTCCAATCCCAGCTCATGCTCCAGCTCCTCACACAGCTCAAAGGGGTCCCGTGCCTCTCGGTCCATCTTGTTGATAAAAGTAAAAATGGGGATGTCCCGCATGGCGCACACCTTGAAGAGCTTCCTGGTCTGGGCTTCCACGCCCTTGGCCCCGTCGATGACCATGACGGCGGAATCGGCGGCCATGAGAGTGCGGTAGGTGTCCTCGGAGAAGTCCTGGTGGCCTGGGGTGTCCAGAATGTTGATGCAGTAGCCCTCGTACTGAAACTGCATCACCGAGGAGGTGACGGAGATTCCTCTCTGCTTCTCAATCTCCATCCAGTCGGAGGTGGCCGCCCGGGTATTCTTCTTACCCTTCACCTGACCGGCCTGGGCGATGGCCCCGCCGTAGAGCAGGAATTTCTCCGTCAAGGTGGTTTTGCCCGCGTCCGGGTGGCTGATGATGGCGAAGGTGCGGCGGCGTTTGATCTCAGATTCGTATCTCGACAAAGGAGTCCACTCCCTCTAAAAAATAGTGATTTCATAATTTAGCAAACTATTTTACCACAGGAGAGCCGGGCCCGCAAGGGGTAGAAGGATATTTCTACTCCAAGGAAACCACAGAAAGAAAGCCATTGACATTAAAATTTCTTTCCACTATAATCTATTACTGTCTGTATTGCTCGAAATATGAAAAAAGGGGGAACTGGAAGTGGAGCGACCCGCAGAGAACAAGATGGGCGTTATGCCGGTAAATAAACTGCTGCTGAACATGGCGGTGCCTATGATCATATCCATGCTGGTCCAGGCGTTTTATAATGTGGTGGACAGCGTATTTGTGGCCCAGCTCAGCGAGGACGCCTTGAATGCGGTGTCTCTGGCCTTTCCAGTCCAAAACCTGATGATCGCCGTGGCCGTGGGTACTGGAGTAGGTATCAATGCCCTTCTGTCCCGCAGCCTGGGACAGAAAGATTTTGAGCGGGCCAACCAGACGGCCATGAACGGCCTGTTCCTGGCCGCGGCCAGTTGTCTGGTGTTTACCATACTGGGTTGGACCTGCGCCCGGCTGTTTTATACCGTACAGACTGACATCCCCGGCATTGTGGAGTATGGCACGGACTATCTGACCATCGTGTCCGGGGTCAGTGTGGGAATCTTCTTGTCCATCGCCTGTGAGCGGTTGCTCCAGGCTACCGGCCGTACCTTCTACACCATGATTACCCAGGCCACCGGCGCGATTATCAACATCATTCTGGACCCCATTCTCATCTTTGGATTGTTTGGCTTTCCCCGAATGGAGGTAGCTGGTGCTGCTGTGGCCACCGTGGTTGGACAGATCTGCGGCGGCCTGCTGGCCCTGTTCTTCAACCTGACGCGCAACCCGGACATCAAGTTGAGCTGGAAGAATTTTTTGCCCCGCAAAGCCATCGTGGCTGGGATCTACAGCGTGGGTATCCCCTCGATTGCCATGCAGTCCATCGGCTCGGTAATGGTGTTTGGGATGAACCAGATCCTGATCGCCTTCACGGCTACTGCCACCGCGGTCTTTGGTGTCTATTTCAAGCTCCAGTCTTTTATCTTCATGCCTGTCTTTGGCTTGAATAACGGCATGGTGCCGATCGTGGCTTACAACTACGGGGCCAGGAAGCCGGACCGGATTATCAAGACCATCAAGCTGAGTATAACCTATGCTGTAGGTATTATGGCGGTGGGGCTGCTCCTGTTTCAGATGATCCCCCATGTGTTTTTGGGGTTGTTCATGGCGGAAGGAGAGGGCGGTGGAGATATGCTGACCATCGGAGTCCCTGCCTTGCGCACCATCTCTTACAGCTTCCTGTTTGCCGGCTTCGCCATCGTCTGCTCCTCCGTATTCCAGGCTCTAGGTCACGGTGTGCTCTCTCTGGCCGTTTCGGTGGTGCGGCAGCTGGTGGTCCTGCTCCCTATGGCATTCCTTCTGGCTCAGACGGAGGAGCTTTCGCTGGTATGGTGGTCCATCCCCATCGCGGAGCTGTTCTCTTTGGCCATGTCTGCGTTGTTCCTCCGCCGAGTCTACCGGAAGGAGATCGCCCCCATGAGGGAATCTCCAAAGCTACTCTGAAGTATCCTAATGAAAGCAGCGGCTCCGCAAAAGCGGAGCCGCTGCTTTTCAATTTAAGATATCGGTCCCTCCGGCTAGAAGGAGGAATATTGGAAAGGTATACTTTTACAAATTGTACAAAGCATACTTTTTACAATAAAAAATATATCATTAATATGCAAAATAAGCAAGAAATTTCTTGATATTTAGGCTTCCTTAAAAAATTATAAAAGTATAGTTACTTAAAGGAGGTCTATTCCCATGAAAAAATGGCAGAGAAGTTTACTAGCCGTCTTGTCCTTCTGTCTCTGTCTTCTGCCAATGACGGTGTCGGCAACAGAGGAAGATGGAGAGAGTATTTCTGTCGGAAATGTGACTCTGACTCCAGAAACAGAATACGCTAAAACGGACATGGGGACAGTCACAACTGAGGGCGCTACCCAAGAGGACTATAACATCCGCTGGGAGGCATCCTCTGCGACATTGACGCTGAATGGTGCGGAGATTAGCGCAGAGGATATCTCTGCCATCCAGGCAGACATAGAAAAGCTGACCATTTCACTGATTGGAGAAAATCGTATTTCCGCAAAGAATACCCAAGAGAATGTTGAGTTCTCTGCCATTCAAAACAGTGGTGAGATCGAATTTCTTGAGAGTGAAGAAGATTCTTCCCTGACTATTTCCGTTTCACAGGCAGCGGAGTCTGGCAGTACCAAAAAAATATCAGGTATCTATACCGGAGCAGGACTGGTCAACAATGCCACACTTTTTATCGAAATCTCTGTGCCATCCCAGGCCGGGTATAGTGATACCATAGCCGGTATTATAGGCGGCGAGTATGAAGAGCAATCTGCGTTTCTAAAAAATACGGGTAAAATCACTGCTGAAATTCAGAATCAAAGCCTGACCACTTGGAGTGGTGCGGACGTTTATGGGATACTGATCTACAGCGGAGGGATGGAGAACAGCGGAGAGTTGGACTTGACTGTTTCTACAGTAAATGGAGATGCCTATGGCCTGCGCGGTACCAGCACCTCGGTTCCATGGCAGAACAATGGTCTGATCAGGTCGGATGTAGTGGCTTACGGTGGCAATTACGAGGGTGTGTTAGAGGAGCTGCATAAGGGCTCGAATCATGTCTGTGCGGTTTCTGTTGTGAGCGATCAAATGGAGATGACCAATGCTGGAACCATGGAGTTGACTGCGAAAAACGCTGGAAACAACCTAACCGCGGAATATGCGATTGGCCTTGAACTGGACAGCTCCTCATCGGTTTTAAATAACACGGGGACTATCCACTGCAGAGCCTATGATGCCTATACATGGGGCATTTATTTAAGCAATCTGACGGATAATGCTACATTAACGAATTCGGGAAGCATCACAATCGAGGCCACAACTGATGGCCAATCTGACGGAGAGCAAATCGGTCCTGCCTGTGCTACGGGGATCGGAATCAATATGGACAATTTTGAGACTGATCCAGTCCCCGTCAGGACTGAATTGGTTTTAGAACCAGGGTCCTCTCTATCCATCTCAACTCATGCCGCTGGGGACGTGGATAGTCCAGAAGAAGTCACATATATGTATTGTCAGGCCATTCAGCTTCAAAAGATTTATTACGGCGGCGACCCACAGTATGACGAAAAGCCTCAAGAAATCATGTTAGCAGATGATCTCATAATCTTAAAAGACGGCGAGTACGATGGCGGAGCGCCGCTGACTGAATTCTTAGAGGACTACATCGACTTGGGAATGTATGTATATATCAATACAATTGGTAATTATTTTACCAATCCGGAGGATGGAAGCGTTTATTCTGTCCCCTCTAAAACAGTTACGATCCTTCCCTCTTTGACAGGAAATGTGGTTATCTCTGGTACGGCAGAGATTGGCCAAACGCTTGTTGCGGAAACAAGTGGAATCCCGGATAACATATCTGTTTCCTATCAATGGCAGTCCGGCGATACTGCGGACGGAACGTTCTCTGATATCAGCGGCGCGACGGAAGCTGCCTATACGTTGACCGATGAGGACGCAGGTAAATATATTCGTGTAGTGGTAACTCCCGTTGCTGGCTCTGGCTATGCGGGAAGACTTTCCGCGACAACCGAAACCAGCGTTTCAACACCATCCTCTGGCGGGGGCGGTTCCAGCAGCTACTCCATCAGCGTGGACAAGAACATCGAAAACGGCACTGTGACCGTGTCCCCCAAGAGCGCCTCCAGCGGCCGGACGGTGACCATCACTGTCAAGGCCGACGAGGGCTATGAGTTGGACGAACTGACGGTCACTGACAAGAACGGGGACGAGATCGAACTGACCGACAAGGGCGACGGCAGGTATACCTTCAAGATGCCCCGGTCCAAGGTAACCATTGAGGCCTCCTTCGTGGAGACCGACCACCAGGATACCTGCCCCGCCGCCGACTTCCGGGATGTGGACGAGGACGCCTGGTACCATGAGGCGGTGGATTACGCCCTGGACAACGGCCTGATGTCCGGTGTGTCCGATCGGGAGTTCGCCCCCGGCAGCACCCTGACCCGTGCCATGGTGGCCCAGATGCTGTACAGCCTGGAGGGCAAGCCCGCGGCCGGCAGGGCTGACTTCGCTGACGTGGCGGAGGACGCCTGGTACGCCGACGCCATTTCCTGGGCGGCCGGCGAGGGCATCGTGTCCGGCTACGGCGACACCTTCGGCCCCAACGATCCCATTACACGGGAGCAGCTGGCGGCCATCCTGTACCGCTACGCCCAGAACGAGGGGTACAAGACCAGCCAGAGCGGCAAGGGGACAGAGGGCTATCTGGACGCCTCCTCCATCTCCAGCTATGCCGTGAAGGCCATGGACTGGGCGGTGAACGCCGGTCTGCTGTCCGGCAAGGGGAACAACACCCTGGCGCCTACCGCCGGGGCCACCCGTGCTGAGGTGGCACAGATTTTTATGAACTTCTGTGAGAATATCGCAAAGTAAATGCCGATACAGAGAGCGGGACGCCCCTTGGGGGCGTCCCGCTCTCCTGTCTGGTATTCAAATTTATAACAACTGATACATCATCACAAAGTGGCAGATACTACCTAGCAGGATAAAGACGTGAAATATCTCATGACAGCCAAAGCGGGGGTTATTTCGGCCGGGCCACTTGACCGCGTAGAGTACACCGCCCACTGTGTACATGGCAGCCCCCATCATGAGCCAAAAGAAGCAAACGGAGGACAGGGCGCTGCGGATGGGGCCGATGGCGAAGATGGCCAGCCAGCCCATGAACAGGTAGATCGCGCTGGTGAGCCAGCGGGGGATGGAGAGCTTGGCGATGGTCAGTATCATACCCACCACCCCCACACTCCACACCAGAGCCAGCAGGACAGGGCCACCGCTGTCCCGAAGGGCGGTCAAGCACAGAGGAGTATAGCTGCCAGCGATAAGAAGGTAGATGGAGCAGTGGTCATATTTCCGCAGAGCGAGGCGGCCGGGTACCGATACCCGCAGGCAGTGGTACAGAGTGCTGGCTGTGTAGAGGCAGACCATAGACAACCCGTAGACAGCCATTAGTCCAAAGAGAAGCCCGTTTCCCTCGGCGGCAGTCCGGAGGAGAAGGTATATCGTTCCAGCCAGGGACAATACGGCGCCGGCTCCATGAGTGATGGCTGACCAGGGGCGTAGGCCGTCATAAGGATCCCGGACTTCCCGTCTCCGCCGGGGGACGGAGGGAAAGAGAGGGGGCTGAACGGTTATGGTATCAGGACGCATAGAGATCGCTCCTTTCAAGGTCAGGAAAGGCTGTTTTCTTAATACCAGTATATCCGTTTCACAGCAAAATATCAATGTGAAATATGACTAAATATAATATTTAAAATTAGATTATAAGATATAAAAAATAACGCCGGAGTATTCCGACGTTATTTTTTGTGATTAGCCCTCAGTAATAGCATTCATGGGGCAGGTGCCAGCACAGGAACCACAGTCCAGGCAGGCGCCAGCGTCGATCACATAGTGGTCATCGCCCTGAGAAATGGCGCCCACGGGGCAGGCATCCGCGCAGGAACCACAGCTGATGCAAGCATCACCGATCACATAAGCCATGTTAAGTACACCTCCATCAAATTGTACCTACATTTTAACACAACTTTTGAAAAATGCAATGCTAATTTTTAGAAAAGAGGGAAACCTTAATAAAGATTTTAGACCGAGGTGATCTTTCTATGGCAGACAGCCAGTTTACTTCTACCGCCCTAGGGGCCATCCGCCTGGCCCAAGAGAATGCCGCCCGCCTGGGACACAGCTATGTGGGCTGTGAACATCTGCTGCTGGGGCTGGCCAGCCAGGAGTACAGCCCCGCTGCCTGTGCTCTGCGTAAGGCTGGGGCAGACAGCCATACCCTCCGCTGCGCGATCGGCCAGCGGGTTGGGATCGGAGTGCCCGCCCGCTCCCTCCATCAAGGACTGACGCCCAACTGCTGTCAGGCGATTCGGGGCGCGGTGGGGGAGAGCCGCCGACTGGGTCATGGGGCGGTGAACTCAGAACATCTGCTGCTGGGGTTACTGGGGGACGGGCAAAATGGCGCCATCCGTCTGTTGACCGACTGTGGTGTGGAACCGGCCCAGCTGTACCGACAAGTGGCCGCCTCCCTAGGCGGAGAGGAGCTGCCACCCAGAACCAGAGCACGGGAGCCGGAGGCGAGGACTGCCTCCGACACCAGGCAACTGGACCAGTGCGCCCGGGATCTGACTCGAATGGCCGCCGAGGGAAGGCTGGACCCGGTTATCGGACGGGAGGAGGAGCTGGCCCGAGTGATTCAAATTCTGTCCCGGCGGACCAAAAACAACCCAGCCCTCATCGGGGAGCCGGGAGTGGGCAAGACTGCCGTGGCCGAGGGGCTGGCCTTAGCCATTGCGGACGGGACCGCTCCTGCCCACCTGCTGGGCAGGAGAGTGTGCGCCCTTGACTTGTCTTCCATGGTAGCGGGCACCAAATATCGGGGAGAATTTGAGGAGAAGCTGAAGCATGTCCTGAACGAGGTCCGCCGGGCGGGCAACATCATCCTGTTCATTGATGAGCTCCACACCATCGTGGGGGCGGGCTCTGCCGAAGGTGCTATTGACGCGGCCAATATTCTAAAGCCAGCCCTGGCGCGGGGGGAGATACAAGTCATCGGAGCCACCACTTTGGACGAATATCGTCGGCATATCGAAAAGGACTCCGCCTTGGAGCGCCGCTTCCAGCCGGTCACAGTGCGGGAACCCAGCCGGGACCAGGCTCTGGCCATTTTGAGAGGGCTCCGGGGCCGGTACGAGAGCCACCACCACCTGACGATCACGGATGAGGCGCTGGCGGCGGCGGTGGACCTATCGATTCGCTATCTGCCCCAGCGGTTTTTGCCCGACAAGGCCATCGACCTTGTAGATGAGGCCGCCTCCAGAGCCCGCTTGGACCGTCAGGCCCTGCCCCCAGAGCTGAAAGAGCTGGAGGATAGAGCTGCCCAGGCGGGCCGGCAGATGGGCCGGGCCATCCAGGACCAGGACTTTGAGCGGGCGGCGCTCCTCCGAGACGCGGAGGGGGACTTCCGCCGGCAGCTGAGAGAGGGAAAGGAGCGGTGGCAGGCAGCCCAGAAGCCCCGTCAGGTGGAGGAGAGCCACATTCGGGCAGTGCTGACCCAGTGGACTGGCGTTCCGGTCACCAATCCGGACGAAGCGGACAAGAAGGCTCTGTCTACGCTGGAGAAGGAGCTGAACCGCACTCTGCTGGGCCAGGACCGGGCGGTGGAGGCGGTGACAAAGGCTATCCGCCGGGGGCGCCTGGGGCTGAAGGACCCCCGCCGGCCAGTGGGCTGTTTCCTGCTGCTGGGCCCCAGTGGAGTGGGCAAGACCCAGCTATGCCGAAGCCTGGCTTCCGCCCTCTTCGGCAGCCAGGAGGCCCTGCTCCGCTTTGATATGTCTGAGTATATGGAGGCCCACAGCGTGTCCCGCCTTATCGGTTCGCCTCCCGGCTACGTGGGCCATGAGGAGGGGGGGCAGCTCACCGAGCGTGTGCGGAAAAATCCATGGTCTGTGGTACTGCTGGACGAGCTGGAGAAGGCACACCGTGACGTGTGGTCCATTTTGCTTCAAGTCATGGAGGAGGGGGTGCTCACTGACGCCCAGGGCCGCCGAACCGACTTCCGAAACACAGTGCTGGTCATGACCTCCAACCTGGGGGCGCGCCGCTTCGGAAAAAGCCAGAGTCTTGGCTTCCACACCGGAGGACAGGCGGAGCGGGAGGAACTGGAGCGGGCCGTCCTGGCCGACGCCCGGTCCACCTTTGCCCCGGAGTTTCTCAACCGGCTGGATGCCACCTTGGTGTTCCATCCCCTGGAGCGGGATACGTTGGGGCAGATCGCCCGGCAAGTCCTGTTAGAGACAGGGGCCCGCCTATCAAAGCTGGGAGTGACCATGGAGGTAGAGGACCAGGCGGTTGCGCTGCTGGCGGACCGGGGCGCCGACAGGGAGTATGGAGCCCGGCCCCTGCGTAGGGCCGTTTCTACCCTGGTGGAGGACCCGGCGGCAGATTTGATCCTGGCAGGAAAATTGAAGCAGGGGGATACCCTGAGGGTCATGGCCCAGGAGGGGCAGGTACGGGTACAGCTGGTATAGCACTGGCCTGCGGAGATGGAAAAAAGACGGCCCCTGGTCCTTTCTGGTCCGGGGGCGTTTCTGTGAAATCAGCCCAGCCGCACGATATGATCGATGGGCAGGGAACAAAGTACGCTCTGGGCTGGACTGCGTAAGCCGTGCTGGACGTTGACCGCCTCCATGATGGAAGCGCGCCTGTCAGTGGGTACCACGATGGCAACGATCTCACGTTCCGCCTTTAGATCAGTGTCATAGGCCTCCTCCAGCAGCTCAAGTCCGGCCAGACGGGCCTTTATGACTGTGCCGCCGCGGGCCCCGTGCTCTTTGGCAGTGGCCATGACATCGTCCGCGCTGCCACGACTGCAGGCCACCAGAATCAAGCTGTTTTCTGTGTGCTCCATAGGGACTTCCCCTCCTTTTTCCCTCTTTGCGCCCTCGCTTTGAAAATTGACCACAGCGGCGGTCAAACTGTTCAGTCCGCTGAGGGGCAGATTAAAGACAATGCCGCTGGAGCCAGTGCTTCCACGCAGGTCGCTGTCCAGATCATACAGCAGGCGGGCGGCGGTCTGGCGGGTGGCAAAGCTGAAGACCACATCCTTTTCGCTGGAGCCTAGGCCCAGGATATCCATGATCTCCGAGGTGGCGGTTCCCCTCCCGGCGCACTGGAGATGGAGGGACACCTGACGGCTGGCATACAGCTTTTCCATGGTCACGCCCCGGCCGCGCTCTACGATGGATACGATCAGACTGACTGCGTCCATTCAAGCCCCCTCCTTTCCGTCAAAATAGAGAATGACATCCTCTACCTGTTCCATGCGGTGCCGGAACCGGCGGCGGGCCAGGCTGTGCCGGACCACACTGGACAGACCCATGATCTGAATGGTCACCAGAGGGGTCATAGCTACCATAGCCACGATGCCGAAGGCATCAGTCATCACATCCCCGCCCAGGGCCTGACAGGCCCCCTGAGCAAAGGGAAGGAGAAAGGTGGCCGTCATGGGGCCGCTGGCTACACCGCCGGAGTCAAAGGCAATACCGGTAAAAATAGGTGGGACAAAGAAGGTGAGCCCCAGGGAGATGGCATAACCTGGGATCAGCAGCCAAAAGATATTGAGACCGGTGAGCACCCGCAGCATGGCCAGACCCACGGAAACACAGACGCCGATAGACAGGGCGTGGCCCATGGCCTTATGGGTGATAGAGCCATTAGAGACCTCCTCCACCTGCTTGGTAAGGACGGCCACGGCGGGCTCGGCCTTGACGATATAATAGCCGATGACCATTCCGATGGGGACCAGCAGCCAGCGGTTGGGGCTGGAAGCTACGGTGGCACCAATGAGCTGGCCGGCGGGCATGAAGCCCACATTGACCCCGCACAGGAACAGGACCAGCCCTAGATAGGTGTAGACAAGGCCCAGACCGATCCGGAGCAGCTCGTTCCCCTTGAACCGGCGGGTGACGACCTGAAACACTAGGAACAGGCCGGCGATAGGAATAAGAGCGACGGCCACTTCCCGGAAGTAAGCCGGGAGTGAAACCCAAAAGTATTGGGCAGCCTCTAGTGTGGTGGATACGTCCGGGATGGAAGTGGTGTGGGGCACAGCCTGCTCAGGGCGGTAGATACTACCAAGTAGCAGTACGGACAGGATGGGACCGATGGAGCAGAGAGAAACCAGGCCAAAGCTATCGCTGGCGGAGTTTTTATCGCTGCGGGTGGAGGCAATACCTACGCCAAGGGCCATGATGAACGGTACTGTGATAGGTCCAGTGGTGACGCCACCAGAGTCGAAGGAAACGGGGATAAAGTTGGCGGGCGCGAGAGCTGCCAGGGCAAAGACGATAAAGTAGAAGACCAGGAGTAGCCGGCGCAGAGGGACAGCCATACGGATACGCATGGCGGCAATCACCAGGAATATTCCCACACCAATGGCCACGGTCCAGATTAGGACCGGGTTGTCGATGGACGGGACCTGCTCCGCCAGGACTTGCAGGTCTGGTTCCGCTACCGTGGCGAGTACACCCAGGAGAAAGTAGAGGACGATGGGGACGATCAGGTGTCTGGCCCGGCTCACTTCTACGCCCACTCCCTCACCCATGGGGGTCATGGACATATCCACACCCAGAGTAAAGAAGCCCATGCCGCCGATGAGCAAAATGGCGCCGAACAGGAATAGGACCAACGTGCCTGGATCGAGGGGCGCAATGGAGATGGAAAGGAGAAACACGATGGCCGTGATGGGCAGGACAGAGGAGAGGGACTCCTTATTTTTCTCCTTTAGCTGTTTGTTCAAGCGCACGGTCAGGCCTCCTTTCAAACGACTTGATTCCATTATACTGGAGGAAGAAAAATAAAACAGCAATCTTTATATTATCTTAATATGATTTAGACGGTTTTTATGGGGTATATGTGATAAAAACCGGAACAGCCAGCTGACCGATCCGGTTATCTTACGGGTAGTTGCGCCCAGGGGATATAGTGTGTATTGCGTCTTGAGTATGTGGATAGAGGGACTGATACCGTTACGGCGCAAGAATTTTAGGTATAAAGCAAGCCTGCCTGGCCTGAACAACAGCCAGCATTTGGTCAGACCGGGGAAGGACGTTCACAGGGAACGTCCCCTGTCGGATCGGAACAGCTAACAACAGTTTATTCAGACAAGGTAGGTCATTCAGGAGGGCTCCAAAATACCATTTACTTGCCCAAGAACCGTACCAATACAGCGGAATTCGTCTGTTTCTGTTACTAAGATGTCCTCATCAATTACATTTAGAGCCCGCAGACGACACTCTCCCCTCTCTTGAAAAAGGGTACGAAGATAATAAATACCGTTGAGACAAAACAGCCCCATCTCATTGTGCCCGGCCTGCCTTCTCTGAAGGGCCAGAATATCGAATTTACGGAAGACGGGCAGATATTGGTCTACCTGAATCTGAAAGCAGAAATCGGCCCCAACCGGCAGATCCTTTCGCATGATACGCACACTGCCCAAGTTCTCTTGCATGAGAAAACCAGTGTGAAGCTTGCGTACACCAGGCAGATAACAGGGAAGGGTGAGCCGGCTTCTGGCGATTGTTCGAGTATATTCCTCGTTTACAATCAGCCGAACAAGCCGCTTCCCCTCTTCAGAAAGTGCTCTGTATTTTTTGATGGCGTCAATCTCTTCCGCGCTTAGAGCCTGGTCATAAATTTTGCTGATTCGGTTTGTTCCAAGATAATCAGAGTAAATATAGTTGGCGTCAACCTCTAAGACATTAATCAGGGAAATTAAGATGTCAGGCTTTGGGGTGCTGATTCCATTTTCATAGTTGGCAATCGCTGACGGAGTCACGCAGATTTTAGCTGCCAGCTGGGGCCTGGTGAGGCCCATTTCCTGTCTCCTCTGCCGCAATTTATCTCCTAGGCTCATATGAGGTCCTCCTTGTTAGACGCTCCAATCCTCATTTCCTGCCTTACAAATCTCTTGCAGATGAGAAAAATAGTAACAAGAAATTTGTAAAAAATGGTTGACTTTCAAAGATGTTTGTTGTAAGCTAAAACCGTTGTTCGTGATACGTGGACGTACATACCATGAGTTGAGAACACTGAGTATATCGATAATACTAAAGCAAAAGACAGTTCCTGTCAACCCACAAATGTATGGGGCTGCCGTGAGAGTAGTGAGAAAATTATTACTGAAAGGATATTTTAGATTATGCTGCAGAATGAAATCGTGGATATCCTATTGCGTGCAGGGATTCCGGCTAATACAAAAGGATTTACATATATTCACGACGCTTTGGAACTCATGGATAAAGATTCCTACTATTTTTCTGGTAAAGTTTGTGTGTTATACGCAAAGATAGCCAAACAGAATGGAGCGACTCCGGGGCAAGTTGAACGTGCGATACGCTATGCCTTTGAGGGGGCTCTGACGCGCGGGGATCTGGAGTCGGTGGAGCAGTATCTGGACCCTATCAACACTAGAAATTCCAATGAACTGAAAGTCTTATTCCTTCGTTGGAGACAAGAGACACATCCAATGGGAGACAGTTCATGTGATGCCATGTCAGTATGCCGCGCGCAGATATACAACGAGATTTTAGACGAGATGAATGCTCTGACCTTCAAAATTCAACAGGCTGTCTCAAACAACGGAGCTGAAAATATAGCGATGCAAGGTCAATGATACTCGATCTCGAAATTAGGAGAGAGATATGTGAGAATGAAAAGTGATTTAAAAATGCCAGCCTCTTGGCGTTTTTCCGCCCATAAGCATGGTGCGCATAGGGAACTGGAGCGTTGTGTAGAAAAAGCAATGCTGAACTTGTTAAGTGAATGTATGTTTGGCGGTATTATGATTACCTATAATACTCCGGATTTTCCCCTCTATTACATAGATGACCGGATGCTGTCTTTTCTGGATTACCCAAACCAGACGGACTTTGCCACCGCAATTAAAGGTGCTGTGATCAACTGCGTTCGGGCCGAGGATCGGGAGAGCTTGCGGAGTGAAATTGCACAGGCCCTTATGAGTGGAAACAGTTACACAACAACTTATAGAATGCTATGCAGAGATAAAGGCTATATCTGGGTGAAAGAGACAGGGGTACAGACGGTTCTGCCGAATGGGGAGTCAGTGCTGGTCAGCCTATGCTTAGATATCACTGGCCAAGTGGAGGCGCAGGCTGAGTTGGAATCCATCGTTCAGTGTCCTATGGGTGGAATTTTCCGCGCCAGAATGGACCGGGATTTTACCCTGATTTATGCTAACGATCACTACTATTCGCTACATGGCATCACGAGGGAGAGTCTACGCAATCGACTCAATAACGGGACGATCCATTTGGTCCATCCAGCGGATATTCCTTTTATTGAGCGGCGGCTGCACAAAGCCGTGGAACAGAAGGAGCAAACGGTTAGCTTAGAATACCGTGTCGTCCGTCCCGATGGAGAGGTCGTGTGGCTGCTGATGAACGGCTCATTGTCTGAGCAACAGGGGAATATGCTTCTCACAGGTATGGTTATTGACATTTCTCATCAGAAGTTCATGGAGGAACGTCTGTGTTGTAAAAGTCGGCGGCAGCGCGCGCTGTGTGCCAGGGATCATGATTCCTCCAATTAAAGTGGACCTCTGTCCAGCCTAAGCATATGTTTGCCACCATCGGAGAAAGGGAGGGCGTTGGGCTGCAAAATCGGCGTACAAAATATCTGGAAAAAACAGCAGGTAGTGACACAGCAGCCATATTGAAAAGCCGGACAACATGTTAGGCTGAAGAGAGATTCATGAGCGGTATATTGAGGAACGCTGCCTAGAACGAATTGCGACTTGTTTCAACCAGTCCCGTTTCGTTCTGCAAAGAGCGGTTAAAATCGATATTTTTAGCCTTGGGACTGTTAGAAGAAATACACCGCCTATCGGGCCCTTCTGGGCCGTGCGCCGAGCGGCGCGTAAATTCCCGGCCTGCGGCCGGGAATTGCGCAGGGGCGGCTCTGCCGACCGCTAGCATTAAAATTCCGGAGGGTTTCGGCCGACTTAGGCGGCCGAAACCCAAAAAGAAAGACATCTGCTGAAAACAGATGTCTTTCTTTTTGGCAAGGGGTAACAATCCAAATCCTCTCAGGTCGGTCGAACTCTCTTGGATTCAAATTTGCAATTTTTCTTGAGAAGCATCCAACCGGCCTTCTGGCCGGCGGCGCCTTTGCGCCGTACAAGCGTTTTGCCACAGGCAAAACCTTGGCGCAGGGCGAATTCACTTCGCCCGAGCATTTCAATCACCGAAGGGTGGAGCGGCCAACGGGAGCGAAACCCAAAAGAAAATGCGACTTGTCGAAACAAGCCGCATTTTCTTTTGGTGGAGGCGGGGAGAGTTGAACTCCCGTCCGAAAACACATTCATGGGAACTTCTCCGGGCGCAGACGGTTATTACAGGAGTCTTGCTCTCCCCGTTCCCTTCGCTTCAGGCAAGCCGTCACGCCTGAAGGTCAGGTGAGCTTCATGATGCATGGCCGGCTCAAAGCTTTGCCGGCTCACGTCCGCCACTAAGCGACGCCTGATCCGGGCTCGTGGCCCTTCCCGGTCAGACGGCTGCCTTTAATTAGGCAGCGTAAGCGTAGTTGTCGTTCTTTAATTTATAAAGAATGCCCGTTTTAAGGTGGCCAGGCGCCACCGCCCGCTATTCCCACTGCAGCGTCCCCGTCGAAACCGGTACGCCCCCTCGTCGTCGCAAAGTCCAGCCAACTCCGCTTCCCATAATGGCGAAAACTTCGTTCGCTCCCTTATTCCTCCTCTCCAAAACGGATCCGCTGCACTGGGTTCCATTTTGGACAGCGGCTTTGCCGCCAGAAAAAGAAAACGTATGCAGTGTGGTTTGCTTGAGGGATTCAGTGAAATCAGACCGTACCGGCACGGCTGGCGCGCCGGTACGGATGCGCTTACTCAAGGACTATATTATACTTTCTCCGGTTCAGGGTACTCCACACCAAAGGTGTCAACGGTAACCGACTTCATCCTCTGGTCCTGACGGGGCCGGTCATTCCAATCTGTCTTGCTGTTTACGATGGCGTCAGCCACCTCCATGCCCTCAAAGACCTTGCCAAAGGCGGCATAGCTGCCGTCCAGGTGGGGAGCCTTCTCGACCATAATGAAAAACTGACTGCCGGCGGAGTCGGGGGCCATGGCCCGAGCCATGGACAGCACACCCCGGTCGTGGGCCAAGTCGTTCTTTACACCGTTCTGGCTGAACTCGCCCTTGATGGAGTAGCCGGGACCGCCCATACCAGTGCCTTGGGGGCAGCCGCCCTGGATCATGAATCCGGGGATACAGCGGTGGAAGATCAGCCCGTTGTAAAAGCCCTTGCGGACCAGGCTGATGAAATTGTTGACGCTGTTGGGGGCCACCTCAGGATAGAGCTCCGCCTTCATGACGCCGCCGTCTTCCATTTCAATGGTGACAATGGGATTTTGTGCCATATCTGTCATCCTTTCTGATAGTACCGGTCACCGGTTCCTTGTCTTCATCGCCCGGTCTATTTCCCGCTTGGCGTCCCGCTTGGCGGAGGACTCCCGCTTGTCATAGAGCTTCTTGCCCTTGGCAAGCCCCAGCTCCAGTTTGACCCGTGGGCCCTTGAAATAGACGGACAGGGGGATGAGGGAGTAGCCGTCCTGCTGGATCCGGCCGGAGAGCCGCAGGATCTCCCGCCGGTGCATGAGCAGCCGGCGGGGCCGGCGGGGGTCCTTATTGAAAATATTGCCCTTTTCATATGGACTGATGTGCATACCCAGGACAGACAGCTGCCCCTCCTTGATGATGCAGAAGGAGTCCTTCAGATTCACATTGCCCAGCCGGATAGACTTGACCTCGGTGCCCGCCAGTTCAATGCCGGCCTCAAATTTCTCTTCCACGAAGTAATCGTGGTAGGCCTTGCTGTTTTTGGCGACGACCTTGACCGCTTCGCCCACTGGGGACACCTCCTCTCCCTCAAGATCAGGGAACAACTATACCATAGGATAGCCCAAAAGGCAAGGAAAAAGTCAAGGATTGGGCCACAGTTTGGGCAGTTGGGAGTAAAAATTCCCCGATTCCTCCCACAGCAGCAGGAGAGAACCATGCCTCACAGACACCGTGGCCTCTGTGCCCAGAAACTCATTGCTGACCCCAATGGGGAAACTGCCCTCCATTTGATACTGGTCCAGCGGAAATTTGAGCCCAGTGAGGGTGACCCCTTCCGCTGTGCCGCTGTTGCAGAACACAGATAGATAGCCAGACATGGAGGCGGGGAAGGTGAGGGAACTGTTCCGGAGGGCGGTGGCCGCTGTTTTTTCGCCTGCCAGGAATCCGTGGGCCCCCTGGGTAGTCAGCCAGTCCAGCAGCTGGAGGTTGCCAAGGGTGTGCTCCAGCCGGCCGCCCACGCCGCCCAGCAGAACGAATCGCCGGTAGCCCAGCTCCAGACCCTTACGAAGAGCGTAGACCATGTCAGTATCATCCTTCTCTGCTGGGAGCTGGATCACGTTGGGATGGGAGGGGGTGCGGCCCAGGGAATCAAAGTCGCCCACCACAAGGTCAGGCGTGACGCCGTAGGCCATCAGGGAGTCATAGCCACGGTCGGCGGCGATGACGTAGTCCCCCAGAGCGGGGTAGGGGCGCAGAGAGGGGGACAGGGACATGGCCCCCACCACATAACAGATGCGTTGGTTATTGGTCATGATAAAACCTTCTTTTTCAGAGAGCATAAGAGGCCCGGAAAAGACCGGGAGAACTCTTGAGCGATTTTTTCTCATTATACCACAAAGAGGTCTCCTTGTGGAGAGTATATTCCTGGAGAAGAAAAAATAAGTGTATCCAGGGAAGTTGTGCGGATAGGACCGATATAGAGAGAAAGTCCGGCAGCCCACTGGTCAGAGCCGGTCTGCGCCGCCTTGACTTTCCTCCAGGCAGACGGTAGAATGAAGGATACTTTGAACAGATACAGACTGGGGTGGATCAGGATGATACATTATTTGGATAATGCGGCCACCACGCCGGTGCGGCCGGAGGCTGTACAGGCGGCGGTAGAGGCGATGACCCAGGGCTGGGGCAACCCCTCGTCCCGGTATGAACTGGGGACCAAGGCGGCCGCCCGGATGAAGGAGTGGCGGGGAAATGTGGCTCAGGCCCTGGGCTGCCTGCCGGAGGAGCTGTTTTTTACCTCCTGTGGCACGGAGGGGGACAACTGGGCCATCCAGTCTGCCCTGGAGGTCAATCGCCGCCGAGGAAAGCACATTATCACCACCGCCATCGAGCACGCCGCTGTGCTGGAGCCCTGCCGGGAATTGGAGCGCCGGGGCTATGAGGTGACATATCTGGAGCCGGACCGCCAGGGTAACATCACTGCCGCCCAGGTGGAGGAGGCGATGCGGCCGGACACGGCGCTGGTCTCCATGATGCTGGTTAACAATGAACTAGGCGCCATCCTGCCTGTGGGGGAGGTTGCCCAAGTCATTCGGAGGACTGGCTGCCCGGCTCTGCTCCACTGTGACGCGGTGCAGGGATTTTTGAAAATACCTTTTTCCCCCAAAAAACTGGGTGTAGACCTGCTGACAGTCAGCGGACACAAGATCCACGCCCCTAAAGGGGTGGGGGCGCTCTATGTTCGAAAGGGGCTGAAGCTGCCTCCCCTGATCTGGGGCGGAGGGCAGGAGGAGGGCCTTCGGTCGGGTACTGAGGCCACAGCTCAGATCGCGGCGTTCGCCGCCGCCGCCCGGCTGGGGCGGCAGACTCTGGAGGAGGACATGGCCCATATGGCCCGGCTGAAGGAAGAAACCGTTCGGCGGCTGGCGGAGGAAGTGCCGAAGGCGAAACTGCTGGCCCAGGGGGGCGCTCCCCACATCCTAGCCATCTCCCTGGTGGGTTATAAGAGCGAGGTGGTGGTCCGCTTCCTGAGTGACCGGGGGGTATATATCTCCTCCGGCTCCGCCTGCCACAAGGGGAAACCCAGCCACGTCTTTGCCGCCCTGAAACTGCCCAAGGGGGAACGGGACGGGGTGCTGCGGATCAGCTTTTCCTACGATACCAAGCAGGAGGACGTAGACGCCTTAATTGAGGGATTGAAAGGGGCATCGGAGAAGCTGTTCCCATCCCTGTCCTGAATGAGAAACAACGAAAAAGGAGCGTTTCCATGTTTGCCTATATGCGGAGAGGACCGAATTTTTATAAGGAGGTCGCTGCTCTGGCCGCGCCTATCATCCTCCAGGATATGATCACCAGCACCCTGAGCATGGCGGACACCTTTATGGTGGGGCTGCTGGGGGAGGAGCCGATGGCGGCGGTTACCCTAGCCAATATTCCACTGTTTGTAGTGCAGCTTTTTATTTTTGGAGTGCAGAGCGGCTCCACGGTCCTGTTGAGCCAATACTGGGGCAAACAGGACATGGAGTCTATCAATCGGATCTATGGGATGGCCCTGTGGCTGGTGATGGCAGTATCGTCTCTGTGCTCGGTCATTCTGCTGATCTGTCCGGTAGAATTTCTCAGCCTCTTTGGCAACGACCGGGCGGTGGTGGAGCTGGCAGCCCAATATGGCCGGCTGGCGGGGCTGTCCTATGTATTCAACGCCTTTTCAATGACTTATATTGCAGCCTTCCGCAGTATGGAGCATCCCCAACTGGGAATGTACATTCTGGCTACCTCTATGGCAGTGAATACCTTTTTGAACTGGGTATTTATTTTCGGAAATCTGGGAGCGCCCGCACTGGGAGTTCAAGGGGCGGCTCTGGCCACCCTCATCGCACGCGTTTTAGAGGTTGTCATCGTGGCCTGTCACATGGCTAGGAATCGGATCTTCCGGGTGCGGTGGAGACTGGTCCTGCGGCCAGGAAAGCGGCTGGCCCGTCAATTTCTGATGTGCAGTGGGCCAGTGGTGCTGAATGAAACCCTGTGGGGGCTAGGTACCTCTATGTATCCCACAGTCATGGGACATATGGCGGGCAGCACGGAGATACTGGCCGCCTATACGCTAGCAGGAAATGTAGAGAAAATATGTAAGGTAGTTTCCATGGGACTTGCCTCTACCGCGGCGATTATCATTGGCCGGGAGATCGGTGCCGGACATAAGGACAGGGTATATGGAGTGGGACTCGCCCTGAACACCTTGGCCGCCGTAGGAGGCGCGGCGCTGGGATTGGCCCTGTGGCTGGTACTGGTTTTCCTGGCGCCTACCTATGTGTTCCCGCTGTTTAAGCTCTCGGCGGGAGCGGCGGCTGCGGCCACTATGATGATTACTCTCCAGGCGGTCATCATGCCGCTGAAGGATTTTAACAGCGTGAATATTGTGGGAGTCCTCCGGGGAGGGGGAGATGTGCGGGCCACTACGCTCATTGACATTCTCCCGCTCTGGCTGGTGGCAGTACCTATGGCCGCTATATGTGGGCTGGTGTTGAAGACGGGGATCTTTTGGGTCTACCTGTCCCTGGGGGTAGAGCAGTTTTGTAAGTGCGTCGGGGGAGTGTGGAGATTAAGGAGCGGCAAGTGGATTCGAGACTTGACCCGCTCTGGAGCACTGGAATAAGGAGGAACAGGACATGAAAGTTGCCGTATTAATGGAAAATACTGCCCAGGAGGGATGCGGTCTGGTGCCGGAGCACGGCCTGTCCCTGTATATCGAATATCGGGGGAAGAGGCTGCTGCTGGATGGGGGCGCCTCAGGACGGTTTGCCGACAACGCCCAGAAGCTTGGGGTGGACCTGGCGGATGTGGACCTGGGGGTGCTGTCCCACGGCCACTATGACCACGCCGACGGCCTGCGCCGGTTCTTCCAGCTCAACCAGAGAGCCAAGGTCTATGTCCGCCCCCAGGCCGGAGGGCCCTACTTCTCCATGACAGAGGAGGGACCCAAATTTATTGGCGTCCACCGGGATATCTGGGAGGGGGCCAGAGAGCGGCTTGTCCCAGTACCGGGACCTATGGAGCTGCTGGAGGGTGGGTGGCTGCTGCCCGACGGTCCAAAGGACCCGGCCTTTATGGGAAAGGCGTCTAACCTGGTCTGCAAGCGAGGGGAGGATGACTTTGTCCCGGACGATTTCAGCCACGAGCAGTCCCTGGTGCTGGAGGGGGAGCGGGGACTGGTGGTCTTCAACTCCTGCAGCCATGGGGGCATCGTCAACATCGTGCGGGGCGTGCTGGACCAGCTGCCCGGAAAGCGGGTGCACGCCGTGGTGGGCGGACTGCATATGTATGCCAAGGGGGGGACTGGCATGAACTGCTCGCCGGAGTATGTACAGTCGGTGGCTGACGCGCTGAAGGCCCTGGGGGTGGAGCGAATCCTGACCGGCCACTGCACCGGACAGCCAGCCCTGGAGCGGCTGACGGAATACTTCGGTCCCGGCTGTCAGGGACTGTATACCGGCCAGGTGTTTACCCTATAAAAAAGAAACATGACCGCCTGTCTATGGACAGACGGTCATGTTGTTTTCTCCTCTAAGGTGGAGAGATATTGGAGCAGAATCGTTTCCACCAGGTTGGAGAGCGAGCGGTTCTCCAGCTGGGCCTGGGCGCGGAGGCGTTCTACCATGTCCTCATGAAAACGAAAGCTGTAATTCTTTTTTTCGATTCCCATAAAATCACCTCATATCTAGTGTAATACATTAGAAACATTTGTCAAGAGCCGGAGCTCTTAGCAGCAAAAGATAGAAGATGCAAAAAATTGGCGGGATTCATTTGTTTACAACAAATTCATAAAGTGCCTATTGACAATTCTGCCCCCCGGTGGTACATTATCTTTAGCACTCAGGAGTATTGAGTGCTAACAAAATGATCAAAGCGCAAGCAGGCCGGCATAAGGATATAAGACGAAGGGTCCGCGGAGCGGAGCTGTCTTGAGTCGGAACGGCCGGAAGCGCATGCCGAGATAAAAGGAACAGGGGGGTGGAAACATGGAGCTGACGGATAGAAAAAGACGGATTCTTCGGGCCATCATTGAAACCTATATCGCCACCGCCGAGCCTGTGGGCTCGAAAATGGTAGCGGAGCGGGCCGGACTGGATGTGTCCAGCGCCACCATCCGGAACGAGATGGCTGATTTGACTGATATGGGCCTTTTGGAGCAGCCCCATACCTCCGCCGGACGGGTACCCTCCGCCGCGGGCTACCGGCTGTATGTCAATGAGTTGATGGGTCATCAGCAGCTGACCATGCAGGAGACTCAGCGTATCAACGAGGCGCTGAACCTGAAGATGGAGGAGCTGGATCGAGTGATCGACCGGGCGGGAAAGGTCCTATCCCAGTTCAGCGACTATCCTGTATTTACCATGGCCGCCCCCGCGGAGCGGATCACCGTCAAACGCTATGACCTGCTGAAAGTGGAAGAAAACGCCTTTATCGCCGTGGTCATGACGGACAACTCCATCGTTAAAAATAAACTCATCCATATCCCTGAGGAGGTTTCTGACACCCAGCTCCAACTGCTCTCCGCGGTTCTGAACAGTTCCTTCGTGGGACTGACCCAGGAGGAGATGGAACAGACCTTGGACAAGATGGAGACCCGCACCGCTCCAGGCGCCTTTGAGCTGATTGCCCTGGTGGTGGACTTCGCGGTGGAGATCCTGTCGGAACAGAGCAGCCAAAAGGTCCGAACTACCGGAATCACTCACTTGCTGGAACACCCGGAATACCGAAGCCTGGACAAGGCTAAACCTCTGATGAACTATCTGGCCGAGGAGAAGGATGTGGCCCGGCTGCCTGTGACAATGACCGGCGGCCAGAACATGAACATCCTGATCGGGCCGGAAAATGTCAGTGACGCGCTGAAGGACACCAGTGTGGTCATGGCCAGCTACGACATTGGAGAAAATATGAAGGGCGTCATCGGAGTGGTTGGACCCACCCGGATGGACTACGCCAAGGTCACCGCCCGCCTGTCCTATTTTGCCGACAGCCTGACCCGGATGTTCGGCAAGGGAGAGTTACCCCCGGCAGAGAAAACAGATACACAGGAGCCATAAGCAGGAAAGGAGCGCCGCATCGTGAGCGATAAAAATAAAAAGAAGCAGGCCCAGCCTGAGCAGTGTCAGGAGGATATTCGGAAGGAAGAGGCTGTGGAGCCTGAGGAAGAGGCTGTTCGCACGGAACAGGAGGAGAAAGGGGGGCCCCAGGAGGCCGGCGAGGCCGCCCAGGAGGACCAGAAATCAGGGGAGGCACCCAAGGAGGAGCCCTCCGGAGAGGGGACCGCACCCCTCGACGACCGCTTTCTCCGCCTGGCCGCGGAGTACGACAACTACCGAAAGCGGACCGCCAAGGAGAAGGAGTCCATCTGGAACGACGCCAAGGCGGATACCGCCGCCGCGTTTCTTCCCGTCTATGATAACCTGGAGCGGGCCTTGAAGCAGGACACCGCCGACGAAGCCTACAAAAAAGGGGTGGAGATGACGATGAACCAGCTGAAGGAGATCCTTTCCAAGCTGGGCATCACTGAGATTCCCGCCCTGGGCCAGCCCTTTGATCCGAATCTCCATAACGCCGTTATGCACGTGGAGGATGAGAGCTTGGGCGAGAACGTAGTGGCCGCCGTGTTCCAGGCCGGCTTCCAGTGCGGCGAGAAGGTCATCCGCTTCGCCATGGTGCAGGTGGCCAATTAGGGGAACGGAACCGAGGTGTGCGGCTTATTTTCAAAAGCCGATGGGATTAAAGGAGGAAAACAGTGAAAAGAAATCAGCCCTGCAAGCAGTGCTGTAAAGCGAAAACCTGTGATGCTGTATCCTATACCCTGCTGCTCGCTGGGGGCCTGCTGGCCTGGTGCGCCGCACTCTACGCCATCGGGCCGCTGTTCCTATTTTAACTTTGTAAACATGAATGTCATATATTTAGGAGGAATGAATTATGTCTAAGATCATCGGTATCGATTTAGGTACGACCAACAGCTGTGTAGCGGTCATGGAGGGCGGCGACGCTGTCGTCATCCCCAACGCCGAAGGCAACCGCACCACCCCCTCTGTGGTGGCTTTTTCCAAGGACGGCGAGCGTATGGTGGGTCAGGTGGCCAAGCGCCAGGCCATCACGAACCCCGACCGGACCGTCATCTCCATCAAGCGTGAGATGGGCTCCGACTACAAGGTGAACATCGATGGCAAGAAGTATACCCCCCAGGAGATCAGCGCCATGATCCTGCAGAAGCTGAAGGCGGATGCCGAGGCCTATCTGGGCACAACAGTCACCGAGGCCGTCATCACAGTCCCCGCCTACTTCACCGATGCCCAGCGCCAGGCCACTAAGGATGCTGGTAAGATCGCCGGCCTGGACGTGAAGCGGATTATCAACGAGCCCACCGCCGCTGCTCTGGCCTACGGCGTAGACAAGGAGACCGCCCAGAAGGTCATGGTGTATGACCTGGGCGGTGGCACCTTCGACGTATCCATCCTGGATATCGACGACGGCGTCATCGAGGTGCTGGCTACCGCTGGTAACAACCGCTTGGGCGGCGACGACTTCGACAAGTGCGTCATGGACTGGATGGCCGCGGAGTTTAAGAAAACTGAGGGTGTGGACCTGACCGGCGACAAGGTGGCCATGCAGCGCTTGAAGGAGGCTGCTGAGAAGGCCAAGATCGAGCTGTCCGGTGTCACTTCTACCAGCATCAACCTGCCCTATATCACCGCTGATGCCACCGGCCCCAAGCACTTGGACCTGACCCTGACTCGGGCCAAGTTCGACCAACTGACCGCTCACCTGGTGGAAGCCACCAGCGGCCCTGTGAAGCAGGCTCTGTCTGACGCCGGACTGAGCGGAAGCGATTTGTCTAAGGTCCTGATGGTGGGCGGCTCCAGCCGTATTCCCGCGGTTCAGGAGATGGTAAAGAAGCTGACTGGCAAGGAGGGCTTCAAGGGCATTAACCCCGACGAGTGCGTGGCCTTGGGCGCCGCTCTCCAGGGCGGTGTGTTTACCGGCGACGTGAAGGACCTGCTGCTGCTGGACGTCACCCCCCTGTCCCTGGGCATTGAGACCATGGGTGGCGTGATGACCAAGCTCATCGAGCGTAACACCACCATCCCCGTGAAGAAGAGCCAGACCTTCACTACCGCCGCTGATAACCAGACCTCCGTAGAAGTCCACGTTCTCCAGGGCGAGCGTGAGATGGCCCAGTACAACAAGACCTTGGGCCGCTTCCATCTGGACGGCATCGCTCCCGCACGCCGGGGTGTGCCTCAGATCGAGGTCACCTTTGATATCGACGCCAACGGCATCGTGAACGTGTCCGCCAAGGATATGGGCACCGGCAAGGAGCAGCATATTACCATTACCTCCTCCACCAATATGTCGAAGGACGACATTGATAAGGCAGTCAAGGAGGCTGAACAGTTCGCCGCCGAAGACGCCAAGCGGAAGGAAGAGGTGGACATCCGCAACAACGGGGACCAGATGGTTTATCAGACAGAAAAGACCCTGGAGGAGATGGGCGATAAGATCCCCGCTGGAGATAAGGGCAAGGTGGAGAGCGCGCTGAACCACCTGAAGGAAACCTTGAAGGGAAATGACACCCAAGCCATCAAGGAGGCCACCGAGGCTCTGACGAAGGAGTTTTACGCAGTGAGCGAAAAGCTGTATGGCCAGGCGCAGGCCGGCCAGCCCGGCCCCGGCCCCGATATGGGCGGCGCCCAGGGTGGCAGCGCCGCCGGCCCTGATGTGGTCGATGCGGACTATGAGGTCGTGGACGACGATCAGAAGTAATAGAAATCTATGGTCCGCGCGGGCGGGGCATCGCCCCGCCTGCGCGCCATTGTGCCTGTTCAAAAGAGTGAAGGGTAAAGAGTGGAGAGTGAAGATATGGTCATTCACTCCGGGCATATGCGCCGCAGACCTTATCTCCGCTCTTCACGTTCCACTCTGAACTCTGAAACAGAGGTGATATCATGCCAGAACAGAAACGAGATTATTACGAGGTCTTGGGCGTGTCCAAAGGGGCCTCGGACGAAGAATTGAAAAAAGCGTACCGTAAGCTGGCCAAGCAGTACCACCCCGACATGAACCCGGGGAACAAAGAGGCAGAGGCCAAATTCAAAGAGGTCAATGAGGCGTATGAGGTCCTGTCCGACAAGGAGAAGCGGGCGAAGTATGACCAGTTCGGCCATGCGGGAGTAGACCCCAATTTTGGGGGTGGCGGCGGCTTCGGCGGCTTCGATATGGGGGACATCGACCTGGGAGACATCTTTGGCTCCTTCTTCGGCGGCGGCTTCAGTGGCTTTGGTGGTCAGCAGCAGAGAGCTAATGCCCCGCAAAAGGGAGAGAGCCTGCGGGCTAATCTCTCTGTCACGTTTGAGGAGGCCGCTTTCGGCTGCGAGAAGGAGCTGGAGCTGACACGGACTGAGATGTGCGATGCCTGCCATGGCTCCGGCTGCGAGCCGGGCACCACCGCCGAGACCTGCCCTGACTGCCGGGGGACCGGCGTGGTTCGGATTCAGCGGGGGGCGGGCGGCTTCGCCTTCTCCACCACCGCCCAATGTTCCAAGTGCCGGGGGACGGGCAAGCTGATCCACTCCCCCTGTAAGGTATGTGGCGGCGCCGGCAGTGTGCGGAAGAAAAAACGCATCACCGTTACCATTCCTGCCGGGATCGACGACGGACAGGCGGTTTCTCTGCGGGGCCAGGGCAATGCCGGTAAAAACGGAGGCCCGGCCGGTGACCTGATTGTGGGCATCCGTATAAAGCCCCATACGCAGTTCCGTCGGGATGGGACCACAGTCCTCTACGAGCAGCCCGTTTCCTTCTACCGGGCGGCGATGGGAGGGGAGCTGGAGATTCCCACCATCGACGGAAAGGTCAAGTGGAGCCTGCCGGCCGGAACACAACCCGGTACCACCTTCCGCCTGCGGGGGAAAGGAATCCCAGAGCTTCGAGGTCGAGGCCGGGGCGATCAGTATGTGACCATCAAAGTCCAAGTACCGACCAGCCTGAGCGCCGATCAGCGCGCTGCTCTAGAGGCCTTTGGTGAGAGCATGGGCGAAGAGGTACCGGAAGGTGTAGTCAAGAGTTTTTTTGAAAAGCGAAAAAAGAAAAAATGAAAAAGGAGACCGCCTGTGTAAATCACAGACGGTCTCCTTTTATAAAGAAGAGGGTGGATTACATCAAGATATTTTATTTGTAAAAAAACGAAAATTATATTGATAAATCTCGTGAGATATAGTATACTTTGTATAGAGAAAAAGTTGAGGAGGAGCACGTAGGGAAGGATCAAATCGGGAAAGGAGCGAAATATGTGGAGCTTTTTTTGGGCCTCTCTATATCAGCTGATGGACGAGATCGTGATGTTCCTCTTATTTTTGCCTGTGACCGTGATGGTGCTGATCATTCTGTTCCAATTTGGCTCTGACCTGCTCCATTATTTCCGGTCATATTGGCACGGGAGCTCCCTTTAAGAGAGCGAATCCCGGACCTCACCCGTAAGGGTGTGGTCCGGGATCTTTTTTGATCAATGATGTGGGATGAGCAGGGGTTGAAGCTGTTTTCCCTCCAGGGCGGCCTGGGCCGCGTCTGCCACCAAAGAGAAATCAGATACTAAAGAAGTAGGCTTTCTCTCTGGGTCGTCTTGGCCAAAGGGAACGAAATAGATGTATTTTCTAGGCAGCAGGGCCCCGATGCTCACGGCCGAGGCGGCCAGTCCGTCATTGGTAGAGGGGGCGATGACCAGGGGGCGGCTGTTGCGTAAGTGAGCTTTGGCAGCCATAGTGACACTGGTGTCTGTCACTCCGTTGGCCAGCTTGCCCAGGGTGTTTCCGGTACAGGGGCAGATAATAAGCAGGTCCAGCAGCTTCTGGGGGCCAATAGGCTCTGCCGCCTTGACAGTGGAGATGACCCGGTGGTCACAGATGCGCTCCATTTCCCGCATCAGGTCGTGAGCTTTGCCGAAGCGGGTATCCGTGTCGGCAGTGCACTCGGATACAATAGGCACCACATGGGTGAAGCGGGCTTTCACCTGCTCTAAGGCATCCATGGCCTTGTGATGGGTGCAGAAGGACCCGCACACAGCGAATCCGACGGTTTTATCGATCAAATCAATCTTCCTTTCCAAATCAGACTGAATGTGAGGCGATTCGCGCCGGGGTACGTCTTGTACTTCCCTCCAGGGCACGCCCCTCTCAGTACCCCGCCTCTTGAAGCATATTATAAATGGTGGATTTAATGGCGGCCCCGGCGGTCACAGGGGCTACCTTACCGGGGAGGGACAGGGCCCAGATTACTGTGAGGCCCAGCTCTCCCGCTGCCCTAAGGTCCACCCCGCCGGGCTTGGAGGCCAGGTCCAGGATGAGACAGTCCTCTTTGACATCCTCCAGTTCCAGCCGGCCCAGGACCTGGGCGGGGACTGTGTTGACGATCAGGTCATAGCCGCACAGCCATCCGGCTAGATGGGCCAGATGCTCGGTGCCCAGTCCCATGGCCTGGGCCCAAGCCAGCTGCTCATACCGGCGGGCCGCCACGGAAACCTTTGCTCCCAGAGCTTGGAAGCGTTGGGCGGTGAGCCGGCCCACCCGGCCAAAGCCCACGACCAGCACACGGGCGCCGTGGATTGTGATTGGTAAATGCTCCATGGCCAGTTGGATAGCTCCCTCCGCTGTGGGGACAGCGTTGGCTACCGCCAGCTCCTCCCGGGCGAAGTAGTCCCGAATGGTTAGCCCGCGGTGGGCAGCCAAAGCTAAGATTTCCGAGTCCAGCCGGCCGCCGCAGATAAACTGGCTGGGGCGAAGTGCATCTAATACGTCGGACAAGGGATGATCTGTTTGGGATAGAGGGGCGTTGAGCAGGCCGCCCTCTGTGGACACCAGCAGCGGCAGAACGACACAGTCCGCCTTCTCGGCCTGAGACAGATCCTCCTCAGGGAGCGGGCCGGTAGAGCGGTCTTGCTCCAAAGCGTAAGTATGGACAGTGTGGCCGTCCAGGGCCAGCAGCTGGGCCAGCTTGGCCTGGCGCATATCGCCGCCCACCACCCAGATGTTCAGTTCGTGTTTCATAGCAGTACCTCCGAAGACCGCCTGAAGGGGGGCGGGTTTCTGAGCTATCCTATGCGCACGGCCGGGCCACGGTGCGGGGGGAATGAGAATGGAGAGAAGAGATGGAAGATGGAGAGAGCGTGACGACCTTGTTACGCCGTGTAGAGGGGGGAGATGTGTGCCACCGGAGTATCCTACGGGCAGCCAAGCCGCCCAGACAGATGAGGGGGAGTATAAAAAAAGGGCCAGCCGGTTTCCGGCTGGCCCTAGGGGGGGTATTGGCTTTTGAGGTGTTGTTTAATTCATTTCTATCCTCTATTTGTGCCATTTTCAATATGTTCTTTGATTTTATGGTCAAGGCTGAGGCTATAAAAGACAGAAACAGTAAGAACGATTGTGAAACAAACAGTGATCCAAATAGGAATAAAAAGATCAGCTACCAACCTGATGAACAAAGCGACAGCATAAAAAGAACATAAAATGACCAAAGGGAAATTTAACTTTATGGTTGCATATTTCCCGTAAAGCTCCTGGGCCACGCTCCGATAGTTCTTTGCGATATTTTCCTGATACTCGCTTTCTGATCTAGAAAGTCCTGTGTATAAGAACTTTGTGGCAAATGCGATGGTGATGATCCACTGCGACCAATGGACCTTTATGATACCAAACGCAAACAGAGGCAGCGCGAAAAGGAAAGTAAGACCGTACATAAAAGAAGGTTTATGATAGATTTTCATGATATGCCTCCTTTAAGTCTAGTAGTTTCTGTATTATATCAACAGTATAGCATGGATTTTTTTAAAAAACTACCTATAAAATAAGTACCCCCCGTCCGTTGGACGGGGGGTACTGGCTTTTTTATGCGATTACAGCCGATCTTACTTGGCGGCCTTGGCAGCCTTGATGGCCTCGATCAGCATGGGGGTGACCTTGAACAGGTCGCCGCAGATGCCGTAGTCGGCAATCTCGAAGATGGGGGCAGTATCGTTCTTGTTCACGGCGATGATGCACTCGGAGTCCTGCATACCGGCCTTGTGCTGGATAGCGCCGGAGATGCCCAGAGCCACATAGATTTTGGGGTGAACGGTCTTGCCGGTCTGACCGACCTGATGGTCGGCGGACAGCCAGCCGGAGTCGATGGTGGCACGGGAGCCGCCCACGACGCCGCCCAGAACCTCAGCCAGTTCCTCGGCCAGCTTGATGCCGCCCTCAACATCCTTGGAGATGCCGCGGCCCACGGAAACGACTACATCGGCGCCGATCAAATCGACCAGCTTCTTGGCGGCCTTGACCACCTCGACGACCTGAGTTTCCATGTCGTCCTCGGTGAGGGAGAAGTTGGGCTTGATGATCTCGCAGGCGTCAGCCTTGGCCTGGTCAAAGGCGTTCTTCTTCATCACGCCGGGACGGACGGTGGCCATAGCGGGACGGAAGCGGGGGCAGATGATGGTGGCCATCAGGTGACCGCCGAAAGCGGGACGGGTCATCTTCAGGTTGCGGTCATCCTCGGGGATGGAGTCGATCATGGCAGGAGCCAGAGTGGAGGCGGAGCGCAGGAAGTCCTTGTACTTGGGCACGTCGATGTCCAGGTGAGTACAGTCGGCGCACAGGCCGGTGTGCAGACGGGCGGCGCAGCGGGGGCCCAGATCGCGGCCAATGTTGGTGGCACCGATCAGCATGACCTCAGGCTTGTACTCCTGGATCACGTCGCAGATGACCTTGGTGTAGCCGTCAGTGGTGTAGTTGGCCAGCAGGGGGTGGTCGCAGACATACACGCCGTCAGCGCCGTAGCCGCCCAGCTCCTTGGCGATACCCTCGATCTCGTGGCCCAGCAGAAGGCCGTACAGCTTCTCGCCCAGCTCGTCGGCCAGCTTGCGGCCCTCGGAGATCAGCTCGAAGGAGGTGGGCATCATTTTGCCCTGACGCTGCTCGCAGAATACCCAAACGCCGCCCTTGAATTCTTCGATGGCAGCACTGTTGTAGTTAGACATATTCTTAATCTCCCTTCTATCAGATCAGGTGCTTGGCGGCCAGAATGCCGGCCAGCTTGTCGCAGGTGGCCTTGTCGGCGCCCTCCAGCATCATGCCCACGCCCTTCTGAGGGGGAGTGAAGGACTTGAAGATGTTGGTGGGGGAGCCCTTCAGACCGATGGTGGTAGGATCGATGAGGGAATCGTCCTTCAGGGTGTTGTAGTCAAAGATTTCATAGGGCTTGGAGTAGCACTCGTAGATGCCGCCCACGCTCATGTAACGGGGAGCGTTCAGCTCCTTGATGCAGGTGATCAGGCAGGGGGTCTTGACCTTGATGGTCATATAGCCGTCCTCCAGCATCCGCTTGACGGTGATGGTGTCGCCCTCCTTGGTAATCTCGGCGGCGTAGGAAACCTGGGGCAGATGCAGCTTCTCAGCGATCTGGGGGCCGACCTGGGCGGTATCGCCGTCGATGGCCTGACGGCCGCACAGCACGATATCCTCGTCCTCGACGCCGATCTTGTTGATGGCGGCGGCCAGGATCTGGGAGGTGGCGTAGGTATCGGAGCCACCGAACTCACGGGCGGACACCAGAACGGCGCGGTCAGCGCCGCGGGCCATGACCTCACGCAGCATGGACTCGGCGGGAGGAGGACCCATAGAGACGATCACGACCTCGGCGCCGGTCTGCTCCTTCAAAGTCAGAGCGGCCTCGACGGCGTTCAGGTCGTCGGGGTTGGTGATAGCGGCCATGGAGGCGCGGTTCAGAGTACCATCGGGATTGACGGCCACCTTACCGGAGGTATCGGGGACCTGCTTGACACAAACAATGATTTTCATTTCGATCTGCCTCCTAACTTATTTCACACCCAGAGCACGGGAGATGACCATGCGCTGGACCTCGGAAGTACCCTCGTAGATCTCGGTGATCTTGGCGTCGCGCATCATGCGCTCCACGGGGTACTCACGGGTGTAGCCGTAGCCGCCGAACAGCTGGACGGCGCGGCGGGTCACGTCGGAAGCGGCCTCAGCGGCGAACAGCTTGGCCATAGCGGAATCCATGCCGTAGGGCTCGTGGTTCTGCTTCTTCACGGCGGCGGCGTACACCAGGTACTGAGCGGCCTGCATCCGGGTGTGCATATCGGCCAGCTGGAACTGGGTGTTCTGGAACTGGGACAGACGCTTCTTGAACTGCACGCGCTCCTGGGTGTACTTGACAGCCTCGTTCACAGCGCCCTCGCCCAGGCCCAGAGCCTGCGCGGCGATGCCGATACGGCCGCCGTCCAGGGTCTGCATGGCGATCTTGAAGCCCTGGCCTTCCTTGCCCAGCAGGTTCTCCTTGGGCACGACGCAGTCCTCAAAGATCAGGTCGCAGGTGGAGGAGCCGCGGATACCCATCTTCTTCTCGTGCTTGCCCACAGAGAAGCCGGGGAAGTTCTTCTCCACGATGAAGGCGGAGATGCCGTGGTTGCCCAGAGTCTTGTCGGTCATAGCGAAGACCACCAGAGTTTCGGCTACGGTGCCGTTGGTGATGAAGCACTTGGAGCCGTTGAGCACATAGTCGCCGTTCTCATTCTTTACGGCGGTGGTCTGCTGGCCGGAGGCGTCGGTACCGGCGTTGGGCTCGGTCAGACCGAAGGCGCCGATCTTCTTGCCGGAGAGCAGGTCAGGCAGGTACTTCATCTTCTGCTCCTCAGTGCCGTGCTCAAAGATGGGGGCGCAGCACAGAGAGGTATGGGCGGACACGATGACGGCAGTGGTGCCGCACACCTTGGCCAGCTCCTCAACGCACATGGCGTAGGACAGCACATCGCCGCCGGCTCCGCCGTACTCCTTGGGGAAGTAGATGCCCAGCATGCCCAACTTGCCCATCTTCTCTACGGTTTCCATAGGGAAGCGCTCTTCCTCGTCGATTTCCTCAGCCAAGGGCTTGACCTCGTTCTCGGCGAACTCGCGGTACATCTTGCGGACCATCTCTTGTTCTTTCGACAGATGAAAATCCATTTTTTAGTCCTCCTAGTTTAAATTACTTTGCAATCATCCTTAAACGCCCGGGAGGCGCGCCTTTCTTGACCGGAGAGAGCCGGCCCCGGGGGCAGACGATACATGGTCGGGACGCCGCGTTTGACGAATATTGTTAGAAATTTAACAATAAAAACCGGAAAAAAGCGCAACACAGGAAAGGATCCTGGCGTTGCGAACCATATCAAACACGGCTAAAATCCACTTACAACCCAGATTATAGCTGTTTTTCAGGGGTAAAGCAAGGGGGACATATCTGGCAAATTTAACAGTTTTTCCATATCGGATTTGTCGGAAACGGGAAAATATGCGGAAGTTGCCTAAAAGATTGGCGTATGTTGACCGGCTGCGATTTCGCTGCCCTTTCAGGGCGCCGGGGGGCCGGCCCGTGGTCCGGCTGGATTGGGGGGCGGAGAAGGTGCCTCCGGAAAAGAAGGCCCGAAGTGCCGCTCTTTTTTTGACATATAAAACTGCCCCCTCCGGCTTGGGAGGGGGCAGCTGGATGGGGCGATTTACTTGCTGTAATCGTAGAAGCCCTTGCCGGACTTCTTGCCCAGCAGGCCGCCGCGGACCATCTTCTTCAGCAGAAGGGCGGGGCGGTACTTGGGGTCGCCGGTTTCGGCAAACAGGGTGTCCATAATGGCCAGACACACGTCCAGACCGATGAAGTCGCCCAGAGCCAGGGGGCCCATCGGATGATTGGCGCCCAGCTGCATGGCCTTGTCGATGTCGGCCACAGAGGCGACGCCGGTCTCAACTAGGCCGATGGCCTCGTTGATCATGGGGATCAGGATCTTGTTGACCACAAAGCCGGGGGCCTCGGCCACCTCGACGGGGTCCTTGCCGATGTCCTGGGACAGCTTGTAAATGAAATCAAAGGTCTCCTGGGTGGTGTTGGCGCCGCGGATGATCTCCACCAGCTTCATGGAGGGCACGGGGTTGAAGAAGTGCATTCCGATGACGGGGTGCTTCAGGCCGTTGCCCATCTCGGTGATGGACAGAGAGGAGGTGTTGGAGGCAAAGACAGTTTCGGGCTTGCAGAAGCCGTCCAGCTCGTTCAGAAGCTCCTTCTTGGTGGCCATCTCCTCCTTGACGCACTCAATGACCAGATCGGCGTCGGCGGCCTCCTCATGGGTCTGGGGGATCAGAACGTTGGCCATCAGGGCATCCATAGCCTCCTGAGCCATCTTGCCCTTTTCGACCCGCTTGGCCAGGGACTTGCCCAAGGTATCCTTGTGGCGCTGGGCGGAGGCGGGGCTGCTGGCGTACATCAGGACGGTGTGGCCCTTGGCGGCAAAGACCTGGGCGATGCCCCGGCCCATGGTGCCGGCGCCGAACAATGCGACTTTCATACTGTGTTCCTCCTAATTAAAATAAGTAAAATGGTGCCAGATCCGCTGGCGGGGGTCGGCCGGGGAAACCCGGCCCCGCTCTTATGGACCCCAGTATACCTGTTTTTTTGTGCAAACGCAAGAGGAAAGGGGGGGAATATTTTAAACAATATTTTTTCCGTGTAATTGGGCAAAGCCCTGAAAAAATGCAGCTTTTTCAGTTTTGACCTGCATATCTTGCCGGAAAGCTGCCGTTTGTTGCCCTGCGGTCAGTTGAACATATTAGTAAGGACGATGCGCTCCACGGTGTCCCCGTCAAAGAAAAACAGGATCGCCGGGCCCAGCCCCTGGGAAAACTCCAGCTGGAACAGGTCGGAGACCTGCTCCGGGTCGTGGCCGCTCCAGGGCAGATAGGCCAGCAGATCAGGCTCCTCCGGATACTGTCCCCAGTAGTCGCCGGTGAGAGCCTCTGGATAGGCGGCCAGCACCTCCGCCCGGCTGGCCCCTACCCGGATGCCCCGGGGGGTGTACAGGTCGGACATGGAGGCCTCCAGGGTGTGGATGGAGTCGGCGTCGTCTGCCGCGCTGTGATAGCACAGGGCGGTAAAGGTGCCCGTGGGGTAGTTGGCGGAGACCCGGTACCAGTAGTCCCCATCGTGGTAGATGGGTTCGTAGTCCTCCAACTGCTCCGTCTCGCAGCTCCCGGTGTCCAGGCAGGAGAAGGACAGATCCATCCCCGGGCCGATAGGGGTGTTCCAGCCGTCCCGGAGGAAGGTCACATCACCGCTGAGTAGGCCATAGAGGGCCTCATAGACGATGGCCTGGATATCGCGGCTGGGCTGCGTGGGGGCGACGCCCAGCACCTGGGTGGGTATGCCCTCCCCATCCAGCCGGAGGACGATGAACTGGGTGTCGGCGGAGAAGAAGTCCCAGGAGCCGGGGTCATTCTCGTCTGCACGGTGGAGCGTATAACGGGATATGACGATCTCGTAGGCCGCTGCTGCCCCGCTGTCTGTGGGGACCTCCCCGACATAAGTGACAGGGCCAAGTCGGACGTCCCCCTCCCGGGGGGCGCTGGGCTGGTCGGAAACAAAATACCACCGGCCGTTGGGGTATTGGCCGTCATACCAGTCCCGGAGCAGGGTGTAGAGGGCCTCGTCCGGCTGCTGCGGATCGGCCCCTCCGCCGGCACTGTCTATCTCCGCTTTTGTGCCCATGCTCCAGCTCTGGATCTGGATGGGACGCTCCCCGCTGTGGTCAAAGAGAAGGGAGGCCGCAAACCACAGGTCCTCTCCGCTGTCCGCCCGGGCCTTCAGCTCATAGACTGCCTCCCCGTCATAGTTTCTGTCCCGGTACACCCCGTCCGCCGGGGCTAGGGACACGATCTGCCACAGGGCAGAGGTGTTCAAGGCGTTCCAGGGGTTCCGTTCATGCCGGGTAAATTCCTCCAACCATCCCCGGCTCTGATAGTAGACGCCAATGGGCAGGTCCTGTTCGGCAGTATACCAGAAGGTTTCATTGTAGTGGGGGACCCACTGGACGGGGGAGCCCTCATAGGAGCCGTAGTCTTGGTTTTCCGTAAAAATATCTACGCCGCCAGGGGCCATCAGGGGCTTTTTTTCCTCCCAATAGGCGTTGTAGTCCCGGTAAGCTTGGGAGCTTTCATCCCGGATGTCCCCCTCCACCGGCCACACCCAGGAGAAGTCGCCTCCGTCCAGACGGATGACCCCGGCCTGGCCGCTGCTGTATGCCTGGTGCGCACTGCTTCCAGTGTAGAGCAGGTACTCCACCCCGTCCTTTACAAAGGCGGCCACATAGGGCCGACCACCGGAGCCCCGGACCTCAAAGGGCGTTCCGACCACCTGCCCCGCCCGGTCCACCATGCCGATGACCAGGGAGTAGCGGGGATAGCGGTCGTAAAAATGGGCCGCGGCCAGAGTGACATCCTCGCCGGTGCCGACGGTATCCAGCAGCTCTCGCTCCATGCCGTCGGGGAACGACTCTGCGGCGGCGAAGCACTGGGACAGGGCGTCCAGAACGGACCGGGTGCTCCACGCCTCGCCGCTCTGGGCGGGGGGATCCTCCGGAACGCCTGCCGGACTGCTCTGGCAGGACACCAGATTGCCACACAGCAGGCCGATGGCCAGCATGAGAAGGAAAAGGGCCAGGGGCGGGCGCTGTTTTTTCCACTGGAAGATGCTGCGGATTCGCAGCTCAATCTCCCTGGCCGACCCGGACAGCCGGGTGGCGAAGGGGGAGCGGGGAATTTTTTTCATCTGAATATACCTCCTTTTGTCCTGGAGCAAAAAGGGGCGGCAGTCACATCTCATACGGCCCCTGCCAGCAGATCTGGCCCCGGGCATTGAAGGAATAGGTGTGGGGGCCCTCCTCCCAGCGGGTTTCGATCAGCAGATGCCGCTCCGCATCGATAGTCAGATCCCCTTGGAGGGCGAAGGAATACCGGAACTGTCCGGCCGCCGGATCCCACAGGTACCAGAGGTGGACATCGTTGTGGGTGGTGTCCCAGGGAAGGCCCAGGTCTGTGAAGCCGTCAAAATTCACATCCCGGAGATCCAGGGCGTGAAGCTGGCGCTCTGCACTGAAGCCCAGCGCCGGGGCGTTGGCCGCCGGAGGGGTGACCTGGGCGGCGGTATCGGAGTCGAAGGCACGGGGCTGGGGCAGTGCGTGCGGGGGCGTGATGGTTTGGAGCAGGCGGGTCCCCTCCAAAACCCGGATCTCACTGTAATAAAGCGTCTGCCGGGCTGTGTCACTGTTTTCCCAGCGGCCCTCCAACTCTATGGTCACTTCCCCGCCGTCCGGCAGGGGAAGCGTTTCCCGGTCGGTGAAGAAGTCGTCGGCCTTTGATACAAACTGACCATCTTCCCAGGTCAGCGTGATATAACAGGGGTCATGCCACTTGTCGATCAGTACGGGGACCCGCAGGGCCTGGAGCGCGCTGTCCTCCCGCTCTGCCCACTTCGCACCGTAAAGGACGGCCTCATCGGGCAAAAGGTCACACTCCGGGTCATCCCACAGTCCGATATGGCCCCGCTCCGCCAGAGCGCCGTCCTCCATTTCCAGAATGAAGTAGCGGGCGGCCCCATAATTAGAGGTGCGGTCTGCCATTTCGATGACCAGGGATTGCACGTCAGGTGAGGTGAGGTGCAGGGGGACAATGTTGGGGAAGCAGGGGAAGGGGTGCTCCCAGACAGCGGTCTGCCCGCCGCCCAGAGTGACCTCCACTGTGGTCAGCCCCTCCCGGTCAGAAGCGTCCACCCGGCAGGAGGTGACGGTGACCCGGTCGTCTTCCGTCCCGCTATCATCCAGAGTCAGACCGTCCAAAGAGACTGTCTCCAAATCGTAAGGGAGGGAGGGATCCGCGGGTCTGCTGACGGGGGCGGGGCCCGAATCTCCGGAGAGGCCGCCGGGGGCGGGCCTTTCCTCCTGGGCCTGGCAGGACACCAGCCCGCCGCAGGAGAGGATGACAAGGCCGGTGAGGATCATGGCCCACAGGGGCGGGCGCTGTTTTTTCCACTGGAAGATGCTGCGGATGCGAAGCTCCGTTTCTGTGGCCGACCCGGACAGGCGGGTGGCGAAGGGGGAGGAGGGGATTTTGTTCATGGGACACCTCCGGTTGAGAATGGAGAGTTGGGATGGGAGTTAGGAATTAGGGGGGCGAAGGCACAGGGCGGCCCTTCCTCCTATTGTCCAAACAGGTCGGCGATGGTTTCCGGGAGAAGGTTGTACCAGACCGCGTCAGGCTTGGCGTCCTGGGCCGCTTCGGCGGCTTCATACTCTGCCTGGGTGACCTCTTGGCCGCTGAGATAGAATTCCCCTGAACCGTCTGCCACAATTAATTCACTGAGATAGAGCTGCTCCCGCCGGTCGGGGCCATCGCCGCTGGAGGTGTATTGGTCCCGGTGGGTGCCGTTGTGAAAGGCACCGTCAGACCAGCCGGAGGTGCCGTCCGCCTTCAGCCCCTGCATCCCCCGGCCCACCTCATTGTAGCCGTAGATCTGCCCATCCTGCCAGCGCAGGACCAGAATGGGCTCGGAGTGGATGTGCTGGTTGGTGAGAATGATGACCTCCGGCGTCCCATCATCGTCCAGATCGGCCACGGCAAATTGCTCCGCATAGGCGTTCACCGCAGGGTCATTCCAAATCAGCTCGTTGATTTGAGAGAGGTAATACTCTCTGCCGTCTGATGCAGAGCGGAAAGGAACGTCTCCGGCCATCACTTGCCGGAATGCCTCTGCTGCCTCGGCGGGGCCGGGATAAGGCTCAGGGGAGAGGGAGTCAGAGGGCTGTCCGTAAAGCTCGGTTTCCTGCCGCACCAACACAAGCCGTCCCTCCCGGTCAAAGGAATAATAGCGGCGCTGGACGGTTTGGCTGTCATGCTCATGCTCCACCAGTAGCTCCTCCTCCTTCAACAGCTCCGGCGGGCTGAACATGAGGAAAGAGAAAATGTACTCCTCCGCCGCGGGGTCAAAAAGAAAATAGGCGTAGGTCACATTATGGGGAGAGGCCTCCACCGCCGGAATGGCAAAGTCGGTGTAGCCGTCGAAGTTGAAATCTCCAAATTCCTGGCCGCCAAAAGCGGACTCCTCCCGGAAAAACAGACCCTCATAGAGATACTGAGGTTCCTCCGCCAGACTGAAGGCGGGGTAGATATCAACGGAATGTGTGTCCCACCGGTAGGCCTGAATGGGTTGGTCGCTGGCCATCAGAGCGGGGACGTCAATGGATTGAAGCAGCTTTCCGTCCTCGTAGACCAGAATCTCCTTGAGAGGGGAGAAAAAAACGTCCCTCTTGGCTCTGTCGGAACGAAGTTCCAGAGTCAGATCCCGCTGGCTTGTGAGGGGAACGGAGTAGGCGGCGGTATGGGCGGAGATGCCTGCTTTGCCAATGGACTCAAAATGGGAATAGACCCACTGCTCCGGCATGGGACTGCCAGACTGGATGCTGTCGGGATAGCCCCACTCCGGGTTGAGGGAGTACAGCTCCAGGCCGCCCTCCACGGGAACGGCCTTCTGGTCGGAGAGACCGTCGTCACTGTAGTAGTCCCACTGGGCCGCCTCCTCCAAACTGGAGCCGTCAAAGCGGTAGTGGGCCACGGTGCTGGCTCCCTCAATGCCGGTCCAGGTGGAGGTGTTGGTGCACAAAATGTTGAGGATGCCCTCCGCATCGGTCCAGGAGGAGAACAGGCCGTCATCCCCAGCCACCTGTCGGACAGGGCCCCGCCAGTCTTGCTCCCTCCCGTCCCACAGGCCCAGCATCAGATTGCCCAGCCCTGCGGGGTGAGAGCCGCCGTCTACGAGAGCCAGGGCCAGGGTGCAGCCCTCCCCTTCCTGGGACAGGAGGAGCTTAGAGGACATACGGCCACCATCATAGGGATAATTTTCGTGCGCCTCCAGAAGAAGCTGGGCCAGGTCAGGCTCCTCCGTCCGGCAGGACACCAGGTTGCCGCACAGGAGGGCGGCGGCCAGCAGGAGGATCAGCAGAGGCAGAGGCGGGCGTCTGCGCTTCCACTGGAAGATGCTGCGGATGCGAAGCTCCGTTTCCCTGGCCGAGCCGGACAGGGCGGTGGTAAAAGGGGAAATGGGGAGGGACGTTCTGTTCATGGCGCTTCCTTTCTCAGACGGGACACAGCGGACAGGATGGTTTGCCCGTAGGCGGCGTGTTCCTCCGGCGAGAGTGTGTTAAGCGCCGCCTCGTCACAGGCCAGCTCCGTGTCCCGCTCTACCAGACGGACCATATACCAGGCCAAGGGATTGAACCAGTGAAGGGCATTGACCCACAGGGCCAGGGCCTTCAGCCAGATGTCCCGGCGGCGGAAGTGGGTCAGCTCATGGAGGAGGGAGTAGTGCAGAGCATCTCCCGACAGCTTATCCTGGGGCAGCAGGAGAACGGGCCTCAGCAAACCGGCCAGCATGGGCACCTTCAGCCCCTGACACGCCAGCAGCCGAGGGCGACGGCCCAGGCCCAAGCTGTCCCCTAACTGGTTGAAAATACGCACAGTGTCGCTGTCCACGACAGGAGAGGACCAGCGTCGGAGGTAGCGCAGGAAGCGCAGGTGGGCCAGCCCGGCCCATAGCACAACCACAGTTACTCCTACCAGCCACAATGCCCCAGCCAGTTGGGAGAGGGACAGGGAGAAAGGCTCATCCCAGGATGGGTCCGGCTGACCGCCGGAGTAGGAAGAAGAAACCGTGCTCCCCTGACTGCCGGCCTTGCCGGGCGCCTCCCCGCTCTGACCTTCAGGGGGAGATTGTTCTCCGCCGCCAGGGCGCGATTGGTAGATGATGGAATCAGAAAAAGTGGGGAGCTGGATAGGGGCGGCTTCACGCTGCCCTTGGGGCAGCAGGGGGAAGGGAACCGCCAGCCGCAGACAAAGGAGCAGCCAGGCCCAGCACCGCCACCGGGCCCCATAGAGGGAGCGGGTGGAGCGGGATGCTAGGGACAGCAGGAGAATAGCCGCTGATCCGCCTAGGGTCAGCGCCCCTAAAGTGAGAAGAAAGTCATCCATGATCCCGCCCTCCGCTCAACTCGTTCAGCAGGGCTTGAAGCTCATCCAGATCCCGGCGGTCCAAGCCTTCCCGCGCCAGAGCGGCCACAAAGTTTCGGGGAGAACCGTACAGTCGAGACACCACTGCCCGGCTGTCAAAGGCCTGGTAGTCATCCCGAAGGATGAGAGGGGTGTACAGGTTGCCCCTGCCCTCCCTTCGAACGGACACAAACCCTTTCGCCACTAGCCGGGTGAGGTAGGTGTTGATGGTGTTGGGAGACCAGCCGAAAGGGGCCAGGATTTGGTCCAGCTGGGCGCGCGGAGTGCCTGGCCCAGAGGTCCACAGGGCCTTCATTACCTCCAGTTCGGTGTCAGGAAGTCGTTTCATGTCAGATAGCTCCTTATTACGTCAAATGTAGTCCTTAAAAACATACTACACTTGAAGTAATAGAAAATCAAGTTACAGTGTGGTTACAGTGGGCAACAGAATGGATGGGGAAAAAGAAAAAGCGGCCGCCTCATAAGCGGCCGCAGGGAAAAACGAATTACAGCAAAATCTGCCCATTGATTTCCAGATGGAACTGAAGGTGAAAGAACTCCGCCGCTTTACGGCACAGCACCATACGCTGAAGGAAGATCTCAAAGTAGTCCATGACAGCACAGACCTGGGTGTTAATGGTCAGGGAGAGGGTAACGGTTCCGGATACGGTGTCCAGTAGCACCTCGGACCGCTCCACAGCGTAGTTGACCCGGTCATGGATGTCGAAGTTAATGACATCGTTGTTGCGCACCCGGCTGCGGCGCACATCGGTCTTGTCCGCCAGGATCAGGGCGGCAGCCACCGCGTTTACGGGAAAAGCGGTGGAGTCGTCGTGGTGGCCGATGGCGGTGATGACAGTGGCCACCTCCGCCGGTTCCATCCCCATTTTATCAAGAATGCGGAAGGCCATGGTGGCTCCACTGATGGCGTGGTCATGGCGGTTGACCACATTACCGATGTCATGCATAAAGGCGGCGATCCGAGCCAGCTCCACCTCTCGGGCGGGATAGCCCAGCTCGTTCAGAATCCTGGCGGCTACGTCGGCACACCGGCCCACATGGGCAAAGGAATGTTCAGTAAAGCCGAGAGCAATCAGGGAAGCGTCCGCCTGGGTAATATAAGTGCGGATTTCCACGGAGTTTTGAATATCCTGAAAGGTGACAGACATAAGTAAAGCCTCCTTCATGCCGGCCGGTTGGGGAACGTTCTCATCCAAATGGTGTGGGTGACCCGCCGCCGGTAACCGTTACGCAGGGGGAACGGAGATGCCGCTTCCCCGTTGAAAGGGAAACACTGCGCTCCGGGGTGGAAATGTCCCTGTTTATACTATAATAATTATGGGCAGTTTTCAATAGTTGAAATGGGATAAAACTGGACAGGCGAAAAAGAGCGGACCAGAATCTAAACACCTTGGCCCGGCAGTAGGGAAGGATGGGAGCGCTACAGGACCACAGAGATGTTGGAGAAGCATGAGGCATACTGGTCTCGGTCTGAGCTGTATGTTTAAGGAAAATCAAAAGAAAAAACAGGGGTCCATAGGTTTCAACCTATGGACCCCTGTTCTAGTAAAATATATATCAAAGAATATAACAAAATAGAATGTAGGGAAATTATTGCTCGTCTCCGTATAACCAGACGCAACCTTTGTCAACCCCCTCCACGGCGGAACGGTAGGCGGCCAACGCGCCCTTAACAGGACGGTCGGGACGGCGAATCTTAGCTAGACGGGAGACAATCTCCTCCTCGCTTACTTCCAGATGGATGGTGTGGTTGTCAATATCGATCTCGATCATATCCCCGTCTTGGACCGCGGCGATGGGACCGCCATCCCAGGCTTCGGGGGAGACATGGCCAATACAGGGCCCCCGTGTCGCGCCGGAATAGCGTCCGTCGGTGACCATGGCACAGCTGGTGTGCAGCCCCATGCCCACCAGCATAGCGGCGGGGATGGACATTTCCCTCATGCCTGGGCCTCCCTTGGGCCCTTCATAGCGGATGACCAGGACGCTGCCGGGCTTGACGGCCCTATCTGCCATAAACTTGCGCAGGTCGTCCTCAGAGTCGAAGCACACAGCCGGCCCCCGGTGGTGGAACATCTCAGGGACCACGCCGCTCTTTTTCACGATGCAGCCGTTGGGGGCCAAATTGCCGTATAGCACGGCAAAGCTGCCGTCAGGATACAGGGGGTCCTCGACAGAGTGAATGATCTCGGCGTTTACTTTGCGTTTGAAGGCGGACAAAAATTCGCCCAGAGTACCGCCCATAGCCAAACGGGCATCCAGGTCCAAATACTGCTGGATCGCCTTGAGGGTGGCTCCCACGCCTCCGGCCTTGTAATAGTCATAAATATTATATTGGGAGGAGGGTTTGAACTTGGCAATACAGGGGACATGCTGCTGAATCTGGTCGAAATCTCCCATATCGAGCTTAATACCCATCACACGGGCCAGTGCGCATATGTGGAGCTGGGCGTTGGTAGATCCGCCGGTAGCCGCTACATGACGGAGGCCGTTTATCAGGCTGCTTTCCGTGACGATATCGCTGAACCTGACGTTCTCCTTCACAAGCTGAACGATGCGTTCACCCACATCCCGGGCCTGACGGTTTTTAGCCGCGGAGCAGAACAGCATGGTGGTGCTGTCGATGGGGCACAGGCCGATGACTTCGGCAAAAACGCCCATGGTATTGGCGGTCCCGTACATACTGCAGGTACCGCAGGAAAAGCAGATGTTTTCACGATAACGAGTGTAGGTTTCCTCACTGATCTTGTCGATATTCCGGGCGCCGATAGACTCCTTCAAATCAGGGGTCACATAGGTGCCCTCCTCCGCCTCATAGGGCACCATGCTGCCGGCAGTGAGAAAAAGGCAGGGTTTATTGAGCGCGGCGGCAGCCATAAGCATACCGGGGACGATCTTGTCACAGCTACATAGGAAGACAAGGCCGTCAAAGCCGTGGGCGTTGGCCATGGATTCAATGCTGGCCGCGATCAAATCACGCTGGGGCAGGATATAATGCATCCCTGCGCCCTGGGCCATGCCGTCGCAGGGGGCGGGGACATTAAACTCCCCCGGTACGCCGCCAGCGGCCCAGATACCTTCCTTTACGAACTTGGCCAGTTCGCCAAAGCTTCGGTGACCGGGATTGACATCCGTGTAAGAATTTGCGATGCCGATGATAGGTTTGCGTAAATCCTTGATGCGGTATCCGCAGGAATTCATCAGGCCGGTGAAATAGCCCTCCTGGATATTATCAGGGTCATGGACCCCCTTCCAGTTTTCTGCCATCTAGGTCTTGCCTCCCCTAATTGAAATGATAATATAGTGGTTGCTGTGGTATGTGTCCGCTCTGATACAATATAGTATAGAGAAAAACTGATTCTATGTAAAACAGTTGTACTCTGTAAATCAACAAGTAAATACTTGTTATTAAATGCCGTGTATGTTACCATGAAAGGGGGGAGACAGATGACAAATAGTGAGAAACTCTTTCTGATCTTGGCGGAGGAGCTCAATTTCCGTCGGGCAGCGGCCCGTGCTTTCCTCAGCCAACAGGGGCTCAGTGACCATATCCGGCGGCTGGAGGAGTGCTATGGAACCCCGCTCTTCTACCGGCGTCCACGGGTGTCCCTTACTCCGGCGGGGGAAGCGGTACAGCGCACGCTGCAGCGGGTAAAAAATTTGGAGTCCGGGTTGGAAGCGGAATTGGCCGAACTGGAGGAGGGGGCTGCTGGCACCCTGAGATTAGGTACAAACTATGCAAGAGCCCGCCTGATCATTCCCCTGTTCTTTGTGCGGTATCATGCTCGATATCCGAAGGTGAGGGTCGAGCTGGTCCCGGGAGAGACCTCCGCAATGGAAAGGATGCTGGAGAACGGTGAGCTGGATGGATTTTTGGGTGTCAATACAGCTCTGCGTCCTGGAATGAAGTCGGTCCCTCTGGCTCAGGAGAGCATCTATTTGATTGCCTCCGTCTCCTATCTCAAAAAATACCTCGGACTGGAGAAAGAGGCAATAGCCGGCCTAAGGAGCGGCATTGACTTGAAACACTTTCAAGGCCTGCCCTTTGCTATGAATTATGGAAAAAGTACAGCCTTCCAGTTGATTGACCAGCACCTGGTCACAAATGGGGTAACGATAGACAATCTGTTGTCAGTCAGTGATTACAACGTATTAGAGGAGGCGTGTCGCACTGGATATGTGGCGTCCTTCTGTCCTCAAATATTTCTGCCTACCATTATAAAGGGGAACCGAAGCTGCCCAGAGGAAAGATTTCTCTGCATCCTACCAGTACGGGGCTTGGAACGATCCCTGCGCTTTGATTTGGTGTATCAGGATATGGTGTACTACCCCAAATTTGCGGTAGACTGTTTTGCGCTTCTGAAGGAAATTGTGGGCAGCTACTTGGAGCAGACAGATGTGTTGGAGCAGTAGACCTGAGATTTGGATAACAAAAAGCTGGTCCCCGAAATGGAGGTTTCGGGGACCAGCTTTATCATCATTGCAGTTGGCCGTGATACAGGTCATAGGGAGTAGTCTGATATACGTAGTAATTGAGCCAGTTTGTGTAAAAGAGCTGGGCGGCGGAGCGCCAGCGGACAACGGGTGACTGCTGGGGGTCATCGCCGGGAAAATAATGCTTGGGAACATCAATATCAAGACCTTTGTTGATATCCCGAAAGTACTCGTTGGCCAACGTGTCCGGATCATATTCCGGGTGGCCGGTGATAAAGAAGCGGCGGTTGTTCTCGCTTTTGACAGCAAAAACTCCGGCCTCATCCGATACGGCCAGCAGTTCTAGTTCCGGGCGGTCCAGGATATCATCCAGATGGTTTTCCGTATGCCGGGAATGGGGGACATAAAAGATATCATCAAATCCCCGGAACAGAGGGGATTGTTTTTTTATAATAGTATGTGGGAAGACACCGAACAGTTTTTTGGGCAGAGAGTATTTGGGAATGCCGTAGTGGTAGTAGAGGCCGGCTTGAGCCCCCCAGCATACATGGAGGGTGGAGTGGACATGAGTCTTGGTCCACTCCATAATGTCGCACAGCTCCGGCCAATAGTCCACATCCGCGAAATCCAGATTTTCTACCGGCGCGCCGGTGATGATCATACCGTCATACCGTTTATCCTTGATTTGGTCAAAGGTAGTATAAAAGGAAGCGAGATGGCTGGCATCCGTATTTTGGGAAACGTGGCTAGCCATTTGAAGGAGCTCCACCTGAATTTGCAGAGGCGTATTGGACAGCTTGCGAAGCAACTGCGTTTCAGTGACGATTTTGGTCGGCATTAGATTCAGGATAAGGAGATTCAGCGGACGCATATCCTGATGGATGGCCCGATATTCCGTCATGACAAAGATATTTTCCCCCTCCAGCGTGGCTCGGGCGGGCAGAGAGTCGGGGATCTTGATGGGCATTTGGATCACTTCCCTATATGATAAGAGGCGTGTGGCCTCTTGGCCGTCAGTGGTGCGTATTTGCTCGGCCATGGATGAAATAAGGTTACCACAAACAAGGAATTTCCGCAAGGCGGAAATCTGGTGTATATTTGTTCTTGACAGATGGACAGATAGAAGGGCGGTCCAGATATAGTGGTAGGAGGGAGTGAAGGAGGGGAAGATATAGTGTAGGTAAGGAGGGGATAAAAAAAGGGGAAAAAAGTGGGAAAAAAGTGTTGACAAGGGAGGAAGTGTTTGCTAATATAAGCAAGCGCTCTGCGGCAGGGGCA
>NZ_JACOPO010000006.1:0-181351 GCF_014287965.1 Flintibacter hominis | reverse complement strand
CGTTTCGGGACGTTACCCCCTCATTCCACTCTTTGGAATATCAGTTCTCTATACAAAAGTTTTGTATATGCCTTGTTTCCTGCTTATGCAGTTATCAAGGAACGTGTCGCACCCATATCATAGCCGCTGCGCACCGCCCGCTTCTGCTCCTGTATCTTCATGGCGTCCAGGTCGGTGATCTTCCGCTTGACCATCTTGATGGCCTCGTTCTGGTTGATGCCCCGGATGTGCATGGTCACCATGATATTCCCGTCCGCCTCCATGAAGTCGGTGAGGATGCGGTCATGCATCTCCGGCGCCAGAATTTGCAGGAAGGACACCGCCCCGTACCGCTTGCCGATGCGGAAGGTGCGGGTCTCCCCGAAGTGGAAGGAGGACGGAGAAATGAAGTCCTTCACCGAAAGGCCGCTGGCCGGGAGCCAGTCCCATTCAAAGGGAAACTGCCCGCCCTCCGGGTGGAGGATGTTGTAAAGCAGCTCCAGCCGCTCCTTTCCGTCCAGCACATGAGCCGCCGCCCCCATGACCTTGAAGCGGTTGAGGGTGTCGGTCTCAATGCGGGCAAACCTCGCCCGGGCTGCGGGAAGGTTCTCCGCCTCGATGGTCAGGGTCACATACTTGGTTTTCACATAGCCGTTGTTGCCCCGTTTGTACTGCATCCGCAGGATGTCCACCGCCTCGTCCCGGATGGGGTCCAGATCGTTGCCCTGCCGGGCGATACCGAACATTTCATCGGCGGCGCTGCCTCCACTCCGGCTGTCCAAAGAGACCTGGACGCCGATGGAGGGGTCATAGCCGTTATAGAAGTCGCAGAGGCTTTCAAAGATGCTCCGCTGGTCCTCCGGCCCTGCCAGACGGTAATTCACATCCTCAAAGGCGATGGTCTTGGAGAAGGTCCCGCCCTCCAGCCTGCACAGGCCGTCGGGGAACATATTCTGAAACGGAATACTGTCCTGCACCGTATGGGCTTTTCCGTCGCCTTTAGCCTGCCGGATCACCGCCTCGATCTGCTTGCGCTCGGCACGAGTGAGCTTACGCTTTGCCGCTCTTTCTGCCTTTTCTCGCAATCCGCTTCACCTCCTGTTCCAGTTGGGATTGCCGCACCAGGGCGGAATAGAGATTGTTGGTCTGGTAGATGCGTACCTTCGGCCGGATGAACTTGTTCTGGATCAGATGGCCCAGAAACACTTCCAGCGGCTGCCCGTTCTTCTCGTACATGGCGAACAGGAAAAAGGGCAGCATCACCAGGATCATGCACAGCGCCGCCGTGGTGGTTCCCAGGCTCGCCTTGGCCAAAAAGAAAAGCGGCACGCCTACCAGCGCCGCCGCTCCGAAACAGATCACCTGTCGTTTGGTCAGCCCGAACAGGACCTTGCTCTGTATCCGGCTCAGGTCCTTCGGGATCGTTACATAAGCCATAGGTCACTCCTATAATTAAAAAAGGACACCTGACCGGTGTCCTAAAAGGATTTCACTTATCTTTCGTAATAATTGCTTGTAGTCCGAGTTCAGTAAGTGCAAAAGCCCATTCTTTGCAGGGATTAGCACATACATTAATTATTAGCCCTGCTGTTTCTAAATCATTGATGCACATTTGAAAGTATCTGCTATCAAAATTAGGGATGTTCAAATTCTCTAGAAGCTCAGTTGCGAGATAACACTGAGTTAGATTTTTGCTAAATGTATTGTTAGGTGTAATACACCCATGTGTCTTGGCGTGTTCATAGATACGATTCAAAAGGGCGAAATGAATTGGCTGAAGATTCTGAAGTTTGTATTCCAAAGATTTGCAAACAAATTCTGAAGGATCAAAGGAAATCAAGACAAATCACTCCTTTAAAGTTGTATATTGTTAGTCTATGCTTTTTAATTTTGTCAGTCAAGCTTTTAATGCGCGCCGAACAGGGATTTTGCAAGGCTGCCAGTCTTGAACAGGGTGTAGCACAGCAGAACCGTATAGCCCATGCAGCCCCAGATGGCCGCGGATATGTTGTCGCCAGATGTGGAGGTGCCCTCCACCAGCACCGCATAAATGCCCACGCAGATCATAATGAGGAAGGCCTGGAAGCCCAGGGCCAGCAGGGAGCGAAGGTAGTTCTGCCCCGTGGAGCCCCACTCCCGGTTGACCATCGTGGCAAGGGGGATGGGGCCTATTGAGGTGACCAAATACACCTCGATCATTCTGCCGTAGATCACCAGGAAGATGCAGATGGAAAGAATCTGCGTACACAGCCCCACGAACACGCTCTGGAACCACAGCCCCAGCAGGGCGCCCACGCTCCAGTCGGCAAGCTGGGTCTCCAGATCGCCCACCACGCCGGAAATGTCAATGCCCGCGTCTGAGATAAGGACCCCAGCCGACTGGCTGACCACATTCTGCGCCACATCAAACACCGCCATGACGATGTTCCAGGTGTTGGTGACGATTAGCACCGCGCAAAAAGTTTTGAAAATCCACTTGAAGAAAATCCAGGTGTCGAAGTCGTGGAGGTTGTTCTTCTCAATGATGAGCTGGATCAGTTCGTAGCACATGACGAAGGTGAGGATAATGCCCGCGATGGGGACGATCACCGTCTCCGAGAGATTGCGGATCATGTTGAAGATGCTGCTGTTCCAGGCGGCGGGCGTCATGCCGACCTCCCCGGCAATCTCGCCCACCTTTGTGTTCAGGGTATCAAACATTCCGGTCAGGTTTGAAATGATACCGTCAATGAGCAGTTCCTTGAACCACTCCTGGATCATATCCAATATCAAGGGAGATCACCTCCTTTGCGGGGGCTCCCGCTGCAAAGCGAAAGCCCCCGCCGGGTTTGGAGCAACATCAGGTGGTGGACAGCAGACCGGACAGCAGGGGGATCAGGGTGATGCCGATGAGGGCAACGCCGCCGCCCGCCATGAGCTGCTTGATGCCCTGGCTTTTGGAGGCAGGGTTGTCCTGGCCATAACCTTCCAGAAGGTTGATGCCGCCCCATACGCACAGGCCGCCGCCCAGGGCGATGACCAGAGTCTGCAAAACGTCGATAGCATTGGTAAAAAAGCTCATATTCACATTTCCTTTCGTTCAGTTGAATTGTTTGGTTGAAGATCGGTCGCTCTCAATTCGTACAGATCGAAAGGCTCGTCCGGCTTCACAATGGCCGGCCTGCGTTTCATGTACCGTTCAATGTCAAAGGTGTTTTTCTTGTCGGCGTCGGCAAGGTACTTGTAGCGGGGATGCTTCGTTATATCAAACTTGTCGCTGAAAAACGGCCGCACCCCTCGAAGCTGCAAGATACACTTGCCTCCGTCCATCACCGCGATCTCGTCCTGAGTCATCAGCTCCTTTCCTAATTTCTGATAGTTGAGGCCGTGGGAAACCTGGCTGCCCCGGTTTTCGGATTGATTGAAGCTGTCGATGGTCTCCTTGCCCAGCAGCTCCGAGATTTCTTTCAGGGTGGATTTCTCTTTGCCTCCCAAAAACAAGGTGGTGTCGCAGTTGCCCACAATGGTATCTGCGGCGTCCTTGTAGATGGTCTTTAACTGGCTTTGGGACTGCAAAATAATAGAAGCCGAGATTTCCCGGCTCCGGATGGTGGCAATCAGCTTGTCGAAGTTGGGTATCTGCCCGATGTTGGCAAACTCGTCCAGGAGGCACCGCACATGGACGGGCAGCCTGCCGCCGTACACGTCGTCGGCCTTGTCACAAAGGAGATTGAATAGCTGGCTTTGCAGCATGGCAATGACGAAGTTGAAAGTGGTGTCCGTGTCGCTCATAATGAGAAACAGCGCCGTTTTCCGGTCGCCCAGGGTATCCAGCTCCAGTTCGTCGTCGGACATGATTTCCCGTAGCTCCGCAATATCGAAGGGAGCAAGGCGGGCGCCGCAGCTAATCAGGATGGATTTCAGGGTCTTGCCGGCGGCCAGTTTGAATTTGCGGTACTGCTTCACGGCGAAGTGGTCCGGATGCTCCTTCTCCAGCTTGGCAAACAGCAGGTCAACGGGGCTTTGAAATTCCTCGTCGTCCTCTCTGGCCTCCGATGCGTTGATGAGCTCCAGCAGCGTGAGGAAGTTCTTTTCCTCCGGCTCCGCCTCATACCAGATGTACCCGATCAGGGCGCAGTACAAAAGCCGCTCGGCCTTGACCCAAAAATCCTCGGAGGATTTTTCTCCGTCGCCTTTGGTGTTGGCGATGATGACATTGACCAGTTTGAGGATGTCTTTCTCCGACCTGATGTAGGCGAAGGGGTTGTATTTCATGCTCTTTTTGAAGTTGATGGTGTTGAGAACCTTGATGCAGTACGGCTCATAGATGACCTTCCCGCGAGCGTCCCGCATGGTTTTTCCGTTCTCGTCCAGCTTGGGAGCACCCCGGCGCAGCATGGTTCCCACCTCGGACAAAAGCTGTCCTTTCGGGTTTTGTCAATAAGGATAGAGAAAAAAGTAAATTATTTTTATGAGGTTACAACATCGGATTGAATAAGGCGCAGTACCTTGTCGGTAAAGGTTTCCCGGCTGGTCTGGCTGAAATGGAAATAAATATCAAAGGTCGTACCGCCAACGGTCTTTACCATATCGGGTGGCGGTACGTCCGGGGCGGGTGAAGCGTTGCCGCCCGCCATCACGGGCAGGGGGATGGCCTTGCCCTCTCTGCTGGTGCTGTCGCTCCCCTCCGGGGCGGGGATGGTGCTGGTGATCGTCATGCTGGGGTCGTAGGTCATAGGCTCTCCTTTCATCATTCATCAAAGTTAATCCACGTGAGCGCCATTTTGCCGCCCACGTTGGAGCGGGGGAAGGGGAATGTATCAGTCCCCCTTTGAGGGCTGTCCGCAAGCCCCCTGATTGCAAGGCTTTTCAGCCTCTAGATGTCCACGCCTGCGGCGTTCCCGTTCGCTGGCAGCTTTCTTTCTCCGGCGCACATTGGCGGCGCACTCGTCACAGTATTTGCCCCGATTGGAGCGCGGCACGAACATCGTCCCGCACTCGGCACAGGGCCGCGCCCGTCCTCGGTGGAGCAATGCGGCACACAGCCCCTTGTCTGTTGGCAGGACGGCGGTGCGGAACCATTTGCAGACCAGGGAATAGCTGATACTCTGGACACAGATACAAGGTTCCCAGCCGTTATCAAGAGCAAGGCAATTGCCGCCGTCATAATTGCAGCAGTCATGCACCAGCCGCCGGACGGCCCGGTACTGCTGGTAGGTTAGTCGGGGAATGTCGCTCACCGCTCCACCTCCCGGCGCTTCTGCTGGGTTTGCTCCTGCTGGTGTATGGCAGCATCGGCGTTGCGCTTTACCTGTTGTAGCCGCCGTAAATCGTCCTGGATGGGCTTGTACTGCTCATACTCGGACTTGTACTCCTGTTGAAGCCTCGCCTGTTCCTGTTCCCACGCATGAACGGGGATTTTACCAGCAGGGGAACGGTGCTTGTCCAGTTTGCGGCGGGCCATGTGGAACGTCCGCAACTCGCCCTCATGCGCCCTCTCGAATTTTTCCCGCTTGCCCTTCCACTTGATACCCTTCCACTCGTCATAGATGGGCTTGGTGTCCCGGTAGAGGGCGGCGAGGCGAAGCAGTTCCTTCAACTCGTTCATACGGGCGGACTTGGCTTTCATGGACGTATTGACGGCCTCCGCCCGCTCACCCTGGGCGGCAATATGGGCCTCCAAATTTTCCAGAGTGACAATGCCTTTCTCGGTCAGAAAATTGACGGCCTCGGCAAAATCTTTGAGGTTCCCAATCCTGGCGTTGCGGCTCCATGCTCCGGTGTTCCGGCCCTCATAGTAGTCGGTCAGCAGGGCAACAAGGGTCGGGGCTTGGGGCTGGCTCAATTCTTCTTTTATGGCCTTTATCCAATCTGTCAGGCCGGCGATTTTCTTCCGAATATCCCGCAGAATGTTGTTGGCCTTTTTTATCCAGCGGTTCAGATCGCCCTTGTCGGTGGTGATGCCCTTGGCCTCCATCTGGCGGACGGCTACGCCCTCATGGATGGTAGGCAGCAGGTCAAGGCCCTGACGCTCATAGGAGCGGTGATCGACACGGCAGGTCAGGCCCTTTTCCTCAAACTTGGCATTGACCATAGCGGCCCACGCCTTCCGCCATTGTTCCAGCGTTTCCGGGCTTCCCCAGTCGGTGGTAGGAACAGCGTCAAAGAGGGGTTTGCCGTCCTCACCCATGATGCGGTTCCCATCCTCGTCCAGACGGTAGCGGCGACGCTGCTTGCACCCCCATTTGCCGTCTGGCTCAATGGGCCGGATGGGGCAGAGAACATGAAAGTGCGGGTTAGGAATACCGCCGTCCTCCTTGTCCGGCTGGTGGATGGCAAAGTCGGCAATCATGCCCCGGCCCACAAGCTGCTCCGAAACAAATTGCCTTGCAAGAGCGATGTTTTCCTCCAATGAAAACTCGTTCTGCAAGGCAATGTCAAAGCTATATGCAAGCTGGGCTTTCTTGCCGCGCTCGGCCTTCTCCACGGCGTTCCAGAGGGTGGCGCGGTCTTGGTACTGGTTGGGGGCCTGGGGCGGCAGGAGAATGTCTGTGCAGACCACGCCGCCCTTGTGGGTGTAGTCGCTGACCTCGCCATAGTATTCGCTATACAATTTCTCCCCGGCTCGGTAGGCGGCGGACGTGACAACAGACTGTCCCGCGCTCCGTTTGACCTGGGTAACGTGGAGATGGAACAGGGCCAATTATCCGCTTTCCTGCTGGTCAGTGGCTTGGCTCACCAGGGCGGCAACTTCCGGCAGGGAAAAGACCTTTTCCATCAAAAGAAAAAAGGCCCTTTCGCTCATGCCGCGCACCTCCGGGGCGATACTCTCCACCGCTCCGCCACGGGTGATAAGTCGGTGGTTTCGCTTCTTCCTTTCGCCTTGGGTGTAGTAGCGGATGCGGTTCTCATACCGCTGGCCTCTGTGCTGGTACTGCTCCAACTTAGCGGTGGCCTCAGCATACTCTTTCTCTAATTCTTCGCGTGACTTGTCCATCGTGTTTGACCTCCTTCTTGGCAAAACAAAAGACCGTCTACCTGCTGTGTCGGGTAAACGGTCAAGGGTAACGGTATTCGGTTTTAGCCTCGCTGGAAAGGTGCAGACGCAGAGCGGATGTACCTTTCCAGCGAGGGCGCAGGGATAGCCGCAAAGCGGCGCAAGGGGCGCAGCCCCTTGTACGGAGCGGAGCGACGCAAACGGCCCGGACTTTCGGAAGTCCGGGCCGTAGCCTCGCAGAGCGCACGATACATGGTCGCAGACCATGTATAGAAGTGCGCCCTTTGTTCCAAAGGGATTTTATAAGTCCATCATTGATGGGAGAATTTTGTTGAACATATGGCGCACCTTATCAATCCGGGTGTTTGGGCGGCGTGGCTGAAAAACTGGTTCGCCGCTGGCGATTTGATACCCCTTCAATTCTGTTAAACAAACGCTTCTCCCGTTTGTATAAAAGGTGAGGTCATTGCGGTACTCTTGCACACAGCGGGCAGGGATTTCGCCAGTAAAAATCACCTCGCTGTTTTTAACCTGGGTCGTTTCAATACTCGCGCAATATTTTGGTGCGTCATGATAAGCTCTGGAGAGATATTCCTGCGGCGCATAGAGTGTAAAAGAAAGATATGGTTCCAATAGCTGCGTCCCCGCCTTTTTCAACACCTGCTCCAATACAATAGGTGCCAATGACCGAAAGTCTGCGGGAGTGCTGACCGGACTATAATAAAGCCCATACTCAAAACAGATTTTACAGTCCGTTACCTTCCATCCATACACGCCTTGTTCCAGACCGTAGCGGATACCATCCAATACAGCGTTTTGAAAACTCTGATTCAAGTACCCAACGGAAACTTTGCTCTCATACTGCACTCCGGTGCCAAGGGGGAGAGGGGTGACGGACAGCCCGATGGACGCCCAGAATGGATTGGGCGGCACTTCGATATGAATGGTGTGACTTACCGCTTTCAATGGCCTCTCCATATAGATGACGGTAGGTTCTTTTGCAGTTGTGTTGAGCTGATATTTTTCCACCAGAAGATCAGAGATAATTTCCAATTGTACCCGGCCCAAAAAGGAGAGAATGATCTCATGGGTCACAGCGTCTACTTCATAGCGCAGAAGCGGGTCGGTATCCGCAATTTCTGTCAAGGCGTTTAACAAGCGTTCCCTCTGTTCTGGTTTCTCTGGTGCAATTGTTGTCCGCAGCAAAGGGAGAGGATTGTCGCTCCACGTTTCACGGGGCAGCAGCAGTTTGTTTCCCAGCACATCATTCAGCCGCAAACTGTCGCAGGGTACAATGACGATCTCGCCCGCATGGGCAATCTCTGTTCGGACAATCTCACCCTTTGAGGGGATACGCATTTCCGTAATTTTCAGTTTTTCTTTCCCTGCCAAGGCTACGGAATCCCGCAAATGAAGCGTACCGCTATACAACCGCAGATAGGCAAGGCGTTGGCTCTGGTTTGCGTACTCAACTTTGAACACAGTTCCGCACAATTCAGAGCTGTTCTGCCCGGTGGGTGATTGGAATGTATCTGTGACCGCTTCAATGAGTTGTCGGATTCCCAAGTTTACCTTGGCACTGCCATGATAGACCGGAAACAGAGAGACGCTTTGGATTCTCCTGTTTTCCTCCCGCAGAAGTTCTTCTTTGTCCATTGGTTCTCCGGCAATATATTTCTCCAACAATTCATCACAGTCCGCAATCACGGTATCCCAATTCTCCAGCCCCATGTTTTCCATGATGGATATATCCGGGGAAAGCTGCACGTTCTGCTTAATAATCATATTTGCGGAGAGCTTATCTCGGATAGACTGATACACACCTGGCAGGTCAATCCCGTCCTGGTCGATTTTGTTAATAAAGATAACAGTTGGGATTTTCATTACTTGCAGAGCATGAAACAGAATACGGGTCTGCGCCTGAACGCCGTCTTTTGCAGAAACAACCAAAATCGCTCCGTCAAGAATGGCAAGGGAGCGATAGACCTCCGCTAAGAAATCCATATGCCCAGGAGTATCCACAATGTTGACCTTACAATCGTGCCACTGAAAGGAAGTGACCGCCGTTTGAATGGTGATTCCACGCTGCCGCTCTAAAAACATGGTGTCCGTTCTCGTTGTTCCCTGATCCACACTGCCGGGCGCCTCGATTGCTCCGCTGGTATATAACAGGCTCTCCGTCAAGGTCGTCTTACCTGCGTCTACATGAGCAAGAATGCCAATATTGATGATTTTCATATGATTGTCCTCCATACAAGGCCCAGAAGGGCGCAAAAATCCCCAGCGACAAATACTTTTACCGCTGGGGATGATAGGTAGGACACACATGAAAACTGCGGCCAAGGCTGGCCGTTGTCTATCACGATATGAAATGAAAAGGCAAAAGTATTCTTAAATTGGGTACAAAAACCAAGCCCTCTCCTTGAGGACGTTTGTCTTTGTTCCCATTATCAAATTTTATTTAAGAATACCTTGCCGCATATTGATAAACTCCTTTGCTTGGATTTTTATAGTATAGCATATCAAATTCCCAAAAGCAACCCTGTTAAGATAAATTTTTTCTGTCACTGCACCTCCATATCTCTCTCGTGTATACGCCATACGCAACTCTTTTCAAAAAAGAAGTGGACGCGCTGGCAAAGCTGTGGTAGAATGAAACGAAAGAAGGTGAGGATGGTGGAGCTCAAAACGACAATCGCCCAGGGACTGCACGTCACAGATGACAGCGCGGGTTATGATGCCGCCTGTAAGCGTGTCCTGTCTGAAAAGGCAATCCTGGCGCGGATTATGAAGTCCTGCCTGGAAGAATACAAGGATTGCGATGTCAATGATATTGCCGAGAAGTACATTGAGGGCCAACCCGAGGTGTCCGCCGTCCCGGTGCTGCCGGACGAGGGTGGCACAGTCATCAGCGGCATGGACACCGAGGACAAATCGGTGCGCGAGGGGACAGTCACCTATGACATTCGCTTCCGCGCCATCGTTCCCGACTCCGAGGAACAAATTGCCCTCATCATCAACGTGGAGGCCCAGAACGATTTTTACCCCGGCTATCCGCTGATAAAGCGGGGCATATACTATTGCAGCCGAATGATTTCTTCCCAGTATGGCAGGGAGTTCACTGGCTCCCATTATAAAAAAATCAAGAAGGTCTATTCCATCTGGATTTGCATGAAACCGCCGCAGTATCGAGAGAACACCATTACCCGGTATCGGCTGGTGGAAGAATATCTGGTCGGCGAGGGCAAAGAACCCATCAGGAATTATGATTTGCTGTCCATCATCATGCTGTGCCTTGGCGGGCCGGATGGGTCAAATTATGACGGCGTATTGCGGATGCTGGATGTGCTTCTCTCCAACGAAACCAGCGAGGCGGAAAAGCGGAAAATTTTGCAGGACGATTACGACATTCAAATGACGCAGACAATGGAAAGGGAGGTGTCGGTCATGTGTAATTTGAGCAAGGGCGTTGAGGAAAAAGGCGTTGCTAAAGGTATCTTGTCCTCTATCAAAAACCTCATGGAAACGATGGGGCTGACCATTGAACAGGCTATGGCGGCGCTGAAAGTCCCGGAGGGCGAACGTCAGAAATATATGGATTTGCTGGAACGGCAGTAATGACAAAAACGCCACGGACTATCGTTGTCCCTGGCGTTTTCTGTATCTACGTTAACTGACTTGAGCAGCTTCGGCTTCTGCCTGTTTCTTCCTGTGGTAGTTCTCCCGCCTCGCGGCAAGCATACGTTCATACCGGGCCTGGGCTTCGGGATCTCCGGTGGCAGCGTCCGCATACATTTTCTGACGGGACTTCTTTACCGCTTCTGACTGTTGCGCTCTCTGCTGCGCCAACTCTGCCGCCGCTACCGGGTCGGTTTCGGCGCGGGCTTTCAAATCCTGCAAAGCCGCCTTTTTCCGATTGTGATGGGCTTCCAGCCGTTCTGCTTCTTCCAGGGTGAGAGGCAAACCTGCCTCGGCACATCTGGCAAGTTCTTTCAACGTCCGCTGTTGGGGCTTCGGGGGCTGTGCGGACTTCTGCCTGTCACGCCACGCTTTGTGCTGCTCGGCTTTCTTCTGGCGGTGCGCCGCAAGCCGCTCCGCTTCCTCCGGGGTGAGATCGGCTCCATCCAGCTTGGCGAGTTCCTTCAGTGAGCGTTTGCGAGGCTTCTCTGGCTGACTGGCCTTTTTCTTGTCGCGTTGCTTCTGCTGATAGGCCCGATTGCGCTCTAACCGCCGTTCTTCCTCCGCCTGTTCCTCCGGGGTCAACAGGCCCGCCCGCTTCCTCGCGGTAAACTCCCGGCGCTCCTGCTTGTACCTCTCATACCGAACCTGGGCAAGCGCCTGGGAGCGTTCCTCTTTCTCTGCCTGTTCCTCCTGCTGGCGGCGTTCTTCCTCCTGCTCCATCGGGGTCACAATGTCGGCGGGAACCTCAAACGCGCCAATGAAATTGAAATAGAAATCTAACCGCTGACGGCGCTGCTTTCCCCGTCCGTTGCCCTCATGGACAACGATTTTCTCGATAAACTCATTGAGCATGGGCGTAGTCAGTTCCGAAAAATCGGTGTACCGCTTGGCAAGGTCGATAAACTCCGTCATTCTCACCCGGTCGGCGTTCCAGTTGTCCAGCAAGCCCTGCCACTCCGTCATGGAGGCTTCCAGCGCGGCCTGTTCCTCGTCATACTCGGCAAGGAGACGGCTGAAATGCTTATCCGGCAGCTTGCCCGTGGCGTTGGCCTCGTACAGCTTCTTCACCAGTCCGTCCAGTTCGGCGTGGCGCTTCTTCGCCTGGACAATCTGTTTCCGGCAATCCTTGACTGCTTCCTCCTGGCGCAGACTGGATGCCTCTCGAACCCGCTGAACAAACTCCTGCTCGTTGTTGCGGACATACCAGCTTATCCGCTGGATGGCGGAGAGGATCGCCGCTTCCAGCTTTTGCGTGGCAACATAGTGAATGGTGCAATCCTCCATAGGTGCCCGGTATCTGGAACAGGTGAAAGCATCGTCAATGTACTTGCCTTGGACAAGACTGTTGTGGTGGGTCAGCTTTGCGCCGCAGTCGGCACAGTAGAGCAGTCCGGTTAAACGGTTAGGGGCATTACTCCGCTTGGGTGTCCGGCGCTTGGTTTCCCGCAAACGCTGAACATTGTGCCACGTTTCTTCGTCAATGATGGCGGGGACGGCTCCCTCAAATACAAATTGTTCCTCTGGCATTGTCCTGCGGGTGCTTTTAGTCTTGTAGTTCTCACAGACAGTCTTGCCCAGCACCTTGCGCCCCAGGTACTCCGGCCTTTTAAGAACATAACCCAGGGTGGTGGCAGACCATGCGTAGGGGTCGCGGTAGCTGTTGGCTCGAACAGGACAGCCGATACGCTTCCAGTGTTCGGAAGGGATGGGGATTTGCTCGGCCCGCAGCGTTCGGGCGATGCCGTTGACGCTCTGACCGTCCATGACCATCTGAAAGATGCGGCGCACAACGGCGGCAGCTTCCTCGTCGATCACCCACTCGCCCTTTTCTTCTTTTGAAGCGAGATAGCCATAGGGGACGGCCCCCGAACAGCGCAGGCCCTTTTCCATTCTGGACTTGAAAACGGTCTTGATTTTGCGGCTGGTGTCAGCAACGTACCACTCATTTATCACATCCCGGAAGATGGACATAATATCAAATCCATTGGCGGTGTCCAGGTTGTCATTGGCGGCGATAAAGCGGACGTTGTACTCGTCAAAGGTGCGTTTGAGCAAGCCGACCTCCACCACGTCACGGCCTATTCTGCTCTGGTCTTTGACAATGACGGTAGCCACATTTCCGGCCCGTATCTCGTCCACCATAGCGTCCAGGCCGGGCCGCTTGAAGGTCGTTCCCCGCACCCCGTCATCGGTGAAGTGGCGGACATTAGTGAAGCCATTTTTTCGGGCGTAGTCCTCCAGGATGCGCTTTTGATTTTCTACGGACACGCTCTCGTCAGACCGCCCATCGTCGTGAGATAACCTTTCGTACAATGCTGTGATTTTACCCTTTTGCTCCTGCTTTCTCATGTGTGTAACCTCCTGTTTTGTATTTTCACGACCTTTCTATCCTTATTATAGTGACCCTTTGGGATCGGTGACCACATAGGAACTGTGCATCTGCATGAGGGAGGGCTTGACGAAGAATCTGGTCTTGCCGCTGCCGCTGCCGCCGATGACCAGAATGTTTTTGTTCCGGGCGTACTTGGGATTTTTCGGGCGGCTGGACATGGTGAGCTTTTCTGTCTGGGTCAGCGGGATGTTCCAGTCGGGAACCGGATCGACATAGGGGGCAATATCCGCCGCTGTGCCCCATCGGGCGGAGCCGTATTCCTCGTCCCGCCTGTATTTCTTTGCGTTCTTGCTTTTGAAGTAGATCAGCAGGCGAAACGCCACCGCCCCCACAAGGCCCACCAGCCAGTCAAAGGAATCAAGCCCCGGAGCAAAGTCAGCAAAGGCCGGGCCGATGCTCCGGCCCAGCCCCAGCAGCTTTTCCCCAAACCCGGCCCCTGCCGCCAGACGGTAGGCCGTCCCTAGCTTCAGACAGGCCCAGCCGATGAACAGATAGGGAATGTTGGGGAGAATGTACTTTCGGATTTTATCTGTCGGCATGAACCACCTCCTGTCGTCGGTGCAAAGTCCGCTCTGCTCCTTCGGCGGCCCTGCCGCCGAAATCCGCCCGCTCCCTTGCACCTCCTCTCCCCTCAAAGTCCTGCGACTTTGCGGGGGTCCCATATTCTTTGGGACGGGGCCGCTCTTGGGCAAGCTGCTCCGACGCCCGTTTGAGCTGATCCCGGATGGGGATGCGCCGGGATTTGGATTTGTTCAGTACCTTCCGGGAGTATTCAGAAAAACAGGCGGTCATGGCGTCGGCCTGCCCAGCCTTGAAGAACAGCAGATATTTGTCCGGCCCGGTTTTGTAAAAGGCGTAGTCTACATTCCATTTCCGGGCCACCCGGTCAAACAGCTTGGTATCGCCGGACAGCTCAATGCTGGATGCCGATGCGCCGTGGGCCATGAGCTTTTTCACGCTCTGCTTGCCGTGGGGCGTCTGCTTGGCCCGGTGGTGCTTGGCAATTTTCCGGCCCACACCTCGCACGACATAGGCAAGGCCCCGGGCGGTCAGCTTGGACGCCTTCACGGAAACGGCAATCGTGCGCCGGGAAATATCTTCATCTACCAGTCAAACCACCCCTTTCTTTGGGACAAATTGTCCCGAAGTGTTGTTATCGCTCCGGTACCTCCTTTCTCGGGTGTAGCCGTTCTCCCTCCAGCGAGGAACGGTCTATGACCTCTTTGTAAGCGGCCATCTGCTCCCGGATGTTGAGCTTGGGCATGGAAAAAACTTTATGCTCGTCGGGAATGTCCTCCAGCCCGGAATAGTGTTCAATAAAACTACTATTGTTATTGAACACATAGCCTCCGGGGGCGAAATGTCCACCCTCGTTGATACGGACATCCCGTCCGTATGCCTCATAGTCAATGTAGTCGATCAGATGCTCGGGGATCTGGAGGGCCTCAAAGTCCTCGATATACATCCGCCCCAGCTCCTCCTCGTTGGAGATGCCGGAATAGAACTCAAAACAATCCAGATTTTGCGCCAGATTGATCAGTTCTTTCACGCTGCCGGTGTATTCGCCGCTGTCAATGACCGCTTCAAACTTCTCCAGATCGCTTTGATCCAGCTCGGAGATCACGCAGGCCAGATGGTTGAGCTCGTCGATGTTCTCATATTCGCCCAAGTGGTCGTACAGCCCCAGCACATCCCCGTCGAAGTCGGTGATAAATATCTCCTCATACCGCACCCCGTCAATGCCGATGCGCTTCAAGAGGGCCTGCACCTCCTCGGGTGTCGTGGGGAATTTCAGATATTCGCCTACCAGCTCACCTTTGTTGTACTTCCCCAAGTTGGTGATATAGGCTTCAAACAATGTCATGCAACACCTCCCAGCACTTCATATATCCCTGTCATGATGTACTCGGCGCAGGGCAGAGCGATTGCGTTCCCCAAGGCTTTATACCGCTGGGCCGATCTTATTTCTTCACCTCCGATGCCGTACTTTGTCCATCCCTCCGGCAACCCCATCATGCGCTCACTCTCCAACTCTGTGGGGAAGCGGATACAGCCGCCCTCAGGATCGTCCTCATACCAAAAGGCAAATGGAGAGACCGCTCCCGCTAATAAAGTGGGAAAAGGGTCAGTTGGAAATCCGAAACTGTTTTGGAATGCCGTTTGTTCTCCCTGCTTGGCAGCTCCCCGCATACGGAATCCTTGAAAGGGTCGGACGATAGGTACACGCCCCCTTGCTTCAAGAAAAGCGCCTCGATCTCCCTCGGAGGCGAACATCCGGCGCGTTCCGCCAGACGCAGGAAGTGGCTGCATTGTACGGGGCTTAAACAGTATTTCGGGAGCACGTCTCCCTCCAAAATCTGCCACGAGAAAGATGCGCTGCCGTCGTGCCAGCCGGGGGCTTGCCCAATATTGGGCGTCCATGAGCCGCCATGCGATGTCGGGGCATCCCCCTCGCACCATTCCGGCGTTTGCCCATCTTCCCGAAGGAGGCATTGAAATTTCGGTGTCTGCAAAAGCGGATAGTACGGCTCTAAAATCCATCCTGTCATTTGAAGAAAACGCTCCCATGACGTTTTCCCAAACAGCGATAATTGGATATACACCTTTGGTCGCATCCCTCATTTCTTGGATGATCCTGATGGCATGAAAAAACAGATTGGATTTTGCCCCGGCAAGGCCGGTGCGGTTTCCAATCTGTGAAAGGTTCTGACAAGGGGAGCCGAAGGTCAATACATGGACAGACGGGATTGCTCCTCCATGTAGTTTTGTGATGTCCCCTAAATGCTTCACACCGGGGAAATGGCGCTTGGTGATAGAGATGGGAGCGGCCTCGATCTCGCTTGCCCATACCGGCACGATCCCACAGCGGGCCGCAGCCAAAGGGAATACGCCGATCCCATCAAACAAGCTCCCTAATGTGATTTCCGGCACCTTAGCGCCGCCCCTGTCCTTTGACGGTGAGGATGCCATCCAGCGTTGTGGCGGTGATCCCCAGCCGCTGGGCCACGGCGATGTCATTTTTCATGGCCTCGGTGACGGTATGGCCGCACACCACCAGCACATGGGAGCGCCGCAGCAGGTCACGGCTCATGTCGATGCCGTTCTTGTGCTCCTCGGGAACGGCGTCGTTGAGGAACAAGGGCAGAAACAGCGTGGGGCAGATGGGCGAAAAGCCCGCCTCGTACACCGCCCGGCAGTACCGGGCCGCCTGTTCCGTGTTTTTGTAGTCATCGCCGCACCACGCGGCGGTGATATACGCAAGGGGTCTTTTCATAGAAATCCTCCGTTTCATTGTGTTCACCCCTATCCCCCCTCTCCCATCCATGGGAAAGGGGGCGGGGGGATCAAGCACCAGAGCCTTGAACGAGGAGGCGAAAAAGACCTCGGGACAAATTGTCCCAAGGTCAGTTACTTCTCCATATCCTTTTTCTTGTCGGGCTTGCCCAGCTCGGGGGGCTGCTTCTCCTTCCACTCGTCCAGCAGGGCCAGAATGGTGTCCTTCATCTCCCGGGGCGTCTTGTCCTTTCCAAAATACTTTTCCAGTTCGGCGCTGTTGATGATCACCTTGTCAACCTCCTTTTTCTGTTCGCTCAGAATACCGTCGATCACATTGCCGTTCAGCTTGCCCTCCTTATCCAGCTCCCGCATCTTCTGGGCTTGGGAGAGGGACGGAGAGGACGCCTGCCCCTCAATGGCGACAGCGATATACTTCTGGTGCTTGGGGCGGATAAACGAAACCTCCACGGCAGGGGTAAAGGCGAGCTGCTTCTCGTCCACCATCTTTTGCAGATCGGGGACAAGCTCGGTCAGGCGGATATACCGCTGTACCTGCTTGTAGTTCATTCCGTTGCGATCTCCCACGACCTGCGTAGAGCGTTTTCCGGCGCTCTTATCGTCCTCACCTGGCCGGGCTCCTTGGTGCTTGATGGCCTCCACCTGCTGTTTCAGCGCAGCGGCCTTTTCCGTGGGCAAAATTCTCTCCCGGTGCCGCAGGTTGTCGTCCGTCATGGTGAGGATGGCCTCGTCATCGGTCATGTTGCGGACGATACAGGGCATATTGACAAACCCGGCCAGTTCGCTGGCCCGCTGGCGGCGGTGTCCGGCGATGATCTCATATCCTCCGCCCTCACGGGGCCGCACCAGCGCAGGCTGATTGACCCCAGCAGCCTTGACCGACTCCACCAGTCCCTGCATTTCCGCATCGTCCCGGACGCCAAAAGGATGATTTTTGAACGGGTGCAGCTCGGCAAGATTGAGATACACGATCTCCTCTTTCACGCCACGGGTAGCGTCCCGAGGGGCGGGCGGCTGCTCGGTTGCAGCCGGGGCCTCCACCTTGGCGGGAGCACCTTTCCCGGCAGACGGTTTGCTTTGGGACATTTTGTCCCGAGGTTGCGGCTTGGCCTTGTCAGGGGCCGCCTTATCCGCCTTGGGTGGGCGGCCCCTGCGGGGCTTAGCTGCATCCTTCACTTTGTCCGCCTGCTTGCCCTTATCCGGGGCCGCCACCTTTTCCGGGGGCTTGCTTTTCGCCGCTCCTTCCCGGGCAGCGGTAAAATCCACCACCTTTCCAGCGGGGGCAGGATCACCCATGCCAGGGATCGTGGTCTGCTTCTCCTCCTTACCCGGCTGCGGCGTACCCTCCTCAGACGGAGCAGGAGCATCCTTGGTTTTTGGGGCCTTCGTCTTGGCCGGGGCGGGCTGATCCTGCGCCGGAGAATCGACTTTGACAGGCTCCACCTTTCCCAGCTTGGAGGGCTCGTCTACCTTCCCAGCCTCGGGAATATTCTTTTTATCGTCAACCACCTAAAAACCTCCTTCATTATAAAATACAAAAAGCCAGCCCGATGGCTGGCCTGTGGGGGAGCCCCCCTCCTTTCTTATTGGGATATATGAAAACGCCGCCCGTAGTCCCGGTGGGCGCTTTTACTTGTATTCGCTATTACACACATTGAATTTTGAACCATTTTGAAGTAAAATGTTTGCAAATAAATAAATAAAGTTTAAAATACTGTGGTGAAAACGATGACGCTTCAAAGCAGCTATATCTTTTTAAAAAAAGAATGTGCGAGTAAAAAAGACCATGTAGATAGTGCGGGAAATAAAATTCTTGTTATCGAGGTTGGACACAGAATTCATAATTACATTATGAAACTATTTCCCGGCGCATCTAGCGAAAAAATCACCGACGAGCTGTTCAAAAACAAAATTACTTATGTGATGCAAGTTAGAGATGATTTTTATCATGTAAGTTTCGATATTAGTGAAGTTATTGACACTACCTATTTGAATGTTTTTGTGGAAGGAAAGAGCAAAGTTAAAATTATTGGCTGCTTGGAACAAATTCAAGATAAACTCCTTTCTTTACCAGAATTAAACGAAAGGTATATCACTATTATTTCTTATGACGCAATTTCAGAATATTATTGCAATAAAATCATTCCAAAACTCAACTCACTTGAGAGAAATCTAAGAAAACTTCTATTTAACATCTATATTGTTAATTTTGGAAGAAACTATTATCAGGCTACTACGGGTGAGGAATTTCAGGCAAAGATAAAAAGAGTAATCCAAGCCAGTGGAAACAAAGAAAAGAAAGAAGAAGAACGTTTAAAACAGTTCTTCTATTCTCTCGAGTTTAATGATATTCAAACATTGTTATTTACGCCTAGTTGGACTCCTTTTGATGAGGAAACTAAGAAGAAGTTTCTTGATGAGCACCAAGATTTATCAAAACTGTCCGATGATCAACTACGCAAGGCATTTTCGGAGTTCTCAATTAAAAGCGATTGGGAGAGATTTTTTAGCAGCAAAGTTGATATAGACGAAATCGAAGAAATAATAGAAAACATCAGAAAATATAGAAACAAAATTGCGCATTTCAAATTTTTCTCGAAATCAGAATATACCCACTGTGAGAAAATAATGAGAGGGCTGAACAAAGCTATTATTAAGGCTATTCAAATTACCGAAGAAAAAGATTTCGCTAGTAAGAACTATGAATACATGAGTGAAGCGCTGGCAGAACCGTTAATGAGAATGGCAGAGCTAACACAAGCTATTTCCGCCTCTTTATCTCCTGCAATAAATGCATTGAAACAGATCAGTGATGGGATTAACAATGTAATGCAAACTGTTAATTTTTCTGCGCTTTCTGGAACAATGACAACATTCTTAGCATCTTTAGTAGCATCTGATCCACAAGATGACCAACTCGAATCTGCACACCAGGAAGATAGCAAAGATAGTGAGGATAATGTTGACGAACCATCTGAGAATGAGGAAAATGAGTAAATGCATTGAAAAAGGCAGTCAAATGGTTGTCTCCTCAAAGGCTTTCTCTTTCCTTTCTGCATTAACAAATAAGAGTAGATATGGCATAATTTTTTAGTATTGTTTGAATAATGTAATCCGCCATCACACGAAAGGTAGTTAGGTAGTGTAATCGTTCAAAATTTAGGATAAGAACCTTGCTCGATGCTTGCAAACCATTGATATTACTGAGTTTTCACAGATTCTTTAATGACACTCCGACCACGTCGGAGCAAGCTTTGTATCGCTTGCTCCGATTTTTTTCAAAAGTCAGAGCGCGCTCACGCCGCTGCTCCTCCTTTCCAAATCACAACCGCTTACGCTGGGTTGTGATTTGGGGCCGCCCTGGGGGCGGCGTTTTTCGTTTCTGACAGAAATATCGGTTTTAACCGTCCCTTCCAAATAATGATAATCCGAACTACATGATCCAAGTGGGTAGTGTGTTCGGATTTATCATTTCTATTGAGAACATTCTATGATGGACAAGGGCGGGGGCTAAGTTCCCGCCCTTGTATTTTTTCATTGTTCAATTATAATAGGGTGCAGAAATTGTCTGGTACGCATTAGGCGGTGAAGACGAATTCGACAAGTTAAAAGATATATGATTCTATACAGGAGGCAAAATGATTATTTGGATAAATGGCGCTTTTGGTTCAGGAAAAACACAAGCAGCATATGGATTGCAGCGCAGGATTCCAAATTCATATGTTTACGATCCGTAAAATGTAGGATTTTTTATTCGTAAAAATATTCCTCCATCAATCAACAAAGATGATTTCCAAGACTACCCTATGTGGCGTAAGTTTAACTATGATATGCTGGATTACATTTCTGAACACTGTTCTGGCCATGTAATCGTCCCTATGACGATAACAGATAAGCAATACTATGACGAGATCATTGGCACCCTATCAAAAAAATATGAAGTAAAACATATTATTTTATATGCCAAAAAGGAAACTCTTTTGCAGCGGCTTGCATCCAGACTTGAAGGAAAACAATCTTGGGCAGCTCAACAGATTGACAGATGTATCAAATCATTTTCTGAGGATATAACCGAATATAAAATCTACACTGATGATTTGAATATTGATCAGGTTATTGAACAGATTGCCGCGGTAAGCACTGTAACTTTATCTGAGGATAGCCGAAACAACCTTCGCAAACGCTTTGACAGGTTCATAGTCCAGTGCAAACATATTCGTAATTGAGGTTGAACCGGTCAATTACAGTTTGTTGTGCAGATTTATCAGCGCCTTATTGGTATAATGTGCTCTTGCAAGCAAAGGCGGGAGCATCGTTTAAGATGTTCCCGCCGTATGTTATACCTGTTTCTACTGTTCGGTCTGCTGCTGCGCTTTCCACTCGACAGACTTCAGCCGTGCTTACTTACTCTCAAAAAACTTATATCTCTGGGAACAGCGGGAATCCTCTCCTAAAAGAGCCATTTCCCTGGTGGAAATACAGAAGGGAGGCCCCATGGTCAGTGGGAAAGGTCAGGCAAACCAATCAGTCCATAGGCGGATTTCGCCGTCTGGACAGCTCGAAGGATCGCCATCTCCATGGCCTGAGCGGCCAGAGCGCCCACCAGATTGACGTCACCCGGAACAGAGCCCACGGAGAGAGCATAGATGCTGTCTCCGTCAGCGGTGGTGTGAACCGGGCGAATGGCCCTGGCATAGCCGTTGTGGGCCATACCGGCAATCTTGGTCAGAGGGGTTTTGGAAAATTGTGCGTTGGTGACGATAATGCCTAACGTAGTATTGCCAGTAAACAGATTCCCGGTTGGAGAAGCATCGGAAAACAGCTCATCCAAGGTGCAGGACAGCCCTGATTTCTTCTTATCAAGCAGCCCAGCGACCACTTTTCCGTCGGGGGCATACACATCACCCAGCGCATTCACCGCCACCAGGGCGCCTACCTTAACAGGGCCGGCCTGAAGGGCAAAGGTGCCGAAACCTGATTTCATCGCCCTGTCCATTCCACGGTACTTTCCAATGGAGCAGCCGGTGCCGGCACCCACATTCCCAAGGGCGGGGGCGGACCGGCTGGCGTTCTCACAGGCCTGATAGGCCATGTCCGCAGTGGGCCGCACCTCCTTGCTGCCAACACCCAGGTCAAACAGGCAAGACTGACTTACCAGGGGGACTTTGGCCACCCCTGTGTCAAAGCCGATGCCTCGCTCCTCCAGATACCGCTGGACTCCGCCGGCGGCATCCAGACCAAAGGCGCTGCCACCGGACAGCAGTACCGCGTTGATCCCCTCGGCGGCAGCCACAGGATTCAATATTTGGGACTCGCGGGAGGCCGGGCCGCCGCCCCGGACATCCAGTCCGGCGGGGCTCATCCGGTCACAGAGGATGACAGTGCATCCAGTGGCTCCCTCCAAATCTTGGGCGTGACCGACCTGAAAGCCGCCCACATCCATAATCCCGATCTCTTGCATGACCTCTCCCCCTTCACTGTTTCAGCACGACGCGCAGAGCCTTACAGACAGAGCCACTGATGACGCAGCCCAGCGCGGCTTCGATCAGGGCCTGGACCCCCACGTAGGCGGCCACAAATAGCAGGATGTTATCCTGGAACTTAGCCATCAGCTCCTCGCCCAGAAGCGCTTGGAGGGTGGGGGCGTTCAAAAAGATCAGGACCAGCACCGTCATGTAGAAAAGGGTGTTCAGCAGCGGAGCCGCAATGCCGCCGATGTAATAGGAAATCGTGTTTCCCCGGTCCAGTCTGCTGGCGGCCCGGTATACCCAGCCCACGCAGATACCCATCAGGATGCGAGGAATGATAGTATTGATGAAGCTGAGAACTACCACTATACCGCCGGTGTAGCCCGCAAGGAACAGGGTGCTGAACCCAGTTTTGATGGCGGTATAGAAGCTGATACAGCCCATCACACCGCCCAGAACTCCCCCAGCTAAAGGCCCAAGCATCATCGCGCCCACAGCCACTGGTACAGTCATGATCGACGCGTACTGTCCAGGTAGAGGGATCATCGCCAGTCCTGTAATGTTCATCATCAGCAGGATCCCGACGAGCAGGGCCAATTCGATCAGGTACGTGAGATTGGTTTTTGCCTTTTCCATATTCAGTTCCTCCTGCTGCCGCTCCGCCATATTGCGGATGCAGCGCAATTTTTTGGGCGTTCTTCATATCAAGAAGAACGCTGGAATGCCAAGGGCAGTATACCCTACTTTGTACTCTTTTGCAAGAGGCGAGGGACCTTTTTACGATTTACTCTTGCGGGAAGGGACGCGGCATGATAGGATATTTGAGAGAGAAAAATAAGGAGGCATTTGCCAATGAAACAGGATATGATCGTCATTCTGGATCTGGGCAGTGAGGAAAATCCTAGACTGGCCCGTGAAATCCGTGCCCTTGGCGTGTACAGTGAGATACACCCCCACGACATCACGCTGGCCGAGCTGAGAGCCCTGCCCAATGTCAAGGGTATCATCCTGAACGGGGGCCCCAACCGGGTGGTGGATGGTGTGGAGATTGACGTGTCCCAGGACATCTACAACTGCGATATCCCTGCGTTGCTGGTAGACCACAAGGGAGATGCCCCTTGGCCGGAGAATGCAGAAGAACGCAAGCAGGCTCTGTCCAACTTTATTTTTACCATCTGTGGGGCAGAAGCCAACTGGAATATGGAGAACTTTATTGCCGACCAGGTGGAGCTCATCCGCCAGCAGGTGGGCGGTAAAAAGGTGCTGCTGGCCCTGTCCGGAGGAGTGGACTCCTCTGTGGTGGCCGCTCTGCTCATTAAGGCCATCGGCAAACAGCTCACCTGTGTGCATGTGAACCACGGCCTGCTGCGTAAGGGGGAGCCCGAACAGGTGGTCAAGGTCTTCCGTGAGGAGCTGGGCGCCAATCTGGTCTACGTGGACGCGGTGGACCGTTTCCTGGACAAGCTGGCCGGGGTAGCTGATCCGGAACAGAAGCGTAAGATCATTGGAGCGGAGTTCATCCGCGTCTTTGAGGAGGAGGCCCGAAAGCTGGAGGGTATCCAATTCCTGGGTCAGGGGACCATCTACCCTGATATCATCGAGAGCGGAACCAAAACCGTCAAGGCGGTCAAGAGCCACCACAACGTGGGTGGTCTGCCGGAGGATCTGAACTTTGCGCTGGTAGAGCCGCTAAAGATGCTGTTCAAGGATGAGGTGCGGGCCTGTGGTAAGGCTCTGGGCCTACCCGATTCCATGGTGTACCGCCAGCCCTTCCCCGGTCCTGGCCTGGGAGTGCGCTGCCTGGGCGCGATTACTCGAGATCGCCTGGAGGCTGTCCGGGAGTCGGATGCCATTCTTCGGGAGGAGTTCGCCAAAAACGGCTTGGAGGGGAAGGTGTGGCAGTATTTTACCGCCATTCCCGACCTGAGGAGCGTGGGCGTCCGGGAGAACAAGCGGGCCGACGAGTGGTGCGTCATTATCCGGGCTGTCAATACCGTGGACGCCATGACCGCCACAGTGGAGAATGTGCCCTTCGACTTGCTCCAGCATATCACAGCCCGCATTACCAGCGAGGTAAAGGGAGTCAATCGAGTGCTGTTTGACCTGACACCAAAGCCTACTGGCACCATAGAGTGGGAATGATTTCAGAGGTCCAAAAAGCCCGATATGACTGGGTTTTGAGGGATTAAGGCCTTCTGTGGCAACGATTTGGTACCAATGGTTTATGGTTGAAAAAACAGGGTGCCCGTCTGACGGTTGAAATCAGAGGGGCACCCTGTTTTCTCTATTTCTGAGAGTTTGTCCCTCCTCACCTCTTGGAATCTGCCCTGGCGGAGCTGGGAATGGACACTACTATCGACCATGTAACGGACTTCACGCAAATCGCCGCCTATGGGGTTATGACGACCCCGGCGCTGGTGGTGGATGGCAAGGCGATAAAAAATATCAAATTATATCATGCTTTCTAACTTTCTTTTTTAATAGAAAAAGCCTGTGACAAAAGTCACAGGCTCTATATTTATTCCAAAAAACACAGGCGGCAGGGCCTGTCTTCAGACCTTGTAACAGCCGCCGCCGATAAACTCCCGCATCAGGGAGGTCTTCGGCACATCGTCGGAAGGAATAGGTAAAAAGTAGTTCAGGAACTTCAAAAGACGTTTGGCCTCTGTGTACTCGTCACAGTCTTTGGGCACGGCAAAGAGCAAAGACTCGATATATGGCTTCAGCAAAGCCGTTTCATAGATCAGGGCAGAATTGAAGATCACATCCGCGCTGTCCTGATAGGGGAAGATATAACGCTCCTCGCCCCGTCTGACAGACGGCCACATCTGGATCGTGGCTCTTGCGCTGTACCCCCGAGTCCTGGCGTCCCGCTCGATCCGGCGGAGGAGGCGGGCGTCCGTGGTAGGGATGCGGTTGTGGTCATCGATATTCAGTGTAGTCAGACAGCTAATATAGATTTTATACTTGCTTGCCGTGGGGAGCGAATAGGAAAACTGGTCATTCAGGCAGTGGATGCCCTCGATGACGAGAATATCCTGGGGGCCGAGGGTGAGGTAGTCACCATTATATTCCCGCGCCCCCTTTTTGAAGTTGAATTGAGGAATCTCAACGCTCTCCCCCCGCAGAAGCCTGGTCATATCCTGATTAAACAGTTCGACATCCATGGCCCCCAGACTTTCAAAATCATACTGCCCATTCTCGTCGCGGGGAGTATCTGCGCGGTTTTTAAAATAGTTGTCTGTGGCGATGGGGTGGGGGCGCATCCCACAGGCCAGCAGCTGTGTGGACAGGCGGTGAGAGAAGGTGGTCTTACCAGAGGAGGAGGGGCCGGCGATCATGATAAACCGGACGTCTTTCCGTCGGGAGATCTCTTCGGCGATGTCGCCAATCTGCTTCTCCATCATGGCCTCCTGGGTCAGGATCATCTGGGTGGCGCCGCCGCTGGCAATCGTCTCATTCATCTCCGCCACGTTGGAAATGCCCAGCTTCTCGGACCTAAGCGTGGCATCATAAAGGGCCTGAAAGACCTTGACAGAGGGGTGGAATTCCGCCAGCGCATGGGGGTTTTTCTGGCTGGGCAGAAGAAGGACAAAGCCTTCCTGGAACAGTTGAAGATCAAACCATTTGAGATAGCTGGTGTCCGGGACCATGTATCCATAAAAATAGTCTGAAAAGCCGTCTAGAGAATAGATATTGACATGGGAATTGATCCGGAATTCAAACAAACGGGACTTGTCGTACATCCGATTTTTCTGAAACAGGTCCACAGCGTCGTCCGTGCTGATAGAGTGTTTTTGAATGGGGATTGCCTGGTTTACAAGCAGCCGCATCCGCTCGCCGACCTGATCCAAGAGGGACTGGTTGAGGACAAAGCTGCCCTTGGCCCGAATAAACAGCCCTGGGCCAATAGAGTATTCCACAGAAATTCGCTCCACGTTTTCGCTGCCTGCCACATCATAAAAGGCCTTGAGCATCAGAAAGACCGCGCTTCGCTCGTAGGTTTGGATGCCGGGCTTGTCCTTTGCTGTGATTATGTCCAGGGTGCAGTCCCGGTCCAATGTTTTATTCAGCTCACAGAGCTTCCCGTTTCGGCTGACCAGCAGAATGTCGTTTTCATATTGCTCCTGAAAGTCAGCGGCAATGGTTTGATAAGTGGTCCCATAGGGGTAGGCGCGCGCAGTCTCGCCCACAGTTACGGTGCACAGTTTGGTCTGTTCCATAAAAACTCCTTCCTCAGGTCAACGCGGCCGGATGGATTGAAAGACGACGGTCAAATATCATTGTATCACCGGGGGCATGGGAAATCAACCAGTCAGCGGAACAGAAAAAACCATCCTCCCGCTGGTAAGGCGGGAGGATGATTCATGTGCGCGGGATTAGACGCGAATCAATTCGTATTTCCGGCTCCCCAGACCGATCTTCTCGGCGTGTTCCAGGCAGGTGCGCCACTCGGACTCAGGGGAGGAGTTGGTGAAGTGATCGTGGTGGTCGTGGAAGCCGGGGTCGGCCAGATGGTCGGACAACTGGCTGTTGGGCATGGGGGTAGCAGCCAGACAGGCGTCTACGCAGGCCTGGTCCAGCGCCAGGGGATCAAAGGAGGCAAACATCCCCAGGTCGGGCAGGATGGGGGCGTCATTCTCACAATGGCAGTCGCAGTTGGGAGAAACATCCACCACCAAAGAGATGTGGAAGGAGGGACGGCCGTCCACCACGGCTTTGGTGTACTCCGCCATGCGGCAGTTGAGGACTTCGTTGGCGTTGTCGTTGTCAAAGGAGATAGCGTCAAAGTTACAGGCTCCCAGACAGCGCCCGCAGCCTACACAGTGGTCGTGGTCCACATGCATCTTCCGTGTCTGCTGGTCAAAGACCAGTCCGCCGTTGGCGCACTCCCGCTGGCAGCGCAGGCAGCCCCGGCACCGATCAGGGGAGATGCTGGGCTTTCCACTGCTGTGCTGCTCGGTTTTACCGGCCCGGGAGCCGCAGCCCATGCCGATGTTCTTAATGGCCCCGCCGAAGCCGGTCATCTCATGTCCCTTGAAGTGGGTCAGGCTGATGAAAACGTCGGCGTCCATCACAGCACGGCCAATCTTCGCCTCCTTCACATACTCACCGCCCACCACGGGGACAGCCACATCGTCAGTCCCCTTCAGTCCATCGCCGATAATAACAGGGCAGCCCACAGAGAGGGGCGTGAAACCATTTTCCCAAGCGCACTCCAGGTGCTCCAGAGCGTTTTTACGGCTGCCGGGGTACATAGTGTTGCAGTCGGTAAGGAAGGGCTTGCCGCCCAGCTCCTTTACTACGTCGGCTACCGCCTTGGCGTAATTGGAGCGGAGATAGCTGATGTTGCCCAGCTCTCCGAAGTGCATCTTAATGGCCACAAACTTGCCATCCATGTCGATTTGGCCGATGCCGGCCTTGCGGATGAGTTTCTTCAGTTTGATAGGCAGGCTATCGCCAAAGGCGATCGTGCGAAAATCGGTAAAATAGACCTTGGACTCTGCCATGATCGGTTCCCTCCTGAACAATATGATTCTCAAAGACTACTTTCACTTGTCCTATTATAAAGGTTGGAGTACACTCCATGTCAAGAGGAGATTTGAACGCGGGCCACAGGTGGGGTAAGAGGAGCGCCCTCCGGCCTTTTGGGACCGCTATGTATAAAGACGGATAATATCCTCCGCAACGGATCTTTTGGACACACAGCGGTCCATCGCCTGATGCTCGATATAGTGGTGGGCATCCGGCTCGGTCATCTTCAATTCACTGATGAGTAACCATTTGGCCCGGTTGACCAGGCGGATCTCCTCCATCTTCTCTTCCAGAGGCAGGACGCGCTTTTCCAGCCTCCGGAGCCGCTCCCGGGTGCTGACCATCCAGCTGACCGCCCGGAGGAGCATGGTCCGGGAAAAGGGCTTGGGCAAGGTGAATACTCCGTGCTCTGCCACTCGGTCATAGACCTCGTCATGGAGGTCGCTGGGGACAAGTAAAAGGATGACAGTCCCCCCCAGACGGCAACTGTCAACGGCGAACCGAACGCCGGAGTCATCCGGAAGGGGAGAGTTGATGAAGATAAAATCAAAGGACCGCTGGGTTAGGGTCTGCTCGGCGGCGCTTACGCTAGACACTGTGACCACCGGCTCACAGGGAGTTTCCTGAAGGACGGCGGAAAAGCCGATGTTGAACCGCTCCGCCGATGATACAAAAAGAACGCTGTATACCTGCTCCTTCAGGCTCATGGCTTCCCACTCCTTTCCCTGTTATGCAGACGGGCTTCAGGCCCGCTTGCGGTATTCCGCCAGGATGGCTTCCGGGATATAGGTCTGGATAAAGGGGCTGTCTGCGGCGGTGGCGCAGGCGGACTGGAGGTTCTGAGGCAGCCGACGGAATTTTACCAGCGTCTCTGCGTCCGCCTGGTAGAGGTCCACCTCGGCGGGATGAGGCATCTCCAGATGCCGCTCAATGCCGTACAGGCCGGCATAGATCATCAGTGCGAAGGCCAGGTATGGGTTGGCCATAGGATCGGGAGAGCGCAGCTCCGCTCGACGGTACTCACCAGCCGCCGCTGGGATCCGGATCAGCTGGGAACGGTTCCCCTTGGACCAGGAGATGTAATCTGGGGCCTTATAGCCGCCCAGACGGGAATAGGACTCTCGGGTAGGGTTCAAAAAGGCGGTCATCTCCCCCACCTTGTCCAGCACACCGGCTACCATCTCGGGCAGGTGGTCCAGTCCATCCGTTGACTTCACTGACATATTGATGTGAAAGCCGTTGCCCGGTTTCCCCTCCAGGGGCTTGGGGCTGAAGTCCGCGCACAGTCCATTCCGCTCGGCAATGATTTTCACGATGGCCTGTAAAGTCATGGCATTGTCGGCGGCAGTGAGAGGGTCGGAGTAGCGGAAGTCGATCTCGTTCTGGCCGGGCCCCTCCTCGTGGTGGGCACACTCAGGCCAGATGCCCATTTGCTCCAGAGTGAGGCAGATCTCACGGCGGATGTTTTCCCCCTTGTCCTCTGGGGCCGTATCCATATAGTTGGCCCTGTCGTGGGGAATCTTGGTGGGCTCACCGTTTTCATCCCGCCGGAACAGGTAGAATTCCTGCTCCGCGCCAAAGAGAAACTGAAGCCCCCTCTCCTCAGCGCAGGCCACAGCCTGCTTAAGCAGGACCCGGCAATCACAAGGGAAGGGCTGGCCGTCGGGATAGACAATGGAGCAGAACATCCGCACCACCCGACCATGCTCCGGGCGCCAGGGGAGGAGCATCAGCGTCTCTGGGTCAGGCCGGAGGAGCAGGTCGGAATGGGCTACGTCCCCAAAGCCGGCGATGGCGGAGGCGTCAATGGCGATGCCGTACTCAAAGGCCCGGGGCAGCTCGGTGGCCACGATGGAGATGTTTTTCTGCCGGCCGAATACGTCACAAAAGGCGAGGCGGATGAACTTGATCTCCTCCTCCTGAACATACTGCATGACCTCGCGCTTGGAATATTTCACGGTCACACCAACTTTCATGGATATTTTTGCGTCGCCGGGCATATGCGAAGGCCGCAAAGCCGGCTGGCAGCCTGGTGGAACGGGATCCGCTGCTATTATAGCACCGGTAAAAATGGATTTTCCAGTGTTGTCTCCTATGGGAAAAAATTTTGGCGGTCCAGACAGAAACAGGAAAAATAGGGCGAAATGTTTTTGGAAACTGTTACAGAATGTACTAAACAGTCCAAAATCTCATTGACAAACGGCTGCCACGGGGCTATAATGCGGCACATAAAGGCAAAGGCGTCTTTAAGGATTTTCCTTAGAGGCGCCTTCGCCTTTTTTGCATTTTTTTAGAAGTAGAAAGGGTGAAAGACAATGGCAGCTGTTCCGGAGTATTTTGGAAGCATGGTGTTCGACGACAGGGTGATGAAGGCAAATTTATCCGCTGAGGTATACCAGTCTTTAAAGAAGACCATCGACGAGGGGGCTAAATTGAATTTGGGTGTGGCCAACGCTGTGGCAGCCGCCATGAAGGACTGGGCCGTAGCCCAGGGGGCCACCCACTTTACCCACTGGTTCCAGCCACTTACCGGCATCACCGCCGAGAAGCACGACAGCTTTATCACCCCCTCTCCAGATGGAGGGGTTATCATGGAATTCTCAGGCAGGGAGCTGATCCGAGGGGAGCCGGACGCCTCCTCGTTTCCCTCCGGGGGGCTGCGGGCTACCTTTGAAGCAAGAGGCTACACTGCCTGGGACCCCACCTCCTATGCCTTTATCAAGGGGAAAACGCTGTGCATCCCCACGGCCTTTTGCTCTTACAGCGGCGAGGCGCTGGACAAAAAGACCCCCTTGCTGCGCTCCATGGAGGCCCTGAACCGACAAGCCCTCCGCATCCTGCGGCTGTTTGGAAATGACACGGTGAAACGGGTGTCCACCGCGGTGGGTCCAGAACAGGAGTATTTCCTGGTGGATGCCAAAATGTATGAGCGGCGCCGGGATCTTCGGTTTACCGGCCGAACTCTGTTCGGCGCCAAGCCCCCCAAGGGCCAGGAGATGGATGACCACTATTTCGGCGTGATTAAACCCAGGGTGGCCGCCTTTATGGAGGACCTGAATGAGGAGCTGTGGAAGCTGGGTGTCCTGGCCAAGACCCAGCATAACGAGGTGGCCCCAGCCCAGCACGAGCTGGCCCCTATCTATACCACCACCAACATTGCCACTGACCACAACCAACTGACCATGGAGATCATGCAGAAGGTGGCCGCCCGGCACGGGCTGGTCTGTCTGCTCCATGAGAAGCCCTTTGTAGGAGTGAACGGATCGGGTAAGCACAACAACTGGTCTATCTCCACCGACGCTGGCGTCAACCTGCTCTCTCCCGGTGATACGCCCTATGAGAACGCCCAGTTCCTGCTGTTTCTGTGCGCCGTCATCAAGGCGGTGGACGACTATCAGGACCTGCTGCGCATCTCGGTGGCCACGGCCGGCAACGACCACCGCCTAGGAGCCAACGAGGCGCCTCCCGCTGTGGTATCCATCTTCCTGGGAGATGAGCTGAACGGTGTGCTGGAGGCCATTGACCATGAGACCCCCTATCAGGGAGCTGCCCGGACCAAGATGAAGCTTGGGGTGGATATCCTGCCCAAATTCAGCAAGGATACCACCGACCGGAACCGCACCTCCCCCTTCGCCTTCACTGGCAACAAGTTTGAGTTCCGCATGGTGGGCTCCTCCGACTCTATCGCCTGTGCCAACATCATGATCAACACCGCTGTGGCTGAGAGCCTCAAGCTCTATGCCGACCGCCTGGAGGGGGCCGAGGACTTCCCCGCCGCCCTGCAGGAGCTGCTCCGGCAGACTATCCGGGAGCACAAGCGCATCATCTTCAACGGAAACGGCTACGATGATGCCTGGATCACTGAGGCCACAGAGAAGCGGGGCCTGCTCAACTACCGCACCACCCCGGACTGCGTCCCCCATCTGCTGGATGAGAAGAATGTTAGGCTCCTCACCTCCCACGGCGTGCTGACCTTGGAGGAACTTACCTCCCGGTATGAGGTCATGATGGAGAACTACTGCAAAACCATTCTGATCGAGGCCAACACCATGGTGGATATGGCCAGAACGGAGATCCTGCCAGCCGTGGAGTCCTTTGCGCTGGACACCGCCAGAGGGGCGGCCGCCAAGCGGGAACTGGTCCCTGGCTGCCCCTGCGGGTATGAGTCCGAGCTGGTAAAAAAGCTGTCTGCTCTCACGGATCAGATGGCGGCCAAAACCGCGGAGCTGGAGCAGGCGGTGCTGGAGGTGTCCTCCGCCGGGGATATCGCCCAGGAGGCCGCCGCTGTCCGGGATGTGATCCTGTGTAAAATGGGGCAGCTGCGCCTGGCCTGCGACGAGGCGGAGACCCTGACCCCCAAAAAGTATTGGCCGTTTCCCACTTACGGCGACCTGCTGTTTGGCGTGCGGTAACGACCAGATCCCTTCTGGCCCCGGCCTCCATTCGGACCGGGGCCCAATAGAGATTGGAGGAGCGTTTATGTGTTCCATTATGGGATATTGCGGCCCAGTGTTCGACCTGGAGGCATTTCAGGCCGGCTTTCAGCGCACGGTCAGTCGGGGGCCGGATGACAGCCGAATCGTTGACACAGGAAAGGGCCTGCTGGGATTCCACCGGCTGTCCATTATGGGCCTGACTTCTGCCGGGATGCAGCCCTTTGCGCTGGACGGCAGCTTCGTGGTGTGCAACGGCGAGATATACGGCTTTGAAAAGCTAAAAAAGCGACTGGAAGAAAAATATACCTTTGCCAGCGACTCTGACTGTGAGCTGCTGCTCCCTCTGTACCGGGAATACGGGGTGGAGATGTTCCGGATGCTGGATGCGGAATTCGCCTGCATCCTCTATGACGGTGAGAGACAGGAGTACATCGCCGCCCGTGATCCCATCGGCATCCGCCCCCTCTATTACGGATATGACAGCCAAGGAGTTATCCTCTTTGCCAGCGAGCCCCAGAACCTGCTGGGCCTGGCGGCGGGAGAAATACTGCCCTTCCCCCCTGGACATTACTATAAGGACGGCAGATTTATCTGTTACCGGGATATGACCCAGGTGGAGCGGATCTGCCGGGATGACCTGGAAACGGTATGCCGGAACATCCGGGAAAAGCTGATCGCCGGGGTGGAAAAGCGGCTGGTGGCCGACGCCAAGGTGGGCTTCCTGCTGTCCGGAGGGCTTGACTCCTCCTTGGTGTGCGCCATCGCCGCCCGGCGGAGCAAGACCCCGATTCGGACCTTTGCCATCGGCATGAGCGGCGACGCCATCGATTTGAAATACGCCAGGGAGGTGGCGGAATACATCGGCAGCCGCCACACGGAGGTGATCATCACACGGGAGGATGTGATCTCCAACCTGGAGCGGGTGATTCATCTGCTGGGCACGTACGACATTACCACCATTCGGGCCAGCGTGGGAATGTACTTGGTCTGTAAGGCCATTCACGAGCAGACCGATATTCGGGTGCTGCTCACTGGCGAGATATCCGACGAGCTGTTCGGCTATAAGTATACAGACTACGCCCCTTCTGCCCAAGCGTTTCAGGAGGAGTCGGAAAAACGGGTCCGAGAGCTGCACATGTACGATGTGCTCCGGGCAGACCGGTGTATCTCGGTCAACTCCCTGGAGGCACGAGTCCCCTTCGGAGACCTGGAGTTCGTGCGCTATGTCATGTCGGTGGACCCGGAGCGGAAGCGGAACCGATATGGAAAGGGCAAGTATCTGCTCCGCCACGCCTTCGAGGAGGGCGGCTGGCTGCCCCAGGATATCCTGTGGCGGGAGAAGGCGGCCTTCTCCGACGCTGTGGGCCACTCACTGGTGGACGACCTGAAGGAATACGCGGAACAGTGTTACACCGATGACGATTTCCAGAAGCTGAGGCAGAAGTATGTCCATGCCCGCCCCTTTACCAAGGAGTCATTGCTCTATCGTGAGATATTTGAGAAATACTATCCGGGGCAGAGCGGGATGGTCCTGGATTTCTGGATGCCCAACCGGGAGTGGGAGGGCTGCGACGTGGATGACCCCTCCGCCCGTGTGCTGGCCAACTACGGCCAGAGCGGAGTTTAAGACCATCACATAGGAAGCGAGTGAGCAGTTTGAAAGCGACTTTGATCTTGGAAAACGGAAGCGTCCTCTCCGGTACCAGCATCGGGAGCACAGAGACACGGGTGTGCGAGCTGGTGTTCAACACCTCCATGACTGGCTACCAGGAGATCCTGACCGATCCCTCCTATGCCGGACAGGGCGTGGTCATGTCCTATCCCCTCATCGGCAACTACGGGGTGAACAGCGAGGACAACGAGTCCAGCCACCCCTGGGTGGAGATGCTGGTGGTTCGCCATCTGTCCCCCAGGGGGAGCAACTTTCGCCGAGAGATGGACCTGGGGGATTATATGAAGGAGCATGACATCCCCGGCATCGAGGGGGTGGATACCCGTGCCCTGACCAAGATGCTCCGCAGCCAGGGGAGCATGAACGCCATGCTGACCTGTGCCCAGCAGTTTGATGTGGGGCAGGTATTGGAGCGGCTGCACGCCTATAAGGTCCGGGATACGATCCAGAAGGTTACCCGCTCCGCCCCGGAGGAGTTTCCCGCCATAGGGGAGGAGCGGTACCATGTGGCCATGATGGACTACGGGGTCAAGCAGAATATGATAGACTGTCTCCGCCGCCGGGGATGCAGCGTCACGGCGCTGCCCGCCTCCACCCCGGCCGAGACAGTCCTCTCCGGCGGCTATGATGGGGTGCTGTTGTCCAACGGCCCTGGGGACCCGGCGGAGAACACAGACATGATCCGGGAGATAAAAAAGCTCTATGACAGCGGCCTGCCCCTGTATGGCATCTGTCTGGGCCACCAGATGCTGGCACTGGCCACCGGGGCCAGGACGGGAAAGATGGACTATGGCCACCGGGGCGGGAACCACCCGGTCCGGGATGTAGAGAGGGGCCGGGTGTTTATCACCAGTCAAAACCACGGCTATATGGTACTGGCCGATACCGTGGACCCGGTGGTGGCCCAGGTGTCCCACATCAATGCCAACGACGGAACCTGCGAGGGACTGCGCTACCGCCGCCCCAACTGCTTTTCCACACAGTTCCATCCAGAGGCCAACCCCGGCCCCAGGGATATGGAGTATCTGTTTGACCGATTTGTAGCGTCTATGGGAGGGAAAACAAATGAGTGAAATGCCTCAAAAGCGGGAGCTGCTCTACGAGGGCAAGGCGAAAAAGGTGTACGCCACAGATGACCCGGAGCTGCTGATTGTATCCTATAAGGATGACGCCACCGCCTTCAATGGGCTGAAAAAGGGTACCATCGTCGGTAAGGGTGTCATCAACAACCGGATGAGCGATTTGCTGATGGCCCGGCTGGAGCGGGAGGGAATCCCCACCCACCTGGTCCGGGAGCTCAACGACCGGGATACCCTGGTAAAGAGGGTGGCCATCGTCCCCCTGGAGGTCATCGTGCGCAACATTGCCGCCGGCTCCTTTTCCAAGCGGTACGGGGTGGCCGAAGGAGCGGTCTTTTACCGGCCGACCCTGGAGTTTTCCTATAAGAATGATGAGCTGGGGGACCCTCTGCTCAACGACGACCATGTGCTCGCCCTGGGGCTGGCTTCCCCGGAGGAGGTAGCGGTCATCCGGCGCTATGCCCTGGAGGTCAACAGGCTGCTCCGGGAGATCTGGAAGCAGTGCGGCGTCACACTGGTGGACTTCAAGCTGGAGTTTGGCCGGCTGCCAGACGGTACCATAATCCTGGCCGATGAGATCAGCCCCGACACCTGCCGCCTGTGGGACAGTCAGACTGGGGACAAACTGGACAAGGACCGCTTCCGCCGGGATCTGGGCGGCGTGGAGGCGGCCTACCGCCAGGTCATGGGCCGGCTCAACCAACAACTGTAAACGGAGGGAACGATATGTCAAACTGCGCCATCGTGGGCATCAACTGGGGGGACGAGGGCAAGGGAAGGATGGTGGATCTGCTCACCCAGGACTATGACCTTGTGGTCCGCTACCAGGGGGGCGGCAACGCCGGACACACCGTCATCAACCAGTATGGAAAATTTGCCCTCCATCTTCTTCCCTCGGGTATTTTCCGCCCGGGGGTCGTCAATGTCCTGGGGAACGGGGTGGCTCTGGACCCGGAGAACCTGTGGACAGAGATAGAGGATGTGATGTCCAGAGGAGTGGAGATCAGCCCGGAGAATCTGAAGATCAGCGACCGGGCCTCGCTTCTGCTGCCCTGGCACCGGGAGCTGGACGAGCTGGAGGAGAAGCGGCTGAAGGACCACAAGTATGGCTCAACCAAGCAGGGGATTGCCCCCTTCTACTCCGATAAGTACCAGAAAAAGACCATTATGGCCGGAGAGCTGTTCTATCCGGAGGAATTACGGGACCATCTGGCCCAGCTTCTGGAGTGGAAGAACCTAACCTTGACTAAGGTGTATGGGGCAGAGCCCTTCACCATGGAGAGGGTGGAGGAGTGGCTGGCCAACAGCTGCGAAAAAATCAAGCCCTATCTCTGTGACAGCGGGGCCTATTTGAAGCAGGCCCAGAGCCGGGGAAAGAGCATCCTCTTCGAAGCCCAGCTGGGTTCCCTTCGGGACCTGGACTTCGGCATCTACCCCTACACCACCTCATCCAACACCACGGCGGCCTACGCCCCTATCGGTTCCGGCCTGCCCTCCGCCAAAATTGACCGGGTGGTAGGTGTGGTAAAGGCATACTCCACCTGTGTAGGGGAGGGGCCCTTTGTCTGTGAGATGTTCGGTCCGGAGGCGGAGAAACTGAGGAAGGCGGGAGCGGAATATGGCGCCAAGACCGGCCGGCCGCGGCGGGTAGGACCCATCGACCTGGTGGCCACCCGGTACGGGGTGGAAATCCAGGGGGCCACAGAGATCGCACTGACCAAACTGGATGTACTCAGCTATCTGGACCGAATCCCTGTGTGCGTCCGCTACCGGCTGGACGGCCAGCCTACAGAGAGCTTTCCCTTCCCCACGGCCCTGGGCAAAGCCCTGCCGGAGATCGAGTATCTGCCGGGCTGGAAGCAGGACATCTCCTCGGCCCGTAGGTGGGAGGATCTGCCCCGCCAGGCCCAGGAGTATGTGGGCCATGTGGAGCGGGCCATCGGCTGTCCTATCGCCTATATCTCGGTGGGGCCGGAGCGGGACAGCGTCATCAGAGTATAAGGAGGACGACAAATGACTGACCGATATGAATCCCCGCTGTCTACCCGTTACGCCTCCCCCTATATGCTCCAGCTTTTTTCCGCCGATACCCGCTATCAGACCTGGCGGCGGCTGTGGGTTTCCCTGGCACGGGCGGAGATGGAACTGGGCCTGCCCATTACCCAGGGGCAGGTAGAGGAGTTGGAGGCCCACATCTCCGAGATCGACTATGACTGTGTCAGGCGGCGGGAGAAAGAGGTGCGCCACGACGTGATGGCCCATGTCTACGCCTTTGGACAGGCGGCCCCCTCTGCCGCCGGCATCATCCATCTGGGGGCCACCAGCTGCTATGTCACAGACAACGCCGATCTGATCCTTTACCGGGATGGGCTGCGCTATCTCCGCCAGCAGCTGCTTCAGGTGATGGCCAATCTGGCCGACTTTGCCCAGCAATATCGGGCCCTGCCTACCCTGGGCTACACTCACTATCAGCCTGCCCAGCTGGTCACGGTAGGTAAGCGGGCGGCGCTCTGGCTCCAGGACTTGGAGTCCGACCTGTCCGAACTGGACTTCACCCTGAAGAACGTCAAGTTCCTGGGCTGCCGTGGGACTACCGGCACTGAAGCCAGCTTCCTGGACCTGTTTGACGGGGACCAGGAGAAGATCAGTCAAATGAACCGGAAGATTTCCTCTGACTTCGGATTTGAGGAGTGCTTCCCGGTGTGCGGCCAGACCTACCCCAGAAAGCTGGACAGCCGCATTTTGAATTGCCTCTCCTCTATCGCCCAGAGCTGTTACCGTATGGCCAATGATATCCGCCTGCTCCAGCACGACAGGCAGGTGGAGGAGCCCTTTGAAAAGGACCAGATCGGCTCCTCCGCCATGGCTTATAAGCGCAACCCTATGCGCTGTGAGCGAATCTGCTCCCTGGCCCGCTATCTGATGGCCGACGCTATGAATGCCCCTATGACCGCCTCGACCCAGTGGCTGGAGCGGACGCTGGACGACTCAGCCAACCGGCGCATTGCCCTGCCCGAGGGCTTCTTGTGCGCTGACGCTATCCTGCGTCTGGCCCAGAATGTAACAAACGGGCTCCATGTCAATGAAAGAGTGATTGAGAAAACGGTAAAGGAGTACCTGCCCTTCATCGCCACGGAAAATCTGATGATGGAGGCGGTAAAGCGGGGGGGAGACCGGCAGGAGCTCCATGAAATCATCCGCCGCTGCTCCATGGCAGCCACCGCCCGGATGAAAGATGGGGGGGACTGCGACCTGTTGGACCGGCTGGCCGGGGAGCCGTCCTTCGGCCTGTCACGAGGGGATATGGAGCGGCTGCTGAACCCGGAGCTGTATACCGGCCGGTGTGCCCAGCAGGTGGAGGACTTTGTCCAGAGCATCCGTCCGCTGTTTGCGGATCTGGAGCGGGAGACTGCCCGGATCGAGCTGTGAGAACAGGCTGCGGCCAGTGAAGGGAGAGAAGGGGCTATGACAAACTATATCTTTGTGACTGGAGGCGTGGTGTCCGGCCTAGGCAAGGGGATCACAGCGGCGTCCTTGGGCCGGCTCCTGAAGCAGAGGGGGCTGAAGGTAAAAGTCCAGAAGCTGGACCCATATCTCAACGTGGACCCAGGGACCATGTCCCCCTATCAGCACGGGGAGGTCTTTGTCACCGATGATGGGGCGGAAACTGACCTGGACCTGGGCCACTATGAGCGTTTCATCGATGAGAATCTGACAGTAAACTCCTCGGTATCAGCGGGCCGGATATACTGGAACGTACTGAATCGGGAGCGGAAAGGGGACTATTTGGGTGGAACGGTCCAAATCATCCCCCATATTACCGACGAGATCAAGCGGTGTATTTATACCTTGGAGGGGCCTGAAACCGATGTAGCCATTGTAGAGATCGGCGGTACGGTAGGCGATATCGAATCCCAGCCGTTCCTGGAGGCCATCCGCCAGGTGGCCGCCGAGCGGGGGAGAAAAAACGTCATGTTTCTCCATGTATCCCTCATCGTATCCATCCCAGGGACCGGGGAGCTGAAATCAAAGCCCACCCAGCACTCGGCCAAGGAGCTGCTCTCGCTGGGCATCCAGCCCGATGTTATCCTGTGCCGTAGTGATGAGGCGGTGCCCCAGGAGATCCTGGAAAAGATATCTTTGTTCTGCAATATCCCGGTGGAAAACGCCATCCCAAATCTGACCGCCGGCCTGCTCTACGAGGTCCCGCTGATGCTGGAGAAGGCGGGACTGGCTCAGGTGGTGGTGAAGCATCTGGGGCTGGAGTGCCACGCTCCGGACCTGACCGAGTGGGATACTATGGTTCAGCGGGCCAAGCACCCAAAAGGAGAAGTGGAGGTCGCACTGGTGGGTAAGTATGTGGCCCTCCATGACGCCTACCTCTCTGTGGTGGAGGCGCTGACCCACGGAGGGATCGAGAACGGGGTAAAGGTACACATCCGCTGGGTAGACAGCGAAGCGGTCACAGAGGGCAACGTGGAGATGCTCCTTGCCGGAGTGGACGGCATCCTGGTACCCGGCGGCTTTGGCAGCCGGGGGATCGAGGGCAAGATCTCCGCCATCCGCTATGCCAGGGAGCATAAAATACCGTTTCTGGGCATCTGTCTGGGAATGCAGATGGCGGTGGTGGAGTTTGCCCGCCATGTGTGCGGCATGAAGGGGGCTCACTCCAGCGAGCTGGACCCGGACACACCTTATCCCGTCATCGACCTGATGGAGGGCCAGCGGGGCGTGACCGACAAGGGAGGCACCATGCGCCTGGGCGCCTTCCCGTGCCGCATTGACCGGGAAGACACAGCGGCGTTCCAAGCTTACAGAACGTCGGACATCTCGGAGCGGCACCGGCACCGCTATGAGTTCAACAACGAATATCGCCAGCGGTTGACCCAAGCTGGGCTGCGCCTGTCTGGTTTGTCGCCGGACGGCCGGCTGGTGGAGATAGTAGAGCTGCCCTCCCATCCCTGGTTTGTAGGCGTCCAATTCCACCCGGAGCTGAAAAGCCGGCCCAACCGGGCACATCCGCTGTTTCGGGAATTTATATTCGCGGCGAAGGAGAAAAGCGGAGCGTAAGAGCGCGCGCGGACCGGCGCCAGCTTCAGAGCGGGAGGAATAGAAATGAGCATCCATGAGGAGTGCGGTGTATTCGGCGTCATCAGCCAAGCCCCGATCCAGGCGGCTAGCCTGGCCTATTACGGACTGTATGCCCTCCAGCACCGGGGACAGGAGAGCTGCGGCATCGTGGTCAACGACGACGGTGTATTCTTCTCAAGAAAGGATCTGGGGTTGTTGAGCCAGGTCTTTTCTCAGGAGAAGCTGGCCCGATTTCCCAAGGGAACCATGGCGGTGGGCCATGTGAGGTACGGCACTACCGGGGCCGCAAATCGCGGCAACTGCCAACCCATTGAGGTCAACCATGTGAAGGGGCACATGGCCATCGCTCACAACGGAAACCTCAGCAACGCCGCCCAACTGCGGGGGCAACTGGAGCTGAAGGGAGCCATCTTTCATACCACCAGCGATACAGAGATTATTGCCTATACCATTACAAGAAAGCGGCTGACCTGCCCCTCCATTGAGGAAGCTCTGAGCAAGGCCATGGATGAGCTGGAGGGGGCTTACTCTCTGGTACTCATGTCTCCCAGGAAGCTGATTTGCGCCCGGGACCCCTATGGGTTCCGTCCCCTGTGTTATGGGGAACTGCCTGGCGGGGGCTACGTGGCAGCCTCAGAGAGCTGTGCCCTGACTGCCGTAGGAGCGCGGTTCGTCCGTGATGTAGAGCCAGGAGAGATCCTGGTATTCAGTCCGGAAGGAATGGTCGCCCGGAGGGAGCACTGTGGAAAAGCCGCGAGGCGGCCTTGTATTTTTGAGTACATCTATTTTGCCCGTCCGGACTCGGTCATCGACGGGGTATCCGTCCACGCCGCCCGACTCCGGGCCGGAAGGATCCTGGCACGGGAGCACCCGGTTCAAGCGGACGTGGTGGTAGGGGTGCCGGACTCAGGGCTGGACGCCGCCCTTGGATTCAGCCAGGCCTCCGGTATCCCATACGGAATTGGACTGCTCAAAAACAAGTATATTGGGCGCACCTTTATCTCGCCGGGACAGGAGCAGCGTCTGGACAAGGTGAAGATCAAGTTAAGCGCCATCGGAGAAACCGTCCGGGGCAAGCGAGTAGTCCTCATTGACGACTCCATTGTCCGGGGTACTACCAGCGGCCGTATTGTCAGCCTTCTACGAGAGGCGGGAGCCTGTGAGATCCATGTGCGTGTTTCGGCGCCACCCTTTTTGAATCCCTGCTACTATGGCACAGATATCGACTCGAAGGAAAATCTGATTGCCTGCAGCCACACGCCAGAGGAAATATCAGACATGATAGGGGCGGATTCGCTGGGGTATCTTCCACTGTCCAAGCTGGGGGAACTTATCGGGGGAGGGAACTGCTGTGACGCCTGTTTCAGCGGCAGATATCCCACCGCAATACCCTCGGATACCAGGAAGGACCGCTTTGAACGGAAGCTATCCCGGTAGATGGTGCCAGCAGCGGACAGTAAATCGAGGGATGTCACCTCCTAAGATTGGAAGGAAAAGAATTAGATATTTAAACAGAGAGGAAAATCTCCCATTTCAATGATTGAAATGGGAGATTTTTAGATTAGAGAGATGAAATCGCTCCCCTTATAAGATCCTGCCTGTACCGGACAGGTTCAGCGTATTTTTCTCTTGGAAGGACGGATGATCAGGAATAACACGCCTGCAAGGAGGAGAACACATTGGGTCACAATGGCGCCCACGGGCAAGGAAAAGGCCGGATCTAGCACGCCCAGGGCCAGAGGACGGCTTACAAAGATACTGCCATTTAACAGTCCAAGGGATTCAGGTAGGGGCAGCGCCGTCAGAAGAATGGGAAGGAGCATCCACGGGAAGATCAGCCAGGGCCGTACTCTCCCTAACTGCCAGCCACTTCCCAGGGCAAACACCAAAGGAGGGGCCAGGGTAGCCAGGGCTGGGAGGACCAGCTCCCCCCAGCGGTACCAGCCGAAGTATCGACCGTAAAACACCGCCGCTTCGCCCAGGCAGGCCAAGGCCAGCAGCCCCGTCCCCACCAGAGCGGCGGCGCACCGGGCCAGGGCGTATCGATAGGGCTCCGCCGGGGCGGCGTCGGTGAGTACCGCTGCCCGCCGGGCTTTTCCCGAAGTAAAGAAGGTCAGAAAAAACAGGGCCCCGATCCACATCAGGGGGAGCAGCCGGCACAGGTAGTCCCCAAAGCTCCATGGGGAGAAGGGGGCAGTGTGGGACACCCCCAGGATGGTCACCCAATCCAGGACCTGCCACCCGTAAAACAGCAGGACTGCCAACAGGCTCAGGAAAAACTTGTTCCACAGCAGCCGCCTGCACTCATATCCGAAAATCTTAGCCAAGATTCAACGCCTCCTCCGTCAGCCCACAGGCATCCAAAAACTCCTGATAGGTGAGATAGGGATACATGGGGTCCAGCTCTCGGGTAAACAGGCCGCACAGAACCTGGTCCATGGCCTCTTCTCCGCCGACCAGTTTCTCCGCCTTCAGGATCTTCAAGGGCATCTCGTGGTACTGACGTATGAAGGACAGGCTGTTGCTGATCGCTAATTGCTCCTCCTGGGGCAACTTGGCCAAGAACTCGGGATTGCGGACATAGAAATCTAGGTAGTAGTCCTCCACCTCCCGCTTCCACTGGTCTACATAGTGTGTTTGGGCGTAATCTTCGCCGTAGAGCTCCTTTACGATACGGTAGGTGGTGTACACGGTCAAGCCCTCGGCAGACCAGGGAGAGGCAGGGGCCGCCAAATCAAACATATTGCCCAGGCCCCACCACTGGTGGACCAATTCGTGTATCATTACCTCACCGGGGGCGGCGCCCTTGCCTCCATCGCTGAGATTGGCGGCGGTGAAGTCCGCCTCATCCAGCAGGCTGGCCCCGTCTGCGGCATAGCCGCCGCCAGACACTCGGCTCTGGACAAGCTTCAGGGTTTTCCCGGCGCCAAAAGATAGGGGACCGTAATGCTCTGTGCAGTAGTCCACCACCGCCTTTACCGCATCTGCCGCGCCAGCCTCCGCCATCACAGCCTGGTGCTTACGGCCGTAATAGAACTGGATGGTCATACCCCCGGCCTGAATGTCCTCCCGGATATAGTCCCCAGCATAGACAATTCCGCCGGTGCTGCTGAACTGATAGCGCCAGGTGGCGGTGCCGTCGTCGTGCTGGGCCACCACTTCCGCCTCACTGGAGCCGAAGGGGATGACCGTCATGGAGGAGGGCAGGGTGAGCTCCATGGTGGTGGGATAACCCGCCTCGCCTGGCAGCACATTCATCAGCCGGGGAGACAGGGCTGCGTTTTCCAGACACAGGTATTCCCCGCTGATCTCCGCGCCACCCTGCATCGTGGACATGACGTTGCTCTCTTGGGGAAAGCCGCTGTACTCCATGATTAACTCCACCTGCTCATCAGCGGGGAGAGTTACCTCCAGCAGGGCTTCGTTATATTCCTGGTAGTCGCTTACAGAGAAAGGAGCCTCCACACCGTTGGCCCGCACATTAGAGATTGTGTAGCCAGGGGTCACGCCAAAGGACGCTGTTCGTTCCTGTTGGGAGGTATTTTCAAACTGATAGCTGGCCCGACCGAAAACTGTTCCAGAGGCGGTATCTGGAAACACCTGAGCGGAGCGGCCGGTGCACACCACCCCCTCGGCATAGGGAATTTCGTAAAAGGTCATGGCCATCAGGTCCGGGTTGCTGTGGTCTACGAAGGGCTGGGCGGCATAGGCGGCGCCGGAGCCGATCAGGAGCAGCAGGGCCACAGCAGGGCGGTAGGCCCGCCGGGCATTCTGGGCCAGAGAACCCAGGAGCCCCTTTTCATACCGCCGGACGCACAGGTAGGAAACAACCCATATCCCAGCCAGGGCTGCCAGCCAGGTCAGGCGCATATAAGCCACGGACCGGAAGATACGAAGGTTAGAAAAGTCATCGGACAGGGCCCACACACAGGGGTTGAGCCAGCACAACTGCCAGTCCCCGGCCCACACCGTAAGACTTAAAGCGGAAAAGGAGGTAAAGAGAACCAGGGATAGGTCCACCCGCCGGGTGAACTGATAGGCGGATGCTGCCGCCAAAATGGACAGCCACAGGGCCAGCCCCATGAGCAGCCCGTAGGCCAACAGGTAGTCGGCTCCATCAAAGACAGAGCCGATGAGTTGCCGGCTCACCGGGAACCACACTACAACAGTAAGGCCCAGTCCCAGTGCCGCTGTTGCCATTAGAGCGGGCAGGCGCACCAGGGCCATCATCAGGGGAGAGACCGCCCCGTCCACCAGCAGGCTGACCCGGCCGCGCTCCGTCCGGTCCAGCTCGTACACTGCCAGAAGGCCGAACAGGACGCCGCCCACAACGCCGCCGGCCAGAGCTGGGTTGGCCAGATAGGTGGACAGCATGGTGCTGGCGGCGGCAGGCCGGTAGAGCACCAACCCGGCGGCAGGAGAGAGGACGGTCAACAGCAGGACCAGCCAGGTCAGACGGCTTTTCAGTAGCCGCCCAAGCTCCAGAGAAAACAGACGCGGGGGCTTCATTGGACCGCCTCCTGGGAAATGAGATAGAGGTAGGCGTCCTCCAGGGTGGGGTCCGACGGCTGGGCGAAGGGAGGGAGCACGTCAGCCACCGCCCGGCAGCGGACTCCCTGGCCGGTATTTACTCGGGCAGTGATGTGAAGTCCATCCTCCTGGGCGGCGTCCTTCTCCCAAAAGATACCCACATGACCGGTGGCGGTCTGGATCAACGCCTCTGGGGTGCCAGAAAACAGGACCTGGCCCCGGTTAATGACCACAAGCTGCCCACACACGGACTGTATGTCCTCGATAATGTGGGTGGACAGCAGCACCAGCCGGTCTTGGGCGGTCTGGGAAAAGAGATTGCGGAAATGAATACGCTCTTCTGGATCCAGGCCCACTGTGGGCTCGTCCAGAATCAGCAGCTCCGGATCCCCCAAAAGAGCTTGGGCGATGCCCACCCGCTGGCGCTGCCCGCCGGACAGGGTGCGGATTTTGGCCCTTGCCTTTTCCTCCAGATTGACGGAGCGGATTACCTGCCGTATGACGGCTCTGGGGCCCCGCAATCCCTTGAGGGCTGCCATGTAGTCCAGAAACTGTTCCACAGTGAGTTCGTCGAACAGTCCGAAGTCCTGGGGCAGATAGCCCAGCCGGGCCTTCAGTTGCCGCTCCACCCTGGTCAGAGGCTGTCCATCCACCAGAATGGAGCCGGTGGTGGGGAGCAGGGCGGCCACCAGCAGCTTCATCAGGGTCGATTTGCCCGCCCCGTTGGGGCCCAGCAGACCCACCAGGCTGGGGGAGCGCAAATCCAGAGAGAGGCCCTTAAGAGCCTGCTTTCCGTTGGGATAGGTCATGCCGACGGTTTGAATGTTGATCTCCATATGTGTCAGGTTCCTTTCTGCTTGGGATGCGGCTAGGATACCAGCGCCATATGGAGACGGTTTGGAGCGGGTGTGTGTTTTGTGTGGAGATTCAGAGGGAATATGGATTTGGTATACAAAGCGTGATATGCTTCCGCCAACGGTAGATTGGGGAGATGAGGCCTGACGAATGGTGGTTTCCTGATTTTGCGGCCTGCTTTCTCCCGCTGTCTTCGCTGAACAGAGGGACGATTAACGCACGGCTCAATTCTCGCGCTGGGAAAAGGCCGTATATTGTGTCTATCAGCGTTCCAATGTGTGGATTTTTCTAGCGGTGTTTTTTACAATCGAAATCACCGGCACAGCCAGTGGTTATGATTCGGGGGCCAAAGTGGGGGAGAAGGGAATGGTTTTCTCATGATACCTCTTCTAAAAAGCGGACAGACGCCCGTACTCCCTCTGGGGTGTTTTCAATGGTGCAGGTGGCTCCGTGCCGCTCCAGGATCATTTTCACCAGATAGAGCCCCAGGCCGCTGCCGCCGGTGCTCCGGTTCCGGGAGGCTTCCGCCCGGTAAAAGGCCTCGAACAGGTGGGGGAGAGCCTCCTCCCCAATATGGGCCCCGGTATTTTCCACCGTCAGGGCGGGGCAGCCATCCAGGAGGCCACACCACACCCGAATCTCGGCCCCCTCGGGGGAGTAGAGGGCGGCGTTGGAGAGAAGATTGCCCACCGCCTTACCCAGCAGAGAGGGGTCCCCCACTACCGTGATTTCGGTGGTCAGACAGGCGGAGAGCCGCTGCCCCCGCTGTTCCAGCAGCCCAGCATCTTGGGAAAGTTGTTTCTCCAACAGGGCTGCCAGGCCCACGGCTTCCCTCTCCACGGTTACTATCCCCTGTTCCACACGGGAAATGTTCAGCATCTCCTGAATCAGGCTCTCCATCCGTCCAGTGACCTGGAGGGAGCGGAGCAGATATTTGTCCCGGTCCCGGTACACGTCCACCCCCTCCAGCATCCCGGTCAACTGTCCCTTCAGAATGGTGACCGGGGTCTTCAGCTCGTGGGAGGCGGCGGAAAAGAAGGCCGTCCGCTGCCGCTGGCGCTCTCGCTCCCGTTCGATCTCTCCGCGCAGGGTCTGGTTGGCTGCCTCCAGTTCAGCCAGGGAGGCGGACAGCCGATGGGACATCTGGTCCAGGCTGCGTCCCAGCTGCCCGATTTCGTCCCGGCGCCGCTCTCCGCACTCCCAGTGGAAGTCCAGCCCGGCCATTTTTTGGGCGATGCCGCTGAGTCGGACGATAGGTCGGGTGATATAGCGAGAGTATCCAAAGGCGCACAGAAGGGAAAAGACCAGCAGCACCAGCAACAGCCACGGGGCCATCTGGACCAGCGCCCGCACCGCCAGATTTTCCGCCTCCATCCGCGGGGTGACATAGAGAGAATAGGGATCCTCTCCATCGGAAAACCGTACTTCGGTGACAATGGTGTCCTGTTCGGACATGGTGACGGAAACCATATCACCGGCCACAGAGGTACCCTCTGCCCGGGCGATGGCGGCGTCCGCCTCTCCCAAGTTGCCGGATGCCGTGATTACCATGGTGCTGTCCTCATACAGCGGTTGGACGGCCAACTGGGCACCAGTGTCGGCGAGCGCTCCGTCCGGACCGACCAGCATAGCCTGGGCTCCGGACGCACGGATGAAATCGTCCAACAGAGGCCCACAGTCCCTATATGAGGACTGCTCCAGCTTGACTGCGAGGGCCTTCACCTGCCGTGTCAGGTCATCGTTGACAACAGCGGTATAGGTGCTGGGGGTGGCCCAGGCAATCAGACCGAAGGTCACTGCCCCCGCACCGAATAGAATTAGGACAGTAATGAGGAAAACACGGACAGTCAGGCTTTCAGCGAGCCGTTTTCCCAGCACGATAGCCCACCCCCCTTACCGTTTCGATGTAGCCGGCCCCCAGCTTGTGGCGTAGGTTTTTGATGTGGCTGTCCACCACCCGTTCATCTCCGTAAAAGTCATAACCCCACAGCTTGGCCAGCAACATTTCCCGGGTAAACACTCTTCCGGGGGCGGCGGCAAAGGTGTGTAGCAGCTCAAATTCCCGTGCGGTCAGCTCCAGCGGTCGGCCGTTCAGAAGGGCCTCGCGGGCGTCTGGGTCTATCACCAGCTCCCGGTAGTGCAGTCGGCTGTCACTCTCCACAACGTCAAAACGGCGGAGGATTACCCGAATCTTCTCCAGAAGGATGGGCATGGAGAAGGGCTTGGTCACATAGTCGTCCACATCCAGACCAAAGCCCCGTAACTGCTCCTCCTCACCATCCAGGGCGGTGAGCATCACGATGGGCACATCAGACTCTCGCCGAATCAATTCACATACGCCGAAGCCGTCGATTTTTGGCAGCATCAAGTCCAGGAGGATCAAATCAAAGGTCCCCTTTTGAAAGCGGTCCAGAGCCGCAACCCCATCTCCCACGATCTCTACGTCATATCCAGTGTCTCTGAGATAAGCGCCCAGGAGCTCTTGGATGTCCGGCTCGTCCTCTACGACCAAGATTTTTTTCATGTGAGATCACCTCTATACTAGTATAGTACAGGTTTATGAATTTCGTATGAAGAAGCCTATCTTCCATATCAATTTGAACGACCCATAAAATGACAGACTTTAGGTGGACCCCCATGACATTTACAAAGGCATCCCAGGGATAATAGGGGCAGACAAACTCCAGGCCCTCTATCGACAAAACATAGGAAGGATGCTATACTGTGGTCAAATAGAAGGATGGGCAGAAATTTGATTTTGATAGAAATGAAGGAGGCGCCTCTATGCCCCTGCGCATTGTGCAAAATGATATTACGACGCTGAAGGTGGATGCCATCGTCAATGCCGCGAACCAGAGCCTGCTGGGGGGCGGAGGTGTGGACGGCGCCATCCACCGTGCCGCCGGGCCTCAACTGCTGGCCGAGTGCCGCGCCTTGGGAGGCTGTAAGACGGGAGAGGCAAAAATCACGAATGGATACCGGCTGCCTGCAAAATATGTGATCCACACGGTGGGACCAATTTGGCGGGGCGGCCGCCACGGGGAGCGGGAACTGCTTGAATCTGCCTACCGTTCTTCCCTGGAATTGGCCTTGGCTCATGGCTGCCAGACGGTGGCCTTCCCGCTTATCTCCGCTGGAGTGTACGGCTACCCCAAGGAGCAGGCGCTGAAGGTGGCTGTGGACATCATCGGGCACTTTGTGCTGGACCACGACGTGACGGTCTATCTGGTGATCTTTGACCGGACGGCCTTTTCTATCGCCAGGAAGCTTTTTGCGGACCTTGCCGATGATACTGAAGACCATTGTCTTGTTGCGGAAAATAAATGAGCGAGGCCCCAATACGACAAAAAAGACTAACATCGATTCCAAGTTTTGCCCAGACTCTGCGCGGATTCAATATCTTCATAAAATTATTTTTTCATACTCCGGAATTACAATTTCTATGCAAGCAACATGGCCCTGTCCATTTTTGGTCAGAGCTTGCTGAGAGGCTGGGGCCGGGGAAGGAGTGAAACAGCCCCGCTGCGAATCCTGACCGCACCTGAATTACCGGCAGGGTGTGCGATATTCTGGTGGACGAGAGTAAAAGAGTAAATGTGTGTCGTACAAAATGGGGAGGTAGATCTGGGATAAAACGCCAGCCATTCCTAGTGTATCTGATGCTGGCCTGTGCCCGGCTTCACCATGTGTCAGGCAACTCAGTGGGGCAACGCACATGAATATGAAAGCCTGGTACCGAGCTAATAAAACAGGACGGCCCGTTAGGGAAGGAAAACCCTAACGGACCGTTTTTCGCTGTCTGTTTCCGAGATAATGGGCAATTTATAAGAGGGATAATCAGGCGGTTTTGTGTGCGCCATGCTGCGCGCTGGCACACACAAAGATCCCCTTAGATTGCTCAGGTAGTCGGCCTATCAAATCATCGTCCTCCCGAGGCATATTTCCCCATATTGATGTCCAGCACCCCTCTGGGCGGCTGGATCAGGGCATCCTCATACTGGCACTTCCACTGGATCTCTCGGCTCACTCTCCCGTCTACTACGCCGTCTACGGTTTCCCCGTTGCTAATAGGATTATCGTTCCCCAGAATATATGACGCTACATTGTAGGCATGATTGACCACCCAGTTGGGGTCCATGCCGTGGAAGTGGTACTGGAGATCCGGCAGGAACAAAGTGCTCATGCCCACCGTATCGATGAGCATATCCTCGGTGCCCTCGATGTTGAAAAAGCGGACATTGACCCCGAAACGGATGAAACGGTCCGGCCCCTCAATCTGGTGGGAACGCACATCTTCCGCCAGAAACAGCTTGCCACAGTTCTGGAAATAGAACGCCTCGCAGGTGGGATACAGCTCTGCCAGAGCCTCCAAAAAGTTGGCGTCCAGGTTGGCCCGCTCCAGCGCCGGAAGCGCCGCAGCCAGCATATCGGTGGCCACGACTTGATACCGGCACTCCCGGAAGATCCGCTCCCGGTCCTCCTGGCAGTCCCACATCTGACTCATCAGGAAGGCGTCAAAGCCTTTGCCCTTGAACTTGTCGCATTTCATCACCATCAACTGTACCGGGCACTTACCGTCCTGAAATTCCGCAATATGATCCAGGGCGGCATAGCCGGCCATCTTTTTGTCGCGGCAGAAACACTCTACAGCGCCGATGTGCTTTTCCATCACAGCGGTCATTTCATCCTTGTCCGGCATATCTGCCGGCTCTTTGAACAGCATCTGAATGAGATAAGGGCCGCCGGGTTGGGGGCCTTTTTTGTCATCCAGGTTCTGCTGGAACACTTTATTGCTCATTTGGTCTCCTCCTTCTTTTGAGGGAACAGCTTCCACCGGAACTCCAGTTCTTTCTGGACAAACTCTTTCGGCAGGCCCCGGGGGTTGGCGATGAGATACCAGACCCGAAAGGTGCGTTTCTCCGGGTCTGTCTCCTGCCGGTAGAGCTGATAGCCCGCCTCATCCTCCTGCGACCACTGTCCTGTCTGCCGCTTGGCCTGCACAAAGGGGTCCACCACCTGGTCCAGCTCCGCTCTGGTGCGGCTTGAGGCCCAGGCGTGATCCACATCATCGGAGTGGGAGAGGTGGAACAACATCGAGCCCATCCAGTTCTTTGCCTTGTGCTCCGGCGTTCCGCGCAGTTCCGCCTGACGGCGGTACTCCGCCAGCTGCTCCGCCGTTCCGTACCGTTCCACCATCTGCTCATCCACATGAATGCGCCAGATGTAATCCTCCGGCTGGGTAAAGGGGGCGCAGACCGGCTGGAGCGCCTCTGCCGGGTCCGCCTCAAAGCGGTCGATAAAATCGAGGTAGTGGGCTTTGATCAGGGGCAGGAAGGTGTCCAGCAGCCCGGTGTCCAGCCGCAGATCCTCTGTCAGCATCCGGAAGAACGAACCGCCTGTTGTGGATTCTATTTTAAAAGAATAGAGGCGGTCATCCCCCAGCTTAATGATGCAGGTGAAGCCTACCTCCACATTTCCATGACCGATCTCATAGTCCAGGTAGTTGTATCGGCTCCTATCAAACCAGATCTGATAGGTCAGGCCGTTTTTTGTTCTCTTTTTGAAGTCGCCCTTTTTCAGCCGCTTCCAGCCCTTTTCCTCCAAGCCCAGCCCATTCCACAGGTAGTCCAGGGCCTCCGCAAAGATGTCCGCAGGGCGTCTTTGTTCCATAGTACCCACCTCCAGGCAAAGTTCATCCACTATTTGAAAATCAAATACAGGGCAAGGAAAAAGAGGATCAGACCACCCCATTGCTTTGTAAGAAGCAACATTATCAGTATCGCGAACAATAAAACGCCCACCAAAAGGATGATTCCATTCATCCATCGCTTCTCCTTCTTATCAATTTTCTGTTTTCAACTATGGTCTTTACTCCTCTCCATTGTTTGGCTAATCTGTTTCAGAGCCATGTCTATGTAGAGATATACCCCATCCCGGTCGCAGTGGTACAGGTTGGAATAGCTTGTACTCTCATTGGGGCGGATGGGATTGGGCTCCACTACCTCAGTGGCTTCCAGCAGGCCAGCACCCAGCTCCACGGCGGCGGTGAGGGCCTTTTTCAGCACCGCAAGCTGCCCATCGCTCCAAAGCCTCTCCATATCTTCCAGAACCTTCGGCCCCTGCTTCATATCCCGGAGAAGCTGTGCGGCTTGATCCGGAGACAGGTATACACCGGAGCAGTAGTTTTCGATGATCCGATTTTTTGCTGGATTGGGAAAGAAGGTTGGTACCACCTGTGTCCATGGGGTGAAGTACCGGGCATATTCCGGCTTTTGCTCCACCAAGAAAGAAAAGGCACTGCCTCTGGTGTAATAGTAATCCCGGAAAAAGCCCTGGATTACCGCAATATAAAAGCCGTGGCTCTTATCAAACAATTCATCCGGCTCTGTCCCCGCCCCGACCCGCAGGGTATCCAGATACTTTTCCGCATAGAAATCCTCCATTCCATGCCGTGCGGCAAGGGCCAGTACCTTTTCCTCCTGTCCCTGCTGTATCCAAGTAAGGGGAGTAAAATACCATTCCCGCATTTCTTCCGGCGAAATCGGGTGAAAACTCACGTCGTATCCCATAAAAACCTCCCTAAAAATCCAGTAAAATGGGAACCTGCTGTTCCTCGGCAAATCGCATGGCCCGCCAGAACATGGAGAAGGCGAACTTGGCCAGGGATTGGGTGTCATACTGGGTGTGTTCCGGGATGTCCGCCTTGCTGTACTGCCCATCTGCGTCTATGGTTCCGTCTACCGGGTATCCCTCCGTATCCGCCCAATCAAGGATGGTATCCTCATCGGCCTGCCACGCCAGCTGGTTCAGCTTCTCCAGCTCTTTTCGAAGCCCTCCTACCGTACCAATTGTGGCTGTATCGTTGGTAGGAAGCGGTCCTTGGAACAGGAAGCTGGCCGACAAAGGAATCCACCATGTAGCACCGCGAAACAATGACCAAACCCGTTCTTTATCTGCCGAAAGACGGGCGATAATAGGGTTCTCCATGAAGTCCCAGTCTTTCTCCACAGTAGGTGGCACCGGTTCCTCGTATGTACGACAGGCGGCCACCAGCAGCATAGCGCCGAAGGCATCCCAATCCGGCTTGTCCGTGTAATAGGGCTTCTCATTATCCTCCGGCCAGGGGGTGTAGGGGGGCTGGTCCGGCTGAGAAATGGCGCTCAAGATCTGATCCCGCCAGTTCTCCACCGCCGCCTGGACCTCGGCCGGGGACAGATTCTCCTCGTTGTCAGCGGGTTCTCCATCCGGCGTGATCCGGTTAAAGGCGTATCCGTTTTCCTCCGCCCACTGCTGGACAACGGTTTTCCAGTTGTGAGAATAGTACCGGGTCAATGTTCCGGCGTAGATATCAAGTCCCATCGTGATGCCTCCTTTTTTGTCTGTACGGTCATTCTTTTGCCGGAGCGAACAGTCGGTCAATCTTCTCCAGATTGTATTCCAAGATCCAGTCATGGAATTGATGATAGAGCGGCAGTAGCAGTTCCCGTGAGCCGCCCAGTATATCCAACCCACGGTCATCGTACAGGTGGTAGAGGAATGGCCCCGGCCCGGTCAGATAGACGCTGGACACAAAGCCGTTCCAGCCGCCGATGTCCCCCAGAATGATCTCCTGGAGAAGCCGCTCCGGTTGAAAGCTGATTTTGCTGAGATCCCAGTAAAACTGTACTTGAGCATATGTATCCCCGTCCTCGTCCATCATGGTCGCTGTGATCTGCTCATGCGGGGCAGGAAGTGCGGCCCTCTGCTGGATGGCCGTCAGCAGGGACTCGACAGGTTTTTCCTCGGGATACCCGTCAATTCGCAGAATACCTGGCGGCGCTGGAAGGTTACGGTAGATCATAATCGCCCGCTCCAGTGCGCCTTGAACATAGGCGGGATTTGGAGTTAGTTTCTCGGTGTTCTCGTCCAAATAGGTGCATTCCAGATAGACTGGTTCATCTCCGCCAATCTCAAGCCGAATGCCCACCGGCGCATGGTAGAACAAAGGGTGTTCCAGCCCAGCCATGCCCAGATCATGTAAAATGTGTTCAAACCGCTTTGCCAGCATGGTATCCCTCCGTCTTATAACATTTCATACAGCAGGGCTGTATTGCCCCGCACCAGTTCCAGATGGGAGCGCAGCGTTTCAAGTCCGCTTTGCACCGCCTCGGTGGGCAGATCCCAGTCTGGGGCAATTTCAGCGGTCAGCTCCGGGAGGTCCTGCTCCCGCAGAACTGCCAGCAGTTTAGACGCCAGCTCTCCCTCCAGCAGAGCGCAGTCCAGGGTGTCCTCCGTCTGGGGAGCAGGAAAACGGACATCCAGATCAAGCTCGCGCTCACACCAGTCCCAGATGGCCATATAGACCGAGCCGGAGCAGTTACCGTTGGGTAATTCCTGCCGCTGGCCGCCTTTGAGAAGATAAAAGGATGCAATCTGTGACATGGCAGTTCCTCCTAAATGTTATTCTTTTTCCATCAGCCCTTCTGCCTGCATCCGGATCACATAGAAGGCCCGTACCCAGTCCAGTTCCTGCTCCATGGATTCCTCCAAAGCCAGCAGGCGGCGCTTTCCCAGCCTGCGGTCCAGAAGGGCAAAGATGCGGACAAGAGGATTCTCGCTGACAAGGCTTTTCTCAATGCTCTGGTTGTCAAAGATACCAAACGCCTCATAGAACACCTTTTGGTCAAAGGTACCCTGCTCCAGCGCAAAGGCATGAGCCTGGTTGATGGCCTCTTTTGCGGAGTCGTGATCCTTCAGCGTTGTGGACCGCAGGTGATGAAATTTCGTCCACACATTCTCAAAATAGGTGTAGTAGTTGCTCCGCAGCACTTCCACGCCGTCCACACGAATGGCTGCCCGGCCCTCATGGTCAGCACTTTTGCTGTAACTGGTGGCAAAATACTGGATGTGGCCCCGGAGCGCCGGACACAGATAGTCACTTTCCAGTTTGTTCCGCATTCCGCTCCAAGTTGACATAGTGACCGCCTCCTTTCTGCTGCCGCTGCGGGTAAGGTAGATTCCCAATAAATTGAAATTTGAAGATTACATATAATCCTCGATATATGATCGTTCTATAAATTCTTTTACTGCAAATATATCTGCAAACTCCTCATACCGGGGAAATCCGTCCGCATTTTGTGCCGAATAAGTCAAATGAAACAGATAGTAAATGTCTCTTCCTATTCCGTTTCTGAGAACATATAACACATCATCATTGGATTCGCACTTCGCAACCGCCCAGATTTTTTTGCCGTATAAGAAGTGGTCTTGTCCTATTTCTTTGTTTAGTTCAGCAACAAATGCCCCGTCCGCCTGTGTGAAGGGGATCATATACCAGTTAAAATCCTTACTATATTTATCATAAAGATCACAGAACATTTCTTCTAATGTCATTTCCATTCTTCCTTCGCTGATTTACAGTTCGGCCCTCAATCACCGCGCTGTTTTTATTGCTCATTGAGATACCTCGCCAGTTTCTTCTCCAGCAGTTCTGTCATATCATTGCAGAGGCGCTTTACCTTGTCCTGCTCATGGGCGTAGTACCAGATGGTTTCCTCTCCGGGGCGGAGCAGGAGCTGGTCGCCGTCCGCTTCTTTCCAGAACTCGCCCAGCACACAATACCGCTCTCCGTGGATGGTCAGATCGAACAAGTCGGACAAATCAATGGTCACGCCTGTGGATACATTGATGCCTGCGGTCAGCAGGAAGAACTCCCGAACCTGGGCCGGGAGCGTGAAGTTCAGCACGCTTTCTTGACTTGCAATCTGCTCCTCCGTGGCGGCGGGCTGGATCTCATCAGAGGGGTCAAGCGCCTTTGCCAACGCCTTGGAGAACTTGGGGTAGCGTCGAAACAGCTCCGGGTTGCTGGTCTTGAATTCCTTTTGCTTTTCCCGCTGCACTCGCTCCTGCTCCTTGCAGAAAGCGTCCAGCTCCGCCAGATACCGATCCTGGTAGAGATCGCTGGCCTCAAATGCTGTGCCGCTCTTTTCCAGAATGGCGATGGCTCCCTTTTGGCTGCCAAACACCGGGACCCACTGAAAACCATGCCGGCAGGGCTTCAGTTTCAGAAATTCACCCCGACTCAGCAGGGCTTCCAACTCCGTCTCATGTTCGTCCCACCAGTTCTGCCAGGTTTCAGGTGTTTCCCGTCCCTCAGCCAAGTCCAGGAGTTTTACTGTCAATGATTCTTTGTCCATAGGTGTCCACGCTCTTTCCCAACCTTAACTTCCACATTACTCGGTAGCACAAAGCTCATTCATTTTTGGAATCAGTAATTTATCCATCCACTGACAAACAATCTCAAAGGCATTGTTAATTTTTTCTTCATTTCCTATATCAAGATATATTTCATTGTCTCTTAAACTGTAAAACAGTGGTTGTGTGTTGGCGTCTGGTTTGGCGTAACCATAAGGGTCGTATGGACGGGTGTTGATTATATAGCAAACCTCTATGCTTATGCTATCCTTTGTGTTCCCGCCGAATGAGGAAAACGCAATCATATATGTGAAATTTTTACTGTGCTTTGTAAGTGTTTTGTCGGATTTTTTATACTTGAAGCCTAAATGCCCGTACTTTCCTTGCAACTTGGTTCCAAGCATTTGCATTGCTTCGTTAAAGTTCATTGTGCCCCCTCCATTTTCTCATCGTAAAAATAAATATAGTTCATCCCTCCGTTTCAGAGGGGGCAGGAATAGATGCTCATGGCCCCATAATCGGTGTGCAGGACAAGTCCGCTCTTGGTAAAGGAAAAACTCACCTGCCGCACCACAAAGGGGTCGTCAATGGTGGCCAGCAGCTGGCCGCTGCCGGTATCCCACACCTCTATGGGGGAACTGCCACGCTCCTGCTGAACGGCCATCAGGCTGCCACTTGTCCGCACCGTGCAGGTATCTGAAAAACTCAGCCCTTGCCGGACAGAAAACGGGAAAGGATTGGTCATCTCCTCTCCGGTCTGGGTCAGATAGAACCTGCCGCCCACCGAGAAGCACTGGTCATCCGGGGAGAAGAAGGGATGCCAGCCCTCATTGGGGATCACTACTTTTTGGCCGGACTTCAAATCGACCAGCACATACTCACCCTCGGTGACACGGTAGGCCGCTTTGCTTTGACGGGGCGAGAGCATTCCGAAGCAGTAATAGGCAAAATTCGGATTCTTCGACTTCTTGCATTTTACCGTTTCCCGCCACACCTCTGTGTTGCTGCCAAAGTCAAAGACCACGATTTCCTCGCCTGTGTACCACAGGGCCAGGTCGCCGCTCTGGTCCAGCATGGCCTTCATGCTGTTTTTCTTGCTGGCAAAGGGGGTGACCGCATGGGTGCGGAGGGAGAACTGCTCCAAAAGATAGCTGTTGTTCAGCAGCAGAGTATCATTGGGGCAGAGGACCTGCTCATAGGTCATCCGCTTGGCGCCCAGAGAGATCGTTTCGAGGATCTTCCCATTGCCATCGAAGTGATAGAGGAGCTCGTCCTCAAAATCGCCTACCACCCGCGTCAGGAAGAAGTCATCCCGTGTGAGGGCGGCGGCCAGAGGCATGAAGCCGTTGCTGTCCTTTCCGACAAACCGATGGCACCGCGCCTGCCCAACAGCGGCGTCCGGATTCTGATAGACGAATCCTTTCCGCATCTGGCCCATCATGGCGCTGGCCGCCTTGCTCTTGACCTGGAAGGCGGAGTCACACAGGATCTCCTTGACCTTCCCGCCATTGGGGCAGGTTCGGATGGTATGGCCGTCAATTTCAATCCGCCACTGCTTATTTGTAGCGGGGTTGAGGAAGGTTTTTTCCATCATGGCTTTGACCGTTCCTCCTTTCGGATCAGGATGCTTTTTCCCTCGGCGTTGATGCTATACAGGTCATCCAGATGGATGTGGAATCCATCCTCACGAATGGTTTCCGCCATACCAAGAGCGGCTTTCGCCAATAGGAGCAGCCCAGCCCGGTTTCCTGTTAGCTCCAACTCATTTCCGTCATCATGGGTGGCAAAGGAGAGGTGGGCTTCCGGCTCTAACGGAAGGATGGGCAGTTGTTCCTCATTCCATTGAATAGTCAGTGTTTTGGTTGTCATCGCTTGTATCCCACCTTTTGAAAACTTCTCAATCAAAATCCATCCAGACCAGGTGCTTTCCGCAGTGGAGGCACTGGAACAGATAGCATTGCAGATGCCCGCCGTTTACGGATTCCTGAATCAGTTCCTTCTGTTCCTCGTCCCACATGGTGTCGTCCAGCACCCCCTCCAGCACACCCAGTGCCCGCAGCTCTCTGGCTCCCACATGGCCCAGATAGGCGCAGTAGTCACCGCAGTGGGCGCGCCAATATTCCTGCTGCCAGCCGGAGTAGCCGGGGGTGCGGTGGATCAGCTCGTCCAGCTTCTCCGGATCGTCTACACCATCATCCACAGAGTAATCGTCCTGAAAGCTGCCGTCATATTTCCGGGCCGCCTCGCCACTGGCGATACACGCCGGACACAGATACGCAACTTCCTCCACAGAAAAGAACGGATTGGTATAGAAAATGCGGGTCGTCTTGCCGCAGCAGTCGCAGACAACGCCATCTGCGGACTCCTCAAAAGCGCCGGTTTCCAGAGGGTCCGGATGATACCGGAAGGTGGGCAGGCCCAGCTGGGCCCGCCGCTCCTTCTCCTTCTGCTTTTCCTCCGGTGTTTTGGGCTTGGGGATGGCATAGTGGTTGCCCCAGCTCTCCACATAGTCCTTCAAGACGCCCAGCCGCTTGAGGGTCTTTTTATCGGAGCGCTTGCCGATTTGGCAGAGCAGTTCATAGGCATCCTTCTTGAAGTCCAGCAGATCATACACATCTACCAGCACTTCCTTGGCCTGCCGGTCCTCGGTCTGCTCCAGTTCCTCCTTAAAGGCATAGAGAGCGCGGACACTGTCCGGACCGCCGTCGGTTGCGGAAAACTGCTTTTTTAGTTCGATGTAGGTTTTCTGATATTCTGTCATCGGGCGTACCTCCCATCAATCCCACCAGAAGCACCAAACCGTAGACCACTCTCTGGAAACATGAGTCCGCCCGTCATGTTTGTGGGGGCAGCTCCACCTGGTCCAGAGGGGTCTCGTTCCATACACTTACTTTGAACGGTCTGTTCTCCAAATCGAAATAGATCGTGATACTGTTGTTGTACTGGTTCAAATCATTTTCGATGGTATATTCTGTGGAAATCCCAAACTCTGGATGATCGCTGTATGTGTTGGGAAGATGAGTCCAACCATCACTGGAAGGATACCTCTCAATCAAATAATCCTGGGTTACATGGTTCAGTTCCTGATTATCCAATTTGATGCTGGTGTGTTTCTCATCATAAAAAACCACCATAGAATCTACCACACCATCTTCGATTTTTTGAGGTGGCGTATCCGACCCTGTGGACACCTGGTTTGTAATGGTCACCTCTAACAACACCCCGTCTTTTTCCAGGAGCCGGATGATGGACCCACCCGGCAAAATCCCCTGCCCATCCTCTGTCAGGGACCAATCTGCCCGCGTTTCGTAATACTCTTCACCCACAAACGGCTCCAGGAAATAGGGTGTCTGCCCGCTGATTTTCCACCCATCCTCGGTTAACTGCTTCAAAGAAACCGGAATCGGATAATAGACGTCGTTCACTGTGATCCCCAATTCCATATTTTCCGGCATGGCTTCACTCTCCTGTTCATCCGGCATTTGCGTGATACTCTCTGTGATCTCCTCTGAAGCAACAGGGGTTTGGGCCGTGCCGCCGCCCTCCCGCCCGCAGGCAGTCAGCAGTACCAGGAAACAGCACGTTATCAGCATCTGCAAGTTTTTCATAACGTTCCTCCTATCGTTGCTATTCTGTCATTCCGATACAGCCCATCAATCCCACCAGAAGTACCAGACGGTGGACTGCCGCAGGACATCCGCCAGATTGCCCACAGTGGGGTCATCCTGCTCCTGGTCCACGATGTCCGGGCAGAAGCCGTACTGCTCTGCGGCAACTTCCATAGCCTGTTCCTGGGAAACAGGGGCCGGGAGCAGGAACTCCAGTTCATCGTGGCTCATGGCGGCTGGGATGGCACCATGCTGCTCGAACCAGTATTTCGCCACTGCCATCAGGTCCGGGGTGTCAGGACACTCATTCCAGTTTCCAAAGGGCAGGTAGGCGAAGATTTCCCAGGGGTTCTTCACCGGGATCTTGGCCAGAATGAGAGGATAGGTCATGTGGCTGTCCGAATCCCAATAGCAGGAGAAGCGGTCATTGTCATAGCCGCCCTCCATCTCGCCCAGGACTTCCTCATCCCAGTCCATATCGTCATCCTCGGCCTCCGCTTTACGCTGGCCGACCAGTTCCTCCAGAACTGCCTTGCTGTCCTTGATGGGGGCGGAGAGCATCTTTTTACGGTACTCCTCCACGGTTTTGAGGTCAAATTCATAGCAATCCGCATCATGCTCCGGGTCGGCGTTCATTACCAGACACTCCAACAGCGTTTCGTCATCCGCCTTGATGAGCACCGGCACAAAGCCTTCTTTGACACTTTCCCGTTTGGCATAACCGTAAGCGGCCATAATGGGGTCATCGTCCTTCATGGAGGGGAAATAGGTGCATTCACAGTCCAGATACTCCATCAACGCCTCAGCCAGTTCGGAGGGTTCCAGTGTGTCCTCGTCGAAGTCCTGTCCTTGCCAGTTGGTGAAGCGTTCCTCAATCGCCTTTGCCATGGCCTGGTAGTAGTCCTCATCAAAGGGGATGAACAGGTAGGCTTCATCCCGGAACTCATCGGAGTGATACCGCTCCGGGCCGAAGAAGCGGTGGGCATTGTCGTCAACATCGGCGGGATAGTAGGGGCTGTCGTCCTCTCCGTAGTAATAGCCCGCAAAGGCGCGGCCTTGCTGATTGAATAGCACAGAGAACAGACAGCCGTCCAGCTCATCCCGGATAAACGCCCGCAGATCCACGCTAGCAGGGTCGGCTTTGACCTGTTTGGCCACTTCGCCGTATTCTTTCAGAAAGTCCTCGCCCATCAGGTCGTGCTCCATGCACCAGCGCAAGTAGATAGCCATGTGGTTATAAGCATTGATGGGGTCAATGGGCAGTTCCTTCTCCTCAATGCTCTCAAGGTGATAGGAAGCGTCGTCCATCTCACCGTCAAAATCATTATTGGAAAGGGTACCACGAGTGACAGCATCCTGGCGGGTGGGGTTTACCACAAAACTGATCCCCCTCATCTTGTTCAGCAGAGCGTCTGCATCATGTTCCAGTTTATAGTCCAATTCATCCGCATAAAGCGGGATGACCTGATAGAAGTTGATTTCCTCGCCGCCTGGGAGGGTGCAGACCTCGCAGCCATCCTCCGTACCCTGGGGACCGATCAGGGTAGCAGTACACAGCTTGGTGTTGTCTGCAAATGGTTCCCGGTTCTCCACCGTATGACCATGCCCCAACCAACTGTCACAGTTGATGGGCAGACGGGCCAGGGATTTTAACAGACGGATGGGCCAGTACCACTTTTCGTCTTTCATGGACTCCTGATCCAGTTTCCAGTCCGCAGGCAGTGCGATGGCTAGCTCCGCCCGCTCCAGCTTGTACTCCGCCAGCTCCTCCGGCACATTCATCCGGTGGGCGCCCATGCCCATCGTCACCAGGGTGTAGTAATCCCGCTCCTCTGTGGGCGGCACCACGCAGATGTCCACATGGATGTCGGGGGAAACCAGCTCGTGGAACACATTCTCGAACTTGCCGAAATACTGCTGGATGTGCCCCTCGACGGCCTCCATCTCCTCCTCGGTGTAGACCTCGGGCTGGCTGCCTCCTTCCGAGGACCAGAGGGTGTCTGTCTGCTCCGTGCCATCTGGATTGATAAAAATTTGGAAGTATTCCTCCTGATCCGTCAACTTGTAAAGAAGACCGATGCGGCAGTCCAGCCCAACCAATACTGTGTCCAGGCGGGCAACCCTGCCGTCCGGGTGTTTTCGCTCCAGCCAGTCCCCGCTATCCAGCCAACCTTTTAGTTTCCACAGCCATTCTGGGCTCAGTTTGGACATGCCGCCCTCGTTCATCTGGAATACCAGATCCATATTCCTGTAAGGGAAATGGGTGAAGGGATTATTTGGTTCGTATTCCTCCGGCTTAGGGCCGAATATCTTCCAGAAGTCCTCCAGCCCCTTCTGACTGACCGTGATGCAGGAAATGGAGCGCTGCTTGTCATCAGCGTCCTCATCCAACCCCATCTGGAGTTTCCAATCCAGATCCGGGTTGATCCAGTGATACTCCATCTGTTCCAGGGTGGCACCGGTTTCGATCTCTTCCCGTAAGACGGTAAATTCGTGGTCTCCGGGCTCTATGGCAAGGCCCCGCTCCACCGCCTCCAAAGCCCCGGCTTTATCTCCAAAGTGGGCCCGCAGCTTGCCCACCTGAAGCCACACCCAGGGGTAGTCTGGTTCCTCCCGAGCGCCTTTTTCGGCATATTCCATGGCCTCATTCAGTTTCCCGCAGTACATGAGGGCCACAGAGTAGCGGTAGTACCAAGCAGCGCAGCCTTTGGCGTTCTGTTCCGAGTCCTTCATCCACTCCGCTGCCTTGCAGTAGCAGCGGTAGGAGTCCAGATTGTTGTAAGCGAAGGAGTACCACAGGGCGATTTGAAGATCCTGACGGGCCTGTTTTTCTGTAAATCTTCCTTCCTGAATGCCTTGTTCAATAAAGTTATCCAGCCACTGAATCATTTTCCCGAAATAGCCCGATGCACCGTCATCAAAGGACTCCAAAACTTCGATATCCTCCGCTGAAAGGAGGGAACCTGTCTCGGGCTGGCCGGGCTCCTCATCCTGAGGTCCTTCACCCTCCGGACCGTCCCCACCGTCATCATCCGGGCCGTCATCCAGCGGCTCCCAGCTGATTTTCAGGGTCATCTGCTCCTCCGGCAGAGAGACTCCGGGGCTGCGGGTGATGGTGTGCTTATCATCTGCCGCAAAACCGATGGTCTCGCCGTCTTGTAGCGTCACATCACACGCCAGCACATAGGAGGCAAGGCTGGCCAAAAAGTCCCGCAGATCCTCCGGCTCGGCGTCGGCGTTCAGCACCTCCATCTCCTCCTTGCCGAACACATCCATGCCGTAGGTGTAGCCGTTCAAGCCGCCCTCGCTCTGGTACAGACCGAACCAGACCCAGTTGAAGATGGGCAGTTCGTCCTCTTTGAGCATATCGGCAAAACCCTCATAGAACCGGGGCTCAAATACCACGCCGCTGGTGTAGATGCCGGTGGCATATTTCTGGCGGCAGCAGGCGGACACCATCTTGGTGAACAGCTTGCCCTTCTCCAGAACTTTCTCCTCCTTGCCCAGAACCGCTACCATGATGTGGCCACGGTGTTCCTTGGCCACTTGGACTGCATCCTCCCACATATAGTTGTTTTCCGCATTTACCTCAGCCTCACCACCGGGGATAGGAGAGGAGGCCAGGCTGACGGCGGCCAGCATATCGCCTACTTCAAACACCAGGGCGTCATCGTCCTTTTCCTCGCTGGTGTCGTATTCATCCACGGTGATGTCCCACTTTTCCTTCATGTCCCGGATGAACTGCTCTTTATCCCATTCTGCCTTGGACAGGAGGACAAAGCCGGTGAAGACGCCTGTGTGGCTGTTTTCCTCCCCGTCAGCGTCATCTTCCTCGTCGAGATCGTCTGTATCTTCTTTATCCGGATCATACAGGGATTCATGTTCCAGGCCCCGGATAAATTCCTCAAAGCTGTCTGCCAGATGGGTAATCTTGTAGTCGTTTTCCTGATCCACATGGACCACCGCAGGCTCTCCCTGGGGGCCGCAGGCCCGGTAGTCCAGGAATATCATATCGTGCCCGGCGCTGGGACAGTCGCAGATGGCCACGCCGATGGCGGGATACTCCCACTCGTCGATCATAAACTGGCTGCCCAATTCCCCGCAGAGGGAGCAGCTCTTTTCCCGCCCAATTCCAAAAATGCCGGTGATGGCCACATGGTCCTCCGCCCAGCAGGTGGGCTCATCGCAGGGATAGCAGGTGTTCACCGGGATCCCGCCGTTGTGCCGCTTCATCAACCAGATATAGGCGGCGGGAAGCTTGTAGCCCAGCTCCTCCTCCACGCTGGCGATCAGCTCGTCAGAGGGGGGCTCACTGACATACTCCTTCAGCGCATACCAATTATCATCCCAGAAGTTGGTGAGGTCGAAGCCCTCGAACGGGGTGTTGCCAGGTACGAATTTGGCCTTCTTGTTCCGGCTGCGCTGGCGTTTCCGGATCTCCGCCCTGCACTCCCGAATCACCGCCGGGGCATTTTCGTCCTCCGGGTCCAGCTCCGCCCACCGCCGGGCGTAGGGGATGGCCTTTTCCTCCTGCCCGTGGAGATACTGATAGCCGTAGGCCATCCGCATATTCCACTCCGCCTTGTCCCGGCCCTCCTCCCGGACGGACTCCAGTGCCTCAATGGCCCGCAGCAGGGCCTTGTCCCCCTTGTAGTTGGGGGTGCCCTCGTCGTGGTCCCCGATGATGGCATAGTTCTCCAGCGCCCGTGCCAGGGCGTAGGCGGTGCGGTAGTTCCGCCAGTCCTCCGGGATGGCGTTCAATGCCTGGATGCAGCGGGTGTACTCGTCCTCGTCGTTCCACTGCTCCAGTTGCTGGAAGAATGCTTCTTCGTTCTGCGGAGTGTAAGGGATATAGTCCATGCCTGTCAGCGTTTCGTCCAGCTCGGGGGCCTGCTCCTCATCGTCCGGTTCCTTCTGGGGCGGTGTTTTCAGGCTCACTGTACCTGCCTCACGGCGGAAGGTGTGGAAGCTGGCCCAGGGGATGTCGCTGTCCTCAAAGAACGCTTTCGCCATGTTCAGTGCCTCTCGGATGTCCCAGGCAATGAAGTCCACATAGCCGCAGTAGAGGCCGGTGGCTCCGCCAGTGAGGGTGAGCACCTCCGGGCCGTCCCCGGCGGTGAGCACTTCCTCCAGCTTGTCCCGGAAGTCGAAGATCTTCTCCGTTCCTTCCTCCTCCCGCAGGGTATCCAGAGGATAGCAGAAGAAGCCCGCCACCGCGCCGTCGGCATGGAGATCATCCATAAAATCATTGTCGGCATTCAGATAGCTGTTGATCAGGGGCACACAGCAGGTGGAACCGGCCATTACATCCAGCCGCCAGTCAGCGTCCGGGTCCTGCTTGGGTTTCATTTCGTAGCCAAGATAGCTCTCCAGATAGGCTTCCGGATCAGTGGAGAGCTCCAGGCCCTGCTCCCGCAGTTTGTCGGGCAGCTGGGACAGGAGGAAGGACGGCTCTGCCTTGGGTTCCTCCAGCATATCAAAGCTGTCTATGTATCTCATGTGGGGGATCTCACCCAGCACTTGGTCGGTGAGGGTGGTGAGCATCCACCAGGCCCGGCCTTCCTCCTCCCGGAGCATGGGCAGTAGCTTTTCACAGTAGACGGAGATGGCGAAGCTGTTCTCCCCCTGCTCCTCTAGCCAGAGCTGCACATCCTCTCCGGAAATCTCCCAGCCATCCTCGGTGCGAAGGCCGATGTTCTGGAGGGGCTGACGGCCTACCAGGATGTTCCAGTGTTCCAGCACCTCCTTGGGGGCGTGCTTCTGGAAGTAGACCAGCTCAAACAGCTTGACCTTGTCCCCCTCCGGGGTGAGGATCAGCTCATATTTTTCGCCATTGAAGCCCATCTCAAAGGAGATCTCATCAAAGACCAGATTCAGGGTTTCCTCCATTTCGGCCACGAGTTCTGCGCCGCGGGTGTGATCCTTGTCCTCGTCCATCATCTGGCGCAATTCTGCTTCCATCTCGGCAAAGGTTTCCCACCAGTCCTCTGTCCGCTCCCGGAAGCACTCCGAGAACTGAGGTAGGGAAATGCCCTTCTTGCACCAGTCAATAAACTCTTTGGTGTCCTCATCACCGGGGCGGGCTTCCAATGCCTTTTCAAAATATCGCAGAGCCCGGCCCTCCTGATCCAGATAAAAGTAAGAGTAACCCATGCGGAAGTTCCAGCAGTGGTCGCCCTCGAAATATTCCGCGTGGGGCTTTAGCAGGGCGATGGCCTTCTTGAGCATATCCTTGCCACCTGGCTTATATGGGTCTGCCAAATTGTTATAAGCCCGGGCCAGCTCGCTGTCCTCCTCAGGGGTGCGCTCCTGGGCGGGGATGGCCTCCAGCGCGTCAATGATCTTCTGATATTCGTCGTTTTCATTCCACTTCTGGCACTGCTTCAAAATGTCCATATCAGGCTCCTCCTCGTCCTGTTCCGGTTTCCAGTCTTTGATCTGCTGGAACACACCATGCTCATCCCGCTCAAAGGCGCAGGGAGCGGGGGTGTTCAGCAGAGGGATGATGTCGGGATCGTCGTTGCAGATCGTATTCAGCTTGTAGATCCCGGCATTGTTGGGGTCGTCCATGTACGCCTCGCTCTCGTCACCAGCGGTGAAGCGCCAGCCGCTGTCCCAGTCGCCGTCCGGCTCCTCACGGTAGCAGTAGCCAACCTTGCAGCCCTCCACCGTGATACGGTTGGTGGCGATGCAGCCATCGGCGCCCTCCCAGTCGGGAAGCAGATGTTTCACATCCTCCGCTTTCACATGGTAGCTGCGGTTGCGGCCGGCGGACTCATACAGCTCCTTCCGCAGGGCCTCCACATCCCGAGCCATCTCCTGGATCTCCTCGTCGTCCATCATCTCACTGAGGTCATATTCCAGTGGGTTCTGGGCGAAATCCGCTAGAACTTTGTCCATAGCGTCGTGTTCCTCTGGTGTGGCGGTGATGCGGATACGGCGGGAGGGGGTGTTGTACTCGTCCAGATCGTGGAGGTTTACCCTGCCGCTGATGCCGCACTCCAAAAGAATGGCGGCCAGATCGGTGACTACATCAATGGCGAAGTGAAAGTCCATCTCTACGCCATTGGAGTGGGTGAACTCCAGATACTCCAAGGTCTGGCGGAAGTCCCAGTTCTGTTTGTCCAGACCGATCTTCGCAAAAATCTCGCTGAGGGGGATCTCCTCCTTTTTCTGGTCCTCTAAAAATGCCACAAGGTTCAGACTGTCATCGGAACCGCCAATAAAGCTGCCCCAGTATTTTTTGATATACATTTGTCACACCTCCTATTATTCCGGCCACTCATCGCCGTCGCAACGGCTGATGAAGTCATAGTGCAGGCTCTCAAAATAGTCGTTGGGATAGGATTCACCGTCCTGATGAAGCTCCAGCCCCTCCAGATCCATCATCTCATTGATATATGCAAGGGTATTGTGGATACCCGCAATATGTTCGTCCTGAAGCATCTCGGTTATTATACCTTTCTGTTCTGGGGTCAGTGTGGCTAAAAAATCGTTTTTCGTCTTATTGTCCTCCGTCTTGGGAAAGCCATCCCCCTTGACCCACCGGGCCGTTATGCTATCCTTCCGCTCCACAAGACCGTCGATAAATGCTTTATATAGTTCAAGTTCCTTACTCATGTTAAATCCTCCATTCCCAAGTAATTTACTTTCGGATTAAGTTCCCGTCATCAATGATTGCAGCCTCCCGGATGCGCCGGAGGGATTCCGGTTCCAGCAAGAACTCCCGCAGGTTCGGGTCCTCAAAGAAAGACATAGGACGCACCTGGGTCGGCCCGGCAACCGCCCACAGCCGCGATGTTGCCAACCGCTCCGCTGTCTGGACCGCCTTCTCCCGTTCGCCCAGATAGAGATAGCGGGCGATTGCGTCCCGATAGGAGGAGTCAGCCAGGGGCACGCCCTGAATCTCCTCAAAGAAATCTACGGCATCCCTGGCGGTTCCGAACATACAGCAGTAGTTATAGAGCTTCCGCCTGGCATCGGGATCGTCCGGCGAGAGCTTTTTATGCTGCTCCGCCAGCTTTGCCCAGAGCTGCTCCTTTGTCTGTGGTTCCTCCGGTTCATGGTAGGGGTAGTTCTTGTCGTTGTCTGCAAAGGGCATAACGCCCCGCTTGAGGTAGTCCATCAGGATGTCACAGAACCGAACCCGCTGGGGAAGGCCGTTCTCAGCCCGGATGCGAGCCTGTTCCTTTGTCAGCGCCTCAATCAGCTCCTGCTCACGGTGGAGCTGGATGGCGGCCACTGTCATGGCAATCATGTGTTCATCGCTCACATTGCTGTAATACCACTCCTCCAGCCAGGGAAGGATGGTCAGATCCAAAGCCAGCGCCTTTTCATAGTCCAGGTTGAAATAGGCGACCTCGGCCTTGACCGCTGCTACCTGATGGGGGTATTTATCCGCAAAGGATTCCAGAGTGTCCAAGGCCCCTTCTCTGCCATCCATGATCTCATAGCAGACCATGCGGACTTTCTTGGGAAGTTTCACGACATCCATGTGGATACCTCCTTCAGTCTTTTTTCTGTAAATAGTAGGCTCCACATCGGCCCCACAGCCGGGTGTCCAGGTTTTCCTTTCTGATGTCTGCCACCTGCCGAAAGACCGGCGCACCCCGGATGCAGGCTCCCACAAAGTAGAGGGCTCCGCAGCTGCGGCACTGCATATAGTGGCAGGCGGTATAGTGCTGTTCAGCGTCCAGCACCGCGCCGGTATCCTCCAGTGGGCAGTCACCGGCGAACAGTTCCATGTCACCTTGCCGCTCCAGTTCCATGAGTTTCTGGAGAAGCTGGTCATATTGGCGGTGGGAGATGCTGCCGTCCTCCTTCATCTGTGCCGCCAACTGACCACAGGAGGGGCAAACAAGATTCTCTTTTTCCATTCGTATCACTCCGGTCTATCTATCAAACTCCACCCGGATAATGGGCCGATAAAAGTCATAATCTCCGTTCAGTTCCTTGTCCTCCTGCACTTCCGGCTTACAGTGAGGCGAACAGGGCAGGAAACCGAGAAATGGGCCCAGCCCACCACAGATATTGCATCCGCCGTCACCGCCGCAGGTGGTAAGTCTATCAGCTTGCACCACTTCCCGCATATAGGGATCGTAGGCGATGGACAGGCCGAAGAAGTTGGGTTCCTCCATGTCATAGGGCCGGTTCTCATCCTCATCCATGTCCTCAAACCAGTGCAGACGCATGGAGTAGTCTAACCCATCTCCCCATGGGAACAGGGTCCGACATCCGCCGCCACACAGGTAGGCCCACTCGTCCGCCGTGGGCAGCGAAAGCCCCTGCTTTTCCAGCCTGGCAAGAAGCGCATCGTAGTCTGTGCGGTTATAGATCCAGGTCTGAAATCCATCTTCTGTCCGTTCTATGCGGGCCGACTGATGCAAGGTAAGACTGCTGCTGTCACTCCAGGCAAAATCACGGAATTCCTTCAGCCAGTCAGGGTGGGCAGTCAGCCTGGGATCGTCCATCTTGACCGGCTCCCAGCAGAGTTCCTCCAGCTCCCGGCCCACCAGCATGGGGCCAATGGCCGCCTGCCGAACGGGAGCCATGCTTTCCCGGACCATCTCCTCCGGGTTCTGCGGTTCCATCTCCCACTCCTGAAACAGGTACTCCAACTCCTCCCGGCTCTCCTGATTCAGCCCCACGGCAAACTGTTCCAAGCCAAGGGTAACGGTATCACCGGGGACAAAGACGAACTCCCGGCCATCTTTCTCGAAGATACCGGTGGTGCAGCTCTGGCCCCAGCGGTCAAAAGTATGTAGACCGAGAAAGGTCATAGTATAACGAGCAGCCAGGCGTTCCATCAGTGCCTGCTTCTCGGTGGTTTCCATTTGATTGAATTGGGGACGGGACAGTTTTTCGTTCATGGCAAGTCCTCCTTCGATTCGTTTTGCGTGTTCCAGCAGATAGCTCCGACCATCCTGCTTGGCCCGCTCCAAGTATTGTGGAAGCAGGTCGGAATGGATGGCGTCCAGCGAAATCAGAACAGCGATCCGCTGGTATTCCTGAAGTTCAGGAGAGTAACAGTTGCGCTCCCAAAACAGCGGAGCAAATTGTTCCACACAGTCAGGACGCAGAGCGGGCATCGCCAAAAGCGCCCGACGGCTCACATATTCATTGGGGTCCTTTGCGAAGTCCAGGATCATGTCTTTGACTTCCTGGCTGCACGGACATTCCGGCAGATAGGCGGCAAACTGCCACTTGGCCTCATTCTCATTGGAGGCTGCGGCCCTGCGGCAGAGGCACTCAAACCATTTGGGATGGGAAGTGCTCTCCTGTATAAACCCCTCCGCTTCGTTGTCCCTGGCGATCAGATAGACCATCTCATCCAGTAGGACGCTGTCTGCCGTTTCTGCATCCGTTTGGGTCAACACATGGCAAAAGGCGCTGTAAGTGTCATTCCAGTATGGATAATCGACTTCCCACTCACCGCCGAGTTCCTCGCTGGTTTTGCCGGGATAAGTGGCTTCCTGCCATTGATGGAACTTTATTGCCTGCTCCAGCAGGCACTCCCTGATGTCTTTTGCCATACGCTTACCTCACGATTCTTTGCGCCATTTCTCCACTTTGTCATTTTGAGATGCCCGTTCTACACTGTGAGCCGCCTCTGTCAACAGCGCAGGAAGTTGATCCCTATCTGCCGCTTCATACCGCTTGACTGGATGCGTCCAATCAAAATTATGAATGATGGAAATGATGTATCTGTCCTGATACCAGCCCATATCCAACAAAAATCCGTTTGGATATTCCACTTGCAGCATATCTTCTTTTTGTGTGTCATCCAAAAAGGTGACTGTTCCAGTGCCAAAATTCACCTTGCGCCACGCTTGAACCATCGTTTGTCCTCCTACATCCGATCCAGATTCTCTTGCAAATCGCCCTGCATCAAGTGCTGGGCAATGGCTTGGTTCAGCTCTTTACGGGGGTGATAAGATGCTTGTTCGGCATCATGGACACATTCTTTCATCAACGCTTCTGGAGAAATGCCTTCCCGTTTGCCATAAAGATGGCCGAAGGCATAGCACACGGACTTGAGAAAGTCGAAAATATAGTCATGATTTCCACGCATACTGGGCAGGTCGTTGAAGGAACCCATGCCGCCGTATGCCTGAAGATGGTGGGCGACCTCCCGCCGCTGGGTCCAGTCCTCAATATCCCGCTCCAGCCAGTCGATCCAGTTTTTGAATTCCGGGTGGTCCGTCTGTAAAATCGACCGCAGACAGATTAGAGCCTCGGTATAAATATCGGTCTGTTTCATCCAATTTCTCCCGTCCCCTTTAATTCTTCATTGTAGGTGTGATTCTGCCAGATAGCCTCAAATTCCGCTTTCTCTATGACGCAGGCGTGGAACTCCTCGCCCCAGACATGGGCGTTCAATTCCTCCACGGTGGGGATCGGCGTGATCTCGATAGCACCGTCGTAAAGGTCAGGGATGTTGCGGGTGCTGCCATCCGCAAAGATGTCAATGGAACGGAGGACCAGCCGCTCATTTTCTGTATCCACTTCATAGAGGATGACCGGCGGTTCTTCCCCCGGTGCGCCCTCCCAAAAGAGCTTGATGTATTCAATCATCTTGATGCCCTCATCCTATCATTTGAAATAGTAATACCAATTCCCGCCAAATTCCCGGTCACATTCCTCCTGAGAGGCAAAGGTGCAGTCCTTGATTCCCTCAATGGGGTAATGACGCTTTATCAGTTGCTCTCTGTGATAGGAATTGATCTGTTCCGTCAGACCGCTCTGCTGTGCCGCTTTTAATTGTGCGTCAGTGGCAAAAATATAGGACACAAAGTAGTTGTCCGACTGGATGTACCAGCCAAATTCGACGGCCTGCTGGATGTCAGTGAAGTGGTGTTTTACATCCTCTATGCAGGCTTCTATTACTTTTTGCCATGCGAGCTCCTGCTCCTTATTTCTCATGTTCCACCTCTCCTATGCCCGGATAAGTCCGCATTGTTTTTTCATTGTCACAGACCGCCCGGATCATCTTGGACAGCAGCATCAAATCGTCGATGTACAAGGAGTACACGCAGAACACATCTTCGTCGGAGTCGAAGTGAAACAGATCCACGCCGCTGTTGTTTTCCTCAAACTCTCGGATCACGCCCCGGACCAGCCGCTCCCAGTCCCCGCTGCTGCCAGTCAGTCCCAGCCGCCGGAATGCCTCTGTTCGGAATCCGTCGCTGATCTTCAGCAGAAGGGAAATCGCATAGGGGTGGTGGGGAATGAGAAAGAATGGCGCGATCTGCTCTGGTTTCACCCAAATTTTGAATGGCGGGCGCGGATCAGGTATCCAGGGCAGGATTTCCCATTCATTATCCTGCCTATTTCCGTATTGGCAAAGGTCTTTCATGGTGTTCTCCTTTTCCGGCATATCAGGAACCGATCTGCCCCCCGTTTGTCGGGCGGAAGATCCTGCGGCCCGCCAGCAGCTCCTCCAGCTTTTTGGCCAGCGCCTCCACAATGGCGTGGCAGGGATTTTCGTATCCCACGATCTCCAGCTTTTGCAGCTCGACGCAGTGGAGCGTTCCATAGAAGCCCAGCATAAACTCCGTCAATTCAGCAATCATCTGGTAGCCTTCCATGTTGCTCACATCCGTCTGACCCTCTTTGGCGGTCGTCAGACCGATGATCCCCACCGCCACGGTAAAAGCGCCGCAGCAGGACTGCTCAGTCTGCATCCCAAGGCCCATGACGGAGAACATCTTCCGGGTTTCCTCGGATAAATTCAGATGGTAATATTCATTGCAAGCCAGAAACATCGCCTCGGCACAGGTCAGGTCTGTGCCGATGTGGTAGTGGTTGACCAGTTCATAGAGTTTCATTGTTCCCATACTGTACTCCAATCGCAAAGCATTTCATTCTGCGTCACCCGGCGCAGTTCGTCCCGTACCTCTATCAGCGCAAAGCCCAGCAGGTTCTGTCCACGCCACTTCATGGGGTCCTGGACCTCCGGGGAGCTGGCCGAGAGCCGGATGCCCCAGATGGCATCGTAGGGGCTGGCCTCCACCAGCACGCTGTCCCCGGTGGAAAGGAGAAACTCCCGCAGTTCGCGGTTCTGGCTGAATTTGTACCAGTTGCCAAGCAGCACAATGGCGTATTTGAACCTGTCCCACACCTTCTGGTCAAAGCTTCGCACCTTGCGGCCCAGGGCCTTGATCTGTTTAGGATCGCTGCATTTCAAAATCTGCTCCCGGATTTCACTATCCCCAAATAGCCCGGCTTTGCCTGCCATCATATACTGCTCCATACAGAGGTAGGTGTCGGCAACAGACCAGAAGTCCTCCATCCACCACTGGCTGAGGCAGCTTTTTGTCAACTGTCCATCTTCGGAAGGCTGGTGGCCCCAGAACAGGCACAGCTCCCGCGTTCTCCCGGCGGCAAACTCCTGCTGGAGCCACTGCCGGGTGTACTTGGGCTGGCCCTCCGGCTGCCACACCTCCACAAAGAAGCCGCCATGCTCCAGCACTTCGCTGCTGTCCTCGTTATCCCACCAGCCCTTCCAGGTCATCGGTTCGGGGAAGAGGGCGCGGTATTCCGCCCGCTCCTCCGGCGAGAGAGTGTCCAGCCAATCGCCAAATCGGTATATGTAATCCTCCCCATAGCCCATGCGCCAGCCAATGGAGTATCGCTCGATCTCCCGGTGGGCCAGCCAGGGGGGAGGCATGATTTTCTTATCTTGTAGTGCCATAGGGTTTCTCCTTTCCTGTTGGATGCTGCCGCAGTTCTTCTTTCACATCCAGTGGAGCACCGTCCAGAGATGTGATCTGTGACAGCTCTGTTTCCGTCAGATTTTTCAGGAAAATGCAGTATTCATTTGGGTATCCACCTACAAACTCCATTTTGGGCATCCCGATCTGCTGCGGGTCAGTGATCCACAGGCAGGGCTCTCCCGTTGCCCAAAAGTGAGTCAGAGTAAGAATTTGGCCGTTGTAAATTACTTTCTGTTCCATCCTCATTCCTCCTGCATTTTCTTCAGCAGCTTCACGATCCGCTCCCGGTTCTTTGCGGTTTTCATGAAGGTGGGGAGATGGTCGGCCTGGGTCTTTTTCGGACTTCCAAACGGCTTTTCCCGCAGGCCGGCGCTGAGATAGTCGATCAGATAGGCAAGGTGCTCCCGGTTGAGGGCCCAGACCGGCTTACCCTGGAATGAGGTCAAAAACCACAGCTCCAGGCCAAAATAAGGCTCTCGTCCGTTCTGAATATCAGCAATGTAGGAGAAAGCCTCCGCTGTTTTATGAACTTCTCCCGACATGGTTGTCCCACAATAGGGACAGGCCACATGGAGAACGGAAAAGTGCTGTTTTGCAGTATCTTCAATATCCACCCGGTAGTACCTGCCGCAGTTTTTGCACTGGTTATGGACATCATAGCGGTAGATCGTCCGGTCACGGATTTCCTGATGACCGCAGCTCAGGCAGAGGAAATAGGCGTTGCCATCATCCGCCGTTACAACACCCGCACCGTGGCACTTGGGGCATTTCACCTGGATGCCGGAGGTCAGGGCGTTGTAGGCATTGTATGTAAAATAGGGTTCATCGACGATTCGGCTCATGCGCCCACACATTCCTTTCAATTCAAGGCTCGGCGGACAGCGTTTTTTTCATGCCCGCCAAGTCTTTTTCATCTAAACCGTATGCCTGCTCAATCAGATTCGCATACCGATCTTCATACTGCGAGAACGCTACTTCACAGTGCAACTCATACAGCAGCAGGCAGCCGTTGTGGAATACAACGGGATCAGGTTCCGCCTTTTCTTCCTCGACCGCTGCAAGACGAAGCACCTCATCGGCAATGGTAAGCCGCTCCGACTGGTCTTTGAGTTTAGACAATGCCATTCGAGCATAAGCGGCAATCTCATCCTGTTCCAGTAGGGCAATCGCTGTCAGTTCTTTCAGAACTAAGAGGAGGGCTTTTTCGTCCCACATATCTGTGCTGTGCAGAAGATCTACTACCAGCATCCTTCTGTGAAGATCCCGATTTTGCCAAGAGTCCAGCTCCAGCAGCAAATCCTTTTGTTTTATCTGATCTGGTTCGTGGGCCCAATCAAACAGCTTTGCCCGAAAAACCTGATAGGCCGACATCATTTCCATCCATGCCGAGCTATGATCCTTGCTGAACTCTATCATGCTACTTGTTCTCCTCAAAAATCTCTTAGTTCCTCAAACTTCTCAATCAGGGCATCTTTCTGGAGCGTATCGCCCGGCAGGGCGTCCAGGATACCCCGCAGGGCCATGTAAATTTCATCCCGTTCCTCGGTTTCGATAAAGCCCATCTTGTTGAAGGTCCGGGTGTAGGCTGCCACCGCATCCAGCGCCGGGGCCTGGGCACCCTCGCCCGGTTCAGCGGCCAGCTTCATCAGCTGGGAGCGGGTCTTGCGGTATTGATTGGCTGCTTTTTTCGCGGCGGCGGCAGGGATATGCTCCGTGCCGTCCCAGCCTCGGAAGGGATTGTCCAGATTTTGCGCCAGCCACTCCGGTTTCCGGGGCTTTGTGATTCGCAGGTCCATTCCCGGCTTGCTTTTCCAGAGCTGCTTTGCCGCTTTTGCTGCCGTTTCCGGCAGGCTGGTCATCCAAAACCAGCGAAGCTCCGGCATCTGCTCTGGGGTGGGGATATCGTCCGCACCGAAGCTGAACAGGTCGAAGGTGGAGAGGTTCGTCAGTTCCCGGAACCCTCCCACGGCGGAGAAGTTCCCAAGGTTTCCCGGCGCGCCCCAGAGCCTCAGCTCCTTTAAGTGGGGATGGACAGCAGCCAGTCCGGTCAGATCAAAGTCCTTCAGCTGGATGCCATGTAGCCCCCAAAGGTTCGGCAGTTCCGTGTGCGGGCGGTATTCCCCGATAAATTGGAGGGTCAGACCGCCGCCATCTTCGGGGGCATGGATGGCACAGGCGTCCGGCCCCTTGTTCTGGAACAGGAGCTGCTCCGTTCCCTCACCCAGCCACAGTTCCTGAAGGCCGGTCATGTCCAGCATCAGCTTTCTGATGCTGGTGCCCCGCAGATCAAGCGTCCTCTGACCGTGGTTCAGCAAAGTCAGTTCATCAACGAAGGGGTTTTCCCGCAAAAACTCCAGCAGATCCGGGTGCCATTGCTCGCAGATGAGTTCGGAGAGGCAGGGCAGCGCCGCCAGTTCCAGCGCCGAATCGAATGGCTCGTACTGGTCCATCACCCGATGGCTGCTGGTCTTCAGTGGGATACCGCCGATCTCCGTTTGCTCGTCGCTCTCCATGGCCTCCTTGAAGGCCCGCCGCCGCTTTTCCGGGATGGCCTGCCACCGGATCTGTAGGTACACATCATAGCCATCATTCCAGCCGCCGTAGGAGCGGCAGGGCTGGTCGGTGAAGGGCGGAAGTGTGCCCACCAACTTATATTGGGGCGGGACCTCCATCGGCACCCGCAGCAGGTGAAGGTCACGGGACCAGTACATGAAGTCCTTGTAGAGCGGACGGAGATGGGGCAGTTCCTCTGTGGTCAGAGGCGCGTCCCCCACCCAGTCCAGAGAGAGGACCACCGCCCAGGGTTCCTTGCTCACCGAGTCCGGCGGCGCAATATAGGCCACCTGGCAGGCGGTGTAGCGTTTCAGATATTGGTTGTAGACTGTATAGACCTCTCCGGCGGTGGCTTTCATGGGTTCACGCTCCTCTCATCCGTCTTTCTCTAAATAAAATCCCCATACGCAGTTGGAGAACTCTCCGGCGGCAAAGCGGTGGATCTGCCCGTCGATCTCTACCTGCCAAACCTCAAAGGTGTGGTCCTGGTGATAGATCGGGTCTTGGACTTTTACCCGCTTTCCGGTGGTTTGCCAGTCGTAGTCAAAGATGTTCACACCGAACAATTTGCATTGACCGTCCGGGCCAAAGGTTTCATATTCCCAAGCCATGTGATGCCTCACAATCCTGTGCGCTGCCAGCCGTCCAGCCGCTCCTGCACCGCGTCGATCATCCAAACCTCGCCCACACGCTTCATAAGAAAGCGGCGGTCAAAGCCGGTGTTTTTCTCTCTGGTATAGATATAGAGCTTGTTCTTGGTAATCTGCTCTGCATCCAGGAACTGCTCGCCCTTGTAAGTGCCCTGGGCACTGTATGAGAGATTCAGAGGCAGATAGCCCGGACGGGGCTTTTCGCTCACATACTTCTCCCAGATCGTCAGCAGGCGGGGCACAGCCTCGGGATTTTCAAACCCAGCCTGCTCCATGTACTGCTCCCATTCCGTCATCTCGGCAAAGAACGCGGACAACACCCTGCGGCATTCCTCCACCGCCTGCTCATCCAGCTGGATGGGCTTTTTGGCCTTTTCTCGTTGGAGCTGGGAGAAGTGTTCCATCTGCTCTTTGGTGAATTGCTTATGGGCCACCGGATGGATGTAGTTGTTGCCGGCGATGGCCAGCAGGCCCTCGTATGTCACAGCGGTATGGTCGATCTGGATGTGGGAGAGCTTGGGGATGGAGGATGCCTGGAGCAGTCCAACGTCGTCCAGCCCGGTGTGGTTGAGGGTGAGAAGGTCCAGCTTACAGCTTTGCAGGGCGGACAGGCCGCCGCCGTGGATGGCGGCATTTCCGTCCAGCAGTAGATAGCGCAGCTTGGGCATGGCGGAAAAGACGGGGAAACAAGCGTCGGTAAGCGCGCCCTTCTCCACGCCGAAGTTGACCATGCTTTTATGCCCGGCAAAGGGGGCAAGCAGTTCATCCGTCACCGGGAATCCCTTTGTGTGGAAACCCGCCAGGGTATAACCGGCCAGCCGCCCTATGATTTCGGCGGTCAGCTCCGGGATCTCAAACTGCTTCTCTCCATCCAAGGTCAGGACACCGTTTTCCCAGTCCGCTGTCCGCGCCCGTTTTGGCCATTCCATAGCGTGCCTCCTTATTCCTGCTCTCTATAACAGGCTTCAATGTCGATGAAGCGCACATACACGGCGCAGACGTCTCCCTTGGCGTCATAGCCGAAGTAGACGGGATAGTAACCGTCACCCCAGCCGGAGGAGAAGATGGGCAGATTGCAGTCCGTGTCCGGTACTGTCCAGTTGAGCCAGTCGCCGCAGTCTCCCTGATATTTGGGGTGGGCTTGGGCGTTTTCCTCCAGTAAGTCGCAGAACAAGTCGTTGTAGGGGTCGATGTCCGGGTCCTCCTCCAGCCGCTTGGCCCAGTATGTCTTGAAGGCCGCCTGGGTCTGGATGTCCGCGATACACCCCATCCCGGCATCCACGCCGAAACCGAAGTAGTCGTCATCTCCCAGCGCCGCGTCCAACTCCTCGTTGCCCGTCATGCCCAGCTCATAGCGGACAGGCTTTTCCTGGCTGACCTCCACCTTGACGCAGGCGTAGCGGTCGCCGTATTGTTCGCTGGGCACCACGCAGATTTTCACCGGATAAGTTCCGGCGGGGATCGTTTGAAGGAACGGCAGAGTGTCCTCCAGCTCCACCAGCGGATCACAGGCGAAGATCTGCCCGGTGGGGAAATGGACTGCGCCGATGTCCAGTACATCCACGCCCATGTTCCCAATCACTTTCTCTGTGAAGTGGGCCTCCAAGTCATCTTTACAGGTCAGTTTATCCTTGATGGATTCGTATTTGTTCAGCCATTCAGTTGTAGGCATATCAGTTTCCTCCTGTTGATTCTGTTTCTTGATGTACACACTCTTTGAGCCGTCCCAGCAGCAGTTCACACACCGGCCATTCTGGAAATGATGGTCACAATTCGGGTAGCCATAGAGAATATGGGCACATTCCGGGCACAGCCCCATCATCTTTGATGAGCCTTTGAAAAACAGGCTGCCGCACTCATCACAAACGGCCAGTTCTTTTTCTGCCATGAGGATCACCAGTCCCGTTCCCGGATGGCCTCCTCGGTGTCAATGGGGATGCCAAACCACTCTAGAATGTAGGCCACAGTTGCCGCAATACATTCCCGTGCCACCGTTTCGAGTTCGCTGTCGTTCTCGTCAAACTCCTCCCGGAGATCATTGATGCCGCAGACCGCCTCGTCCAGCGTTTCCTGCACCGCTTCGGTGTCGGTTTCGCCGCTCTCCAGCAGGTCGATGACCTTCTGAAGCTCGTCCTTTACCTTGTCTACCAGAAAAGCAGGATAGTAATCGTCCTGATACATCTCGTCCAGCAGTTTGTAATTGGGGTCAAATGCTTTCATAGGGATTGTTCCTTTCTCATTCAAACATCAAACCGTATGATTCGGTCAGGCTTCCGTCGTCCTCGTGAAATATACACTGATACAGAGGCTCACGCTGGGTTGCGTTGCGGAACCGCTCCAGAACCGGAGCCAGCGGCTCACCAGTAGGGATGCCGAGGGCATCAGACACCCGCCGTAAGCTGTCCACATCCATATCTTCCAAGTTACAGTTGCGCTGCCTCTGCCCATACTCCTCCAATGTTTTGGAATCCACATACAGCTTTGTGTCACAGCAGTCGTGCCAGCAAATACAGCTCACAAGCAGGGAAAAAAGGTCATCCATGCTCTCAGCCAGACGGCCTGCCTCGCCTTCGCTGCTGTAATAGCCGATGGAGCCATCTTCCAACAGGTGGTATTCTCCGCCGGAGCCATCCCTGGCAAACGCCATGCCGGGCAGGGAAAAGGTGCATCGGCCTTCTGCGTCATCCCGCGGGGACAACTCATCCAGCAGGAAGAAGTCAAACAGCGAATCAAATTCCTCTGCCAAATCAGGGTTTTCATGCAGTATCTTCAAATAGTCCATAGCCGTTTTCCCTCCGTTTACTGTTCTTGTATTAACTCGTGCAGCCTTTCCCGCCACAGCGTTTCTTCAATTACCTCATCATTTTGGTAAAAATGTTCCTTGTCACGGGCCAGATGATCGGCAAGCGGAGCTGCGTCCATAGGAGTGTAGACTGTGAAACTGTCCCAATCCGCTCCCTTGAGTTCCCGGTTGAGATAATACACCCGCTTGACATCGCGGGAATACCAGTGCCCAAGCAGTTCCCAGGAAGTCAGCTCTACATTGGGGAGCTGCTTGCCGTAGGCATAGATCCGTTTCTCATCCCTGGCAAAATAGGTATCGCCCAACGAGCGGAAAGAGGAAACTTCCGCGCCCTTGATGATCTTCACCTTTCCGTCCCCATTATGGAAGTAGACCTGCCGGCTGTCCTTTGCATATCCCTGGGGCGCGCCTGAATCGTTCTGGCCCTTGTCCAACACCTGGAAGGCTGCCAGATCTGCATCTGGGATTCTCCCGCTGGTGGTGTAGACGGCTGTTTTATCCATTGCGTAGGCATAGTTTAACACCCGAAACGATGCCGGGTCTGCTCCACGCAGGCGAATCCCGCCGAGAAAGCAGGCCGTAGAGGATTTGCCCCAGTAATGCCAACAGCAGAAGTCTTTGGGCGAAACACCCTTCAACAAGCCGTTTTCATATAGGCCAGAGAAATAGACGACTCCATCCCGAAGGAAAAATTCGTTGTCCACCGGCTCTGTGTTGGTGATCGGCTGCAGCAGTTCTTCGTGATGATCTGTTAAGCTCAGTTCGATTTCGTCGTCGCTATACACTAAGTAGAGCCCATGAGGGGCCTTTCTATCGAAATGCAGTTCAATGTCATGATATTTGAGGATCAAAGGTTTCCCGCCGCTTCCCATGGTGGAAACATCATCGGGATTCCCAAAAATTTCTATGACCTCATCCTGTAACATTCCGAATTTCAGCGGTGAAATGTCCCACGGATTCTGCAATATTTGATTGCGCCAAATCGTAAAGTCCTGTTTCATAGTTTTCCATCCAGTGCCTCAACCGTTTTCATGGCAGCGGAATCAAATTTGCACTGCCGCAGTTCCCGTTCGATCAGGGCAAACACATCGGGAAAGCACTCGATCTCGTCCTGATACTCATATTTTGCATACAGTTTCCCGTACTCCGAGATCCAAACCTCTGCCGGGTAGTAATAGCCGATGTGACCGATGGGCTGGCACTTCTGACCAGCTGCCTGCTCGATCTCCGCCAGCTCACAGCCGGACATATCCCGAAAAAAGGCTTCTTCCAAATGATTTTTGATCCCATTGACCAGGTAAGGGAACAGAGCGAATTGGAAGTCAGCCGCCCAGTTCAGCTTTTTCTGCGCCAGGTACCACTCACAGCACAGGCCGAAATACTTACGGTAAAATCGCTGGGTGGTCTTCATCATCGGGATGCCATGAGCGGCGTAATACTGCTCCGCAATGGAAATATCCACACTGCGGCCTTCCTGCCATCCGGCGTACTCCATCAGCTGCTTAACCTTGCTTTTGAGATCGCCGGAGATGGGGATGCGTTCTTTGATCATTCAATTCATCTCCTGTCTGCTGTGAATCAAAGTTCATTTGGATACCCAATCTTGCCCAGGCCCGCCTTGATTTCTTCCCATTCATTGCGCTTAGGGTTCAACGCAGTGACCAGTTCTTTTGTCACCGGCACCCCGTCCGCAAGCTGGCGCACAGCTTCCAAAGGCAGATCGGCCGGATAAAACCACTTCCCGTACTCCGCATAGCTCAACGGATTGCCATCAATCGTGGAGATCAGATCCATGGATGCGTCCTCGCCGTCCATGGGATTGCAGTGCCAGGTGGTGCCATCTTCTGTCCAGACGCAGAAGGTGCTTTTCATCTTTTTGACTTCACGGCTGCCCATAAGTTTTTGCAAAGCAGGGGGCATCCCATCTGTCAGGTCTTCGATACGGGGAAGTTTTTCCTCCCAGTCATAGAGTTCAGAGTCCACACCGTTGATTACACAGCCTTCCGGCGCAAACATGACGATCATGCTCTGGTCACTGCCATCAGTGGCAAAGAATGCCTCTTTGCCTTTGCGCCATGCGGGGTTGTATGTATAGTGGCGGATGAAGCTCCATTCCTCCTCCACCATGATGATGTCCAGAGCTGCCAGCCCTTTGCAGAAGTTTTTCAGGCGCTCCGCATTGGGAAGGCCAGATAAATCTTTTGTGGAAATCATGTGGTTATCCTCCTGTCTTTCGTCACCACAGTCGGTCGATCTGGGTATATATCTTATTAGGCTCTCTGTCCGTAAAACTGGTCAATGAGTCAGTGGGTTCTGTAAGCGGCATCACATTCAAAATATCCAGTACATAATACCAGATTCCTGTATCCCAGTCCCGGAACCGCCCATTGCAGACAGCTCTTCCATACTCACCGGGAGCCAAATCCAATGCCAGCTCATTGAGGGGGAGTTTTTGTCCGGCCTTATCGTAGGTATATCGCTCCGGCATCGCACCAATATGCCAATCATAGCGGTAACGCACCTGGATTCCGGACTCCTGCTGAATCAGTTCAAAAGGGTGAAGCCGCATTGTGCCATTCGGCTTCCATTCCATCAGCCTGCGACAGTCCTTATCGATCTGAAATCCATCGGGCCTCTGTAAGATCGATACAAAGTGTGTAGGCAGGCCAAAGGAATAGTAAGAGAAGAAGTCTTTCGGCAGCCGCATCGCTCTGGGATACTGGTTCCGCTGTGCGGCCGCGTTTCCGCCCCGGCAGTCTGTATACCATTGCAGGCGGATCTGCTGAACCAGAAGTGTGGGCAGATATTTGCGCCGTTTGCTATTCTGTTTCATTGCCGCGCCCCCTTCCTGGCTTGATTCTTTCAATGATTATCCATATTTCAGACATTTACAACTCTGCCGCAAACTCATAGGAAACCGCAATGATGTTGTAAACATCATCGTATGTAAACAGCCGGTAGTGCCGATAGATGCCTTTGTCAAAGTCCTCCCGCACCGGCAAAGACTTCAGCCAGGTGCTATCCTCAATTAAATCAAAAGAGCTGCCATCTAGACGCCCCGTCCCAGCCAGATTTTCATAGGTGTCCAATTCACAGGCAAAATAGGTCAGCACCCGCCGGAAGGTGAGTGTGTAGGGAAACCAGTCTTTTTCGTCACTGTGCTGGGAGATCAGATGGCCATTGATGTCCCCCGTAAAGGTCAGATTGTTCAGATCATCTTGTTTCACCTGATCCAGATAGATGCAGTCCCGTCCCTTCAAAACACCTAAGCAGGTGTTAACAGCAGCCGCTTTTTCCATAGGTAACGCTCTTTCCTCAGCTCTCATGAGTAATACAAAAAATCTCCTTGTTCAAATCAAAGTAGACCACCATCAGCTCGTCGGTAATTTCCGGGTTGAAGGACAGATCCATAATGAAAACTTGTTGATTCATCTCGCTATCCACCAGGCTGCCAAACCGCTTGAGCTTCAAAAAGTCCACCATCTCGGCAAAGGACAGCTTGGATGGGTCGGTTCCCGGAAAAAGTTCCGCCGCAATATCCGGGCCTACCTCGTCCCGGTGGAACTCCATGAAAAATGTCACAATGCTATGGTAGCGGCTGTCCTCGTCCGCCAGCGCCGCTTTGATGGCGGCTTTGGCCTTTTCCGCCAATTTCTCCGCCTCATCCAGCATTTCTCCCACCGCATCCATAGCAGCAGGATCAGCAGTCAGTTCTTCCTCCACATCGAAGAGAAAGGGCAGTCCCGATTCTTCGGGAAAGTTGAAGATTTCCTCGCCGGGGGTATATGGTAAATCAATGCGTTTACAGTTCAGCTTCATCTCTGCGCCTCCTTATCCCTCAATGTTGGCAGCTTTAAGGCCCTTTTTCAAGGAGCCATAGACCGTCACCGCATGGTCGGTGAACATCTCGTCGCAGTCAAACCAGGCGGTGAAGCTGCCGCCGGAGGTGACGGACAGGCTGGTCATGCTGATCCGCCGGGCAAGTTCTTCCTCCGTGATGGGGTCTGTTTCCGAATCGCGGGGGTTATCCTCATCCTGGGAGAGCCAGTCGTTGGCCAGCCCAGTCAGGTTCTTGGCCGCAAGCTCCCGCATGGCCTTGTCCCAGGTTTCACAGTCGGCCAGCAGCTTCTTGGCGGCACTGCGGGCGCGGGTCCAGGAGGGCTTGCTCTCCGCATTGACCTCAAGGGAAAGGTGCACATCCTTTCCGCACCACTGGATCTCGCCCTCAAAGGTATCATGGTCCTTGTCCAGTGTCAGTTCTCCCAGCACCTGGTCCTGGATCACCGCCGGCTTGTGGTACTCGTCCAGAACGGCCTGAAGCTCCGGGCAGTCCTCATGGGCCTTGACTATCTCGGAGATACACCAGGGCCACGCCACCAGATCCTTTGCCCATTCTTCTTTCATCCGGCGAATCTTCAGGCGGCAGATCTGCTCGCGGCCAAAGCGTCCCCAGCCCTTATCACTGTTTCGTTCCTCATCGGTGACTGGCCACTCCAGCCGCTCCTCTTTGGTGGTGACCTTGCCGGTGTCACAGAACACCACGCCCAGTGTCACGACGGTCATTTGCCAAAAGTTGCCCCTATTGTTGTATCCGCCCCCGATGCAGTTGCGGATTAAAGCCACCACTTCCTGCTCCTCGGGCTCGTACATCTCATAAAATTCTTCAAACATGGGTGCAGCCTCCCTTACAGCCCTTCCAGAACTGCCGCGATCTTGGGGGTAAACTCCGGAGGAATCTCCTGCTCCAGTGCGCCCTGGTAGGCCAGCACCGCCTGCCAGGAGTAGTAATAGAAGCTGTAAAACAGGTCATCTGGGAAGACCTCGTCCTCCTCGTAGCGCATCTCATCTTCTTCCTCGTCGTATTCCTCCGACCACAGGTATTCTTCCTTCAGCAGATCGGAGAAGTGGGGCAGGGGAGAGGCGTGCTCCAACTCATCTCCATCGTGGAAGCACTGGAGGATGCAGGCAAAGAAGTCCAGCAGCTCCCCGGCCAGAAAATGGGCCACGGAGTTTTGTCCGCTCTCCGCGAGGGCCTTCCCCAGAATCCGGCTCAGAAACACCATGCCGAAAGGGGTGGCGTGCCAAAGGGTACTCTGGTGCTCCATGTTGGTGGTGAGCTCATAGAGGGACTCTTTGACGGACGCCAAGTCACACATCTGCTCCAGTACCGTCAGGTGTGCGGGAAACTCCGTCCCCCGGCCATAGGCGGTGGTGAGCCGGTGCCACGGAACATCCGTGACCTTGAGTTGAGTAATATAGGTTCTGTTTTCTTCTGTCATCATGTTATTGCCCTCCTTATCCCGCCGCCTGCTTGCGGTATTCCTTCTCCAGCGCGGTGTACCACCGTTTCAGCATGGTTTCCAGGCTGGTTTTCCCGCTGCGGTCTGTAAAAACAAGAAACTTCTGCATCAGTCTGGGGAATAGATATTTGCCCGCTTCTGTCAAATCTTGATTGAGATAGACCATCCGAAGGATACGGCCCTGCCGGTCCAGAGGATTCTTTTTCAGCAGTTCCTTTTCAAAGCAGAAGCGCAGGAACACTACATTCTCGTCGTAGAAGTCCTCCACCACAGCCGCGCCAATGCTGGTGTAGGTGATGTCGTACACCAAACGGCTCCAGTCAAATTTCTCGGCATAGAGCAGTTTCAGCGCCTTCTCCCAGTGCTCCTCCGGAATCACCAGCATCCTGTGCTGGGCGGTGCTGGAGTAGCCGCGGTAGACGGGTTCCGGGTGTCCCAGCAGTTCGCTCACACTGTCGGCATGGACGAAGCACAACTCCTCGTCAAACAGGCCGCCGATAAAGTTGCCGTTGCAGTACAGCATATAGTTTTTGGACTTGGCCGGAGAGTAAGAGAGGCTGTATTCCTGGGAATCCAGGATTTTATGTACCTTGTTCAGAAAGTCTATCGATGTCATGACCTTACTCCTTATGCTTCAAACTCGCCCTCAATCATCCCGTTCAGATACCTGCCGGGGTCTGCAATGAAGTCATCCCATTTGGCCAGGGGGTGGAACTCCTCATGCTCGATGTCCAGATACCAGAGTTTCTTGTCCCTGGGGCTCCAAAGCAGCAGGTAGTCGCTGTAGTTGTCCATCTGCACCATCAGGGAGAGCAGCTTCTTCCGTTTCCAGGTCATCTCCTGTACATCCATGTAGGAGTAGAGCTCTGCCCACTTCACCCATTCCTGCTCCGGAAATTCCAAACGCAGGGGGCCGGTTTTCAAGTATTCCACCAGCTTGGCGGGCAGCTTATAGGGCATGAGCTGCCGGACCTTTTCCTGCTCGTTGTGCCAGTCCTCCGGTTCCAGGGCCTTCAGGTAGTCAGCCAGCTCCTGATTTTTGTTCTGCACCGCCACGGTGTAAGGCCGGTCGCCGTATTTGTCGGCAATGGTGATGTCAGCTCCTTGCTCAATGAGCCAGCGCACCATAGGGAGATTTTTGTGTCGGACAGCTTCAGTGACAGGGGTGGAGGCGTTCGGAAACACCATGTCCGGCTTGTGGTAATTGATGTCCGCCCCTTTTTCCAGCAGCAGTTTTGCAAGCTCGGCCTGCCCATCAGACACCGCCGCCCGGAATGCCTCGCCGCCAAACTTGTCCACTGTGATCCCGGCTTGCTCCAGCACCGGGATATTCTCCGCTCGCTGACCCCAGCGCACTTCCTGGAAGGCCCGCTCTTTCTGCTTCGGGCTGAATTTTGCGGCCTGTCCAGCAAAGAGAGCGACTACCTCCGGCCCGCAGCAGCGGACAGCGGTGAGCAGAAGGGGCTGTTCCTCTGCCAGACCGGGATCAGCTCCATGCTCCAGCAGGAAGTGGATCATGGGCACATCATTCCGAAAAACCGCGATCTCTAATGGCATCAGTTTGATATACTCACTAAGCTGGATGGGAACATCTAAATCCAGACCGCCTTGGAGCAACGCCTCCAGCCTGGGAGTGTCATGGTCACAGATGGCGGCAGCCGTTTCCGGGAGAGTCTCCCAGCGGCCAATATATGCAATTTGGTACATAAGGCACCTACCTTCGTCGTTGTTTCACTTGATAGGGGATTGTCCGGCCCAGTACCCGGCCCTTGCCAACAGCGTTGGCTCCCTCATAGATCAAAAATTCCGCATTATTTTCCAGCGGAGCGTAGTCAATAGTATCCGGATAGAGGGGTTGGGCATTTCCCAAAGCCGGTTCATCAAATGAACAGTCGTCTCCGTCCAGAAAGCATATCCCCAGATACTCCGTGGTTCCTGTGACGACAAAATGGGGGCAATACTTTCCGCTGACCAGGCTGGGGGGAGTCTTTCGCTTGCCGTGCCAGAAGATGACCTCCACATGGAGCACCGCCCGGTTTTCATCTGTCCCAATCATGCTGTATCACTCCTTCGGCCAGTCCCTCTATTCTCGCTTAATCGCCAAACCGCTCAGCAGCGTCTTTGTAAACAGTAATACTTTCTTCCACTCTCACTTTTTCGCTGCGAATATGGAAGTAGTCCCGCAGAACGCGCTTCAGTTCTGGGTTTTCCACCTTGCGGGGCAGCAGACTGATGAACATTTCGTCGTAGCTTCCGTACAGAACACCGCCCCGATTGTAGGTCTGCCATGTCACTGTAGGCTTGCGGCCCTCTGGGTCCTTGGCCAGATCAAAGAGCCACCGCTCATCCAGATCCACATAGCGTTCAATCATAAACCTTGTGTCATAGCTTCCATAGCTATAATGACCCCAAAAAATCAGAGCGATCATTCCATCTGGGCCCAGGCGTTCATAGGTCCAGCCTTCCGGATAACAGCGGTAATGGAGCATTCCCAGAGCATGGAACAAATAGTCTTTTTGCGGCGTATCCAGAAGGGGCGAATAGGTTTCATACACCTGCTCCTTGGGCTGGGTGATGATCGCCTTCATAAAGGCCGGGATTATCCAGCTGTCGCCATAGCGTTCGTTCAGCTCATCAGCCAGTGCCTGCAATCGTTCATCCGGGTTGCGGATCAGGGATGCGGTCAGCACCACAGCGGGAATTTTCTCTTTTTCCTTGGGTGTGGCATCCCAAATGCGAAGCCCATCTGTGATCCACCAGGAGGTGCAATCATCATTAGAATAAACAGGCGTGCGTTTCAGCTGGGCGATCCGCTGGGTGTTCTCCGCCAGAAAGCGGTAGACCTCCAGCATTTTGGGCGAGGCTTTCCCCACCATCAAATGGAAACAGAAGTTCAGTTGTTCTATTTCCAGTGGCTTTGTGTCCCCCTCATCCAGCAGTTGGGAGAGGGTCTTTAAGATGACCGGGGCGATCTGCTCCGATACACAGTCGGAGCAGGCATCTGACATGATATTGCTGCCCATCCATTTGCCCTTGACCAGTTTGGCCCACAGTGGGGCAGCAGGGCCATACTCCAGCTGCGCCAAGGCCTTCTGAGCAGCCGTTTTGCACTTGCCCTTTTCTGTATTCACAAGCTGGAACAGCAGTTCGCCATTGGCTTCCTCCTTGCCCAGCGCCAAAATGGCCTGTTCTCGCTTTACGCCCTTGGGGGGCAGTTGTTCCAAAGTCATCATTCATTTTCTCCTATCCCACAATGGTGGTTTCCTGGACGGCCAGATTGTTGAAATCCATAGCAATCAGCTTCTTGGCGGCCTCTGGGGTACACATGAACCAGGTGCTCACGCCCCAGGCGTCCATCCTTGTAACGGTGAAAAAGTCGGTTTGGGCAGAAGTAGGTTCTCTTGCGTCAATATAGTGGTCGGAGTAGAGATACACCAGATCCACCTCCCGCTCCGGCAGCCACTTGGCCCGGTGCGCACGCGGTTTGCCATTTTTCAGAGTCTTTTCCCTGGGGTTCTCAAACCACGCCAGTTCCTTGAGCTTCAGACCGGTGAAGGTATCCATGAGCCGCTGGGCGATCTCCCGGTGGGTAAATACCCCGCAGTCCCAGGAGCCCATCAGCCATGTCTTTATAAAATCGCCCACCTTGCTGCCAGGAGCAGGCGGCCCGTAGACGCTCTCATCCGCCCACATAACTTCTATCTTTTCACATTGATCTGGCCGAGGACAGGACTGCTTGTTGCCATAGCGGTACATGATATTCACATAGCCATAGTCTTCGCCGGTTCGGTCATGTCCGACGGCTTCAACTTTATAGGCGGTTATGGACATTGCGGTTCCACCTCCTGGGTCAGTGTAAAGTGATTGGAGTTAATCCTCCTCAAGTTGTTCCTGCGCCTCTTTGGGCAGGTCGTTCCATAAAATATCATATGTAAACTCCCGAATCTCCGGGTAACACTCCCGCGCGGTCTGTTCCGCAATATCCCGGTTCAAATAGTGCATCTCCTGATGGAAGAACCAGTTGAGCTTTTCCATCAGCCGGTAGAGGCGGATTTGTTCTTCTTGGTTCATGGGGCGCCTCCTCGGATTATCAAAGGATAGAATAGCTGTACTCACGCCAGCTCTGCGTCCAGAATCTGGACTTGTTTCCCGTCCTCGTTCACATAGTAAAGGGCGATATAGTCGATGCCGTCCCTCTTGACCTGCTCCCAGGGCATACGCCCGCCGTTGATCAGTTCCACGGTATCCGCCTCATCAGGTTCGAAGTCCTCTTTTTCATCCTCGTAGTCCACGCTGTACCCCAGCTCCAGCACCAGCTTGGAGGCGGGGATCTCATACCGCTTGAGGGGGCGGTGTTCCAATTCAGATGGATCGTGTTCATCGCAGAACATATTGTCGTAGCCATGCCGCCCGCCGTCGAAGATGACAAACTCCTCACTGCTCTCCGGGTCACGGGCCGCCACCAGTCCGGGGGCCTCGTCCCCATCTACAATATAGGATTGAGGCTCTCCCTTCACCGTGAGCAGATCTCCGTAATACCAAACCTCCAGCAGTTCACTGCCGGTGGTAGAACAGAGCGTCACGGTGGGCAAACGATTCTCCGCCCATCCTTTCACATGTCCGATGAGCCAGGTAGGATATTTTTCAGTCATCATAGTCTTTCTCCTCCTACTTCAATTTCAGCACAAATCCCCAGATGCTCACTACGATCAGGAGGACGCCCAGCAGGAAGAACACCACCCGCCGGTATCCTCTGCTGTGGCGGTGGGCATCCCGTGTGCCGGTGGGGTCGCAGAGCCAATTCCAGTTGCGGATCGCCCCAATTAAAATCACGGCCCCGATGAGCACCGAGGCAATGTACCAATGCTCCTGCAAAAATGCTGTGATCTGCTCGCTGTTCATTTACATATAACCCTCTTTCCATCATCAGGAGTTTCCTTTCGGATGATTTCCTCCCGCTCTTTCCAATCCATCTCCAAGGCTTTTTCTTCTTCTAAATATTTCTCGCAGTCCCGGACCAGTTTTTGGGCGTCCGGGTCATCCGGGGCCAGGGCAAGCCAGCGTTTTGCGTATGTATAGGCGGTGGCTGCGGAGCGGTATGCCATCAGGCAGGAATAGCCCATCCGGGCGTTCCAGTAGGGATCGTCCTCTCCCTGGGTGCGGACGGATTCCAGCAGATCAATGGCGTGTCGGATGAGATCCCCGTCCACTTCACCGTCGGTCCCATGCACTCCATGATTTCCCAGGACCGCCAGATTGCTGTAAGCCCGGCTCAGTTTAACGGTCAGCAAATAACCTCGCTCCTGCTCCGGGATGGCTTCGATAGCCTCAATACATCGGGAGAACTCGTCCGCATCATTCCACTGCTCAATATACTCCAGCAGTTTTGTTTCTTCTGTCTGATTCATCGTTTCACCGCCTTTTCTGTGTCATCCTTTGCCTTTTTTGAAGTGTCCGCTGCCCCGCCAGGTGTTGACTACACAGGTGAAGATCTGGCCACAGTGCTTGCACCGGATCATGTGAGCCATAATTTCGTCTGCCCATCCATCCTCAGTCTTTACCTTCTCCAGCGGACAGGTGGACTCCTCTGTCATCAGTTCAAATTGGCCTTGTCCCACCAACTGCTGAATATAAGCAATGCAGGCCAGGTAGTCCTTTGGGGCGTCAAATTTTCTCCATGTTTGAATGTTTCGGCAGTGCTCGCACATGATAGAACCCTCCTTACGAAAATACTTGCTGGTATTTCTCTTTCAGTTCCTTCGGCGCCGACTTGATGACCTTGCTGCCGCCGTTTTCGGAGGACGGGCCCCAGATGGCCCAGAGTAGACTCTGCCAAGCGATGGCCCGGAATTTCGGGTCTTCGTTTTCTTCCGGCAGAAGATAAGCGGAAAAACGGTGTTTGACTGTCTGCAGCGCATCCAGGCTTTCCGCATTGGCGATCAGGCTGCGGAATTCCCTGGCAGGCTCCAGCCACTGCATAGACAATGCGCCCCGCACCAATACCCCCAGCGTCCATGGTTGAAAACCAAACTTCCGGATCAAGGCATGAAGGAATTTCTCTTGCAGGGAGGAGTGCTCATCGTCACAGAGATCCAGATACTCCGTCACCAGCGGTGCCCACTGTTCTCCCTCTAGCCCCAGAGCAAACACGGCGAAGGTACCGGGCATGGCGCAGGCTTCATCGGGGAGGTTGTTGTACCACTCAAACTCCCGCATAGCCAGACGAGCGTATCGCTCCATAGCCGGATGAAGATTGGGGTGCTGCACAGCGCAGGCAAAGAGCTGATTGACTCCCTTCTTGGGCAGGCCGGGAATGGGCAGATAGAGTTTTTCCTTCCCGCGGAACTCGATGGAGTAGCTGCGGGGAAACTCCGGCTGCTCCAGCACCGCACACAGGTAGTCCAGGATTTCCGCATAGCACTCCTCGGTGGAGTCCCTGGCGGTGATGCGGATGGTGGCGAAAGCATCGTTGGCCGAAGCGGTGAAATGCTCCGTCTTACGCTGCTGGATGTCCTTTGGCAATTTGCCGCTGCCATTGGTTTTCAGTTCCTTTACCATGTCGGGACGGAGCTGGGAAACCAGACCGAGGATGTGTTCGGTTTTAAGAGATTCAAAGCTCTGTCCATACATCGTGCAGCAGACGGCCACATAGCAGGCAAAGCGCAGCAGCCCTTCGTCCACATCCTCCGGCCGCAACTCCGGCCACACCGTACAGGGGGGAAAGACTGTAAACCCATCGTCCCGCTCTCCCACAAGGAAGAACCGCTCCTGCACCTGCTGTTCTATATACTTCTCCAATGTATAGCGGATCTCTTCCCAGCCAACCAGCCGCCGCAGGGCATCGCAGAAGATAACAGCTTCCTCATAGGGGAATCCCTGCAAAGGCAGTTTGGACAGATACCGCTCCAGCAGATGGCTGGGAAGAAAGGGTGTTCCGCTTTGGGTCCGAACGACCACCGGATAGCCGGAATGGTTTTCTTTTGCAGTTCCATCCAACACATCCTGGATGCACTGATCGGCGTGTTCCAGCACCTCGGGGTCAGTATCCGGTTTATGGATCAGGTAGTAGCGGCCATGCACGCCGTCACGCTTTGGCAAGCTCATAGCAGGCCACCACTTTCTTCCAGGTTCTCCATTATCGGAATAAAAATCTGTCGGTATAGTTCTTTCAGTTCCTCTGAAGCTGATTCCACCACTTTCTGACCACCCTTGGCGCTGGCTTTGCCCCAGATCACATAGCAGACCGTTTCCCATGCGTATTGCAGCACTTCCTCCGGGCTGGCTTCTGTTTCCTCGGTGGGTTCTTCATCCTCGTCATCGTCGTCCTCGTCGGAGGAGAAACCGCTTGGAACGATCTCAGACAGGTGGATTTTTGCCTCCAGCAGAGCGTCCAGGCTCTCTGAGTTTGCCATCCATGCGGCATAGTCCTTGGAATACTTCATGTTCTGCATGGACAGCACCCCACGGACAAATACAGGGACGGTATCGGCGGTAAATCCGAACTGTTTTACATACTCTCTGAGGAATTTTTCCTGTAAGTGGGAGTGCTCATCATCACAAAGGTCGAGATAATCCCAGATAAGCTGCCGCCACTCTTGCCCCAGCATTCCCAGGGCAAACACGGCAAAACTTCCCGGGAGAGCGCACTGCTCATCACTGAGATTGGTGTACTGCTCATACTGCCGCATGGCAAGCCGGGCGTACCGTTCCATCAGGGGATGGAGGCCGGGGTACTGTACGGCACAGGCAAAGAACTGGTTTACTCCCTTTTTGGGCAGTCCTGTGATGGGAAGATAACTCTTTTCCGGTCCTTTGAACTCCACCGCATAGCTGCGGGGAAAATCCTCCTGCTCCAGAAGCTCACACAGGTAGTTCAGCACTTCGGCATAGCATTCCTCTGTACTGTCCCTGGCAGTAATACGGATCACGGCAAAGGCATCGTTGGCCGATGCGGTGAAGTGCTCTGTTTTCCGCTTTTGCAGAGAGCGCGGCAGCCTGCCGGTCCCATGTTCCCGGAGCTTTTTCACCATATCCGGACGGACTTTCTCCACCAATCCAAAGAGGTAATTGGTGTCCAGATACTGAAAGTCCATACCATATACCTTATAGCTCACCGCCACATAGCAGGCAAAACGCAGCAGCGTCTCCGGGACCTCCTCTGCACGAATGCCTGGTTTCAGGGAATACTCCCGATCCCAGAAGTGATCATCTTCATTGCCTGTTGCAACAAAATACTTCTCTTGCAGCTCCCGTTTCAGCATATCAAGTAGATGGTGGTCAATTTCACCCCACCGGCTCTGGCGGCGCAGGTTTTCGCTGAAGGCGATGGCCTTTTCCGCATCCAGGGTCTCGGCCCGCTGTATTTCGGTCCACGCCCTAAGCAGTTGCCACACCTCAAAGGGCGCGCCTTCGCTGCTGACCACTACCGGCGGCCAGAGGGAATCAAGCCGCGTGATTCTCCCGTCAATGGCATCCTGGATGCACTGGTCAAAGAGCGGCTGCAGTTCCTCCTGTACCTCGGGCTTCATCCAGTAACAGCGCCCGTCCGCACTGTTGAACTTTGGCAAATTCATAGCGATTTCCTCCTATCAGGTCTGCTGGTGCTGCATGGATACGATCTGGCAGTCAGGGCAGAACTCGATGTAGAGTGTGCCCTCTGTGCCGTCCATCAAAGTATCCCACTGGATCTGGGCCAGATATTTCATGGGCTTTCCGCAGTGGGGGCAGGCGGTGTATTCCCAGTCCTGAACCCAGTTGGCAAAGCCACCGACGGTGTTCACATCGTCACAGGCGGCGCCATAGAACGGGGGCACAGGCGCACCGCCCAGCACGAAGGGATTTTCGGTAAGGGACCTGTAGTCCTCCGGCCGGACATAGCAGTCCATCTTTCCCGCCCCGTCAAAGAGCTCTGAGGGAAAGACCTCTACGCCGCCGTCCAGAGTAAAGCGGTTGAAAGCGGGGCCTTTCAGAAAGCCCACGCAGTTGGGACAGCAGGTGGCGGTCAGAATGCCGTCCAGCCCCAGAAACTTCAGCCGCTTGTCCCGGCCGTCCAGCACCAGCATGTCCGCCATCCGCCCGCCGCAGTGGGGACAGGTGTCCTCCCGTGCCCGCCCGATGCGGACGGGGGACACTTCGCCGGGGGCTCCCTTGACGAAGGAAAAGCAGGTATCGAAGTTGAGTTGGGTCCGTTGTCCCTTTTTATTAAAGGTCCAGCCGCCGCACTGGGCGTAAATGGATGGGTCCACATAGAGGCCCTTACGCCAGGGCCGGGGATTTCGCTCCAGCTCCAGCAGAGTCTCCATTGCCTTGTCATCTCCCTGCATGGCAAGGCAGCACATCAGGTTGGACGCTTCACTGGAATCCTCTGTGGACAGCAGCGCGTGGATCAGGCCCTCCCCCACATCAGCGGGAGCGTGATAATAGATCTCACAGGGCCAGAACACCCCTGCGGCCAGCGCCGCCCGCTGGATTTCCGGGGTGATGGCGTCCCGGTAGCCCAGAAGCTGCCAGAAGTCGGTACATTCGGGGTCCTCCATATCAGCAAGCCGATGGATGTTCTGGATCAGGTTTCTCTGCTTCTCGGCAATCTGTTCCGGTGTCCAGGCCAATGCAGTTTTTCGCTCCTGCTCACACTTGCATTTCCAGCACAATCCGTCATAGCCCAAAGGGGTCCCACAGCCGGGGCAGGTATATTTCAGGCTCATATTTTTCGACTCCTTTTCGATGATAGAAAAACGCCCCGCGACGCTCTGTCACTTGGACAGGCTGACGCGGGGCGTGAAAAGGCCGCGAGGGAAACACCACATCCACCGGCGGATGTGGTTTCTTCTTGGGAGAAAATCAGTTTTTTATATAGAAACGAGGCCGTTATTGGATGATTCATACGCATTTTCCAAAGGTTCCAGATGTATTACTCCAGATTCTATACATACAGTGTACACTCTGATCATGTCAATGCTTGTACGGCTGGAGGATTCGTTCAAAGGAAATGATATGCTGGAATCGTTTATTTTCATGATACCGAATTACGAGAAAATAATCAACCAAAATTTACATTAATCTTAACAGGAAAAAGCTTTTACCTTCCGGTTCGTATCATGTCCCCCTGATCCTGTACAATAGCGATATCTGGACACCAAAGGAGATACCGCTATGGAACCAAAATGCCACAAATTCACCCCCGGCCTGCTCCGCCGCTATGTCCTCCATCTGCGGGAGGAGGAGCGGGCGGACAGCACCATTGAAAAGTACGTCCGGGACCTGGAGGCCCTGGGCCGCCATCTGGCGGGGCGGCCCGTCACCAAGGCCGCCCTGATTGGCTGGAAGGAGGAGCTGACCGCCGCCCACGCCCCGGCCACGGTAAACAGCATGATCGCCGCCGTCAACGGCTTTCTGCGCTTCATGGGCTGGCGGGAGTGCGCCGTGAAGCTGCTGAACATTCAAAAGTCTCCGTTCTGTGACGAGGGCCGGGAGCTGACCCGGAGCGAGTACGTCCGGCTGGTCCGGGCGGCGGAGCTGGACGGCAACCGGCGCCTCGCTCTGGTCCTGCAAACCATCTGCGCCACCGGCATCCGGGTGAGCGAGCTGAAATTCATCACCGTGGAGGCCGTTCAGACGGGCCGGGCGGAGATCGCCAACAAGGGCAAGCGGCGCACCGTTTTCCTGCCGGACAAGCTGCGCCGCCTGCTGCGAACATACCTCCAGGCACAAAAAAAGACCGCCCAACCGGCGGACGTCAAAAATCCTGTATTCACCACCCGGACGGGCAGGCCCCTGGATCGCTCTAACATCTGGCGGGACATGAAGCGCCTGTGCGACAGCGCCGGGGTGGAGCCGGGAAAAGTCTTTCCCCACAACCTGCGCCACCTGTTCGCCCGGACCTATTACACGCTGGAAAAGGACCTGTCCCGGCTGGCGGACATTCTGGGCCACTCCTCCGTCAACACCACCCGCGTCTACACCATGGAGAGCGGGGCCGTCCACGCCCGGCAGATGGAGCGCATGGGCCTTGTCTTGACCACATAGTGGAAATTCTGTTGTGGTCTTTTTTCTGCGTAAAACGACAAAACGGAAAGAATGTTGTTGCGGACGTTCTTTCCACAGAAAAGACGGGCGGGAGCCTGTCAAAAGAACTGGGGGGCGTTGCCGGGACAGTCAAGTAATCTCACGTTTTCCCGGCCTGTGGGGGCAGGCATAAATGATTTTTACATAGATAGAGAGGGGAAAAACAGAATGAAGAAACGCATTTGTTGTCACATCTGCATCAAAAATAAACGATGAATTACTAAAAAATAAGGTAGAAGGGCAACTGTTCTTTTTAATTGGAATAGGTTTAACTGAATCATTTGTAGCAACAGTATTGTGCGTGTTTGTCCCGTATGAAATCCCTCATTATGCTGAAATAATGACATTATTTACAGTTCTCACCTCTGTTTCGTTTGTTAAGTTTATCGTGCTTATAATGATGACTACAAAAGTAAATATAAAGTATATCATTCAGGAAATAGATGAGAAAAATGCAATATATACAGAAATGCAAATTAAGCTGGACGAAATTTACCAACGGGCAATAGGAGAAAAGTGAATTTCCAAATTTGCTCCGCAAAATAAAGAAAAACTCTCCTTGGAGCGTCTGCTCCAAGGGGAATTGGTCCGAGTGGGGAGACTCGAACTCCCGGCATCTTGCTCCCAAACGGTTGAAGTAAATTTTTTATGGTGATTTCTAATGGATTTTAACCATTTTCGCTACATTCCACTCATTCTTTGACACTCTTAATCCCACTGCTTCCGAGTGCTCCGGCACTGTCTGTGGTCAAACATGTGGTCAAAGAGCCCTTCTTGACCAGGCGCGGCATCCGCTGCCGCCACCTGGCCAGAAGGGCTCTTTTTCATGTTCGGGGTTGGAGTATTGTACCTCTGCCAGGGCTGAGATGCAAGGTATTTTGTCAGGTCAGGCGTATCAATTTTTAACACGCCTATACAAAGAAATACGCGGGCTTTGATAATTCGGAATTATTTTCTGTCTGATGAATATGATTTGACAAGAATGACAAGAATGATTATAATGACAACTAAGAAGAGGAGGTGCTATGTATGGCATTTGTTGAAAGCGAAGCTGTTGAGTTAAAGGCAGAGGTCGTGGGTTATATTTGCAAAGAAGTCATTGCCTTTGCCAACACAAAAGGCGGCACGCTGTATATTGGCGTCAGCAACGATGGGAGCGTTGTGGGAGTCAAAAACACCGATCAAGTCATGTTACAGTTGAACAATATGATTCGGGATTCCATCAAGCCCGATGTGACCATGTTTGTGGGCTATGAGACCCAGCATGTAAATGACAAGGATATCATCGCTGTGACCATTCAAAAAGGGACCGACCGTCCCTATTATCTGAGCAGCAAGGGGCTGAAACCCAGTGGGGTCTATGTCAGAAACGGCACATCTTCTGACCCGGCCACAGATACTGCAATCCGAAGAATGATCAAGGAAACCGACGGCGACAGCTTCGAATCCATGCGTTCGCTGGAGCAGAACCTTAGCTTTGAAACGGCAGGGAAGCAATTTGAAAAGCAGCATATCCCATTTGATGCTGCAAAAATGCAGACCCTTGGGATGATCTCCACGGACGGTATCTACTCCAATGCGGCGCTCCTCCTGTCCGACCAGTGTCCCAGCACCATTAAGGCGGCGACCTTTTCGGGAGAAGATAAAGGAACTTTTCAGGACAGAAGAGAATTTGGCGGTTCGCTGTTTCAGCAGATGGAGGAGCTGTACAGCTATCTGGATATGCGCAACCAGACAAAGGCAACGTTTGATGGACTATACCGAATCGACACACGGGATTATCCGGAAGATGCACTGCGGGAAGCGCTGTTGAACTCGCTGGTCCACAGAGACTATTCCTTCCGTGCAAGCACCCTTGTCAGTGTATATGCAGACAGAATCGAATTTGTCTCTGTGGGGGGACTGCCCTCCGGCATTGCACTGGACGACATTATGCTGGGACTCTCGGTTTGCCGAAACCCCAAGCTGGCAGCCATATTTTATCGTCTGCAGCTGATTGAGGCATACGGCACAGGTATGCCTAAAATCATGAACGCCTACGCGGAGACGAAATTAAAACCCAAAATTGAGGTATCGAGCAACGCATTCAAAATTACGCTGCCAAACAGGAACGCCGGCGCAAATCATGCAGAGACATTGGGTGGCACGGTCAAAGGCGACGAGCAACGGATTCTGGATTTCATTGGTTCCCATGGGCATATCGTGCGCAGTGATGTGGATTGGCTGCTGGATGTAAGCCAGGCCACAGCCAACCGGATTCTGAAACGCATGGTCGCCGAGGGCCTCATTTATCAGGACGGAAATGGCAGGAAAACAAAGTATAGACGGAAGTAACTGCGGGTGTGGAGGAGGCTGTGTATGGATCAAAAAGCGATCATTAATGGCCGAGAATATATACTTCTTGAAATTTTATTAAATAGCCACTTCATGTAAAAATAACAAAATTAATCTTTACACTGGTCCCAATGTGCTGGAGCAACACAATCCTATTTTTATCGAAGCAACGGAAGCACTTATGCATTTTGGAAAATGTATTTTAAGATGATAGAAGCAATGGCCGAGAGTAAGGACACCTTGATACTGTGTTGGAAAAGCAAATGCCTACCGTCGAAAAAACTGCCCCCTGCTCCTAACTGCAGTTTAAAAACTGAGATGAGGTGGATTTATGGCACAAACAATTTTGTACTATCCAGAGATCAATATTCAAGATGGTACTTGGCTGAGAAACGCAATCCTATATTGGGATGAGGTGTCATCAATTGTTCCCTTTTTAACACGCCTATACAAAGAATAAAGCCTGGCGAGAGGATGAGTTACCTCACCTACTCAGGAGCCAACAAAGTCCTGCGGCGGTGCGCTCCGCCGCATGGTCGTAGTGGTTCCCAGGGTTCAGCTGAAACACCGTGTCAATCCCTTTGTCCTGGAAGAAGGATTGGATAGCCTCCGTGTTCTGACGGACGCTTCGCAGGATCGGGTTCCGGACCTTGCTCTCCTTATCTCCCAGAGAAAAGTACATACAATCTGGCCACTGTTTCGGTTCATGGGAGAAGATATACTCGTTCATACTTGAAAATCAGAGAGAGTCGGGCATGCTGCCAAACCGTGAAAAGAGATCCGTCCGGTAGATGGCATACAGCGCAAACAGCCCAGCCAGAGAATACCCCACGATTCCACGCCAACGGGGAGCACCGGCAATTTCCTTCTCTGCCATTGGGATGATTTCCTCGGTCAGAAGCCGCAGATATTCGTCCGCACCACCGGTGCAGGGCTCAGCATTTTTGAAAGCAGGTGGACTATCCCAGGGCACCATGTCGTGGTTCCAGTCCAAATCGCTGATGGCCACCAGTGTAAACGGCGGGCAGCCGATGGCCTGCGTAGCCTCATATACCTTCTGGCCCTCGTCAGAGAAGGTATTGAGGTAGATGATGGGTGCATCTGGTTTGGTATTTAGAAAAATAGATACAGTTTTATTGTTGAACATATCTTAGCCCATCTGCTTTCTGCCTTATTTATTAAAATATCCGCCGTATCTTTATCTTGATATTGGATATCCATGGATTCCCCATTTTTGTACTGACCACCTATAAAGATGATCTGTTTGATCATGAGCTCTTTGATTCATATCTTGTGTTCGATTTTGCGCGCTATATAGGGGAAAATGAAGAAAGAGTAGAACTTAATTCAAAGTTGATTGAGCAAATCAAAAAGCATCGAGTGGAGATGGAGAATTGGAAAGAAGAGTTGGAATCATTGTTGCCTCGTGCGGGTGAGTCGGCAACAGTTGACGGACGTATTCTTGAATTGGACTCCAAAATTGAGCGAAGTATTGATGGCCGTTCAGCCATTTCCGTCCCCATTAAGAAAGGGTTTGCAGCTGAAAAGATAAATGAACTGATTTCTAAAATTGACCAAATAATAGAAAGCGAATGATACTATGCTTAGAGAGAAACGGCCAATTAGAAGTTATCATGGAGAGGTGTTTCGGACAAATAGAACAAATAAGAAGCACCTATCAGTAGATTTTAGGCATCGTTGTGCCTACTATGATGATTTAGATGAATATGGTGGAGGGTATCGCGTATATCATGTCGAGCACTTTGCTCCTAAAGAAAAATTCCCTGAATTACGGTATGATTATGATAACTTACTCTATGCTTGTCCGTGGTGCAACCGGGCAAAATGGGATATCTGGCCAAGCGATAATTCAAAGATAAATGTTGTAGGGCCTGAAGGGTTTATTGATCCATGTACTGAAGAATATGATAAGCATCTCATACGGCTTCCAGACGGATCAATATCAGGAATCACACCTCTTGGTAAATATATGAAGAAGACTCTTCAATTGTACTTAAAACGTCACGAGATTATACATAATTTGGACAAACTCAAACGAAAAAGAGATGAGCTCGAAGCCAGTATTGATAAGGACAAACTTCAAGGTAAAGAATGTAGAAAAAAAGAAGCCGCTCTACAGTTAATTACGGACAATTTTTTCAAATACTTTGATTTGTGGGAAAAGGTTTCCCAGGAAACAGCTTAATTTTTGAAGGCATGATGACCACCCCAGGGTATCATGTCGTAGCTCGAGTTCAGAACACTAATAGACCACAGAGTAATATACTGTGCAGAATCAAACATCTTCTGGTTTTCACCAGAGAATGTATTGAGGTCGGAAATCGGAGTTCCTATTTTAGAGATTGGGAAAACAGATACAGTTTTGCTGTCTATTTTGAAGGTTCACATATAGGTTCCTCAACTTTCGATTGTAGCAATTGTCTGTACTGCAATTTTGATTCAATTTCCTCATCGACCAGGGACAGACCTTCAAACTCAACAGATGCAGAAGATGCAGAAACCGACATGTATCTCTGCTGCAAAGCGACTGAAAATTGTGCGAACATATGATCCTTGCGAATCCCTATTGAATATGCTATCATTATATACAACGCTGTCAGGTGTTGGGATTAGCCTTGGCGGCACGAATGTATAAACCAAATGCTCTGCCGCATGGCAGAGCATTTTTGCTTGTCTGTATAGTCTGCTCATAAGGTGTACTATTTCAAATGTTTTGATGGGTATGGAGCACACCGGAACCTGGGGGTACCAGTATGATAAATCAATTTCTTACGAATTATACAGAAACCACCTTTTTGGAGAAACTCAAGGACAATCTGCGTCGGTGCAGTTCCTTTTGCTTTTCGGTCAGTTTTATTAAAAAAGCTGGCCTGGTTTTGTTATTCAAAGATTTAGAGGCTGCTGTGGAGCGAGGGTGTACAGGTCGTATCATTACTTCCACCTATCAAAACTTCACGGATCTTGAGTCACTGAAAAGTTTTTTCTCGCTTATGGGGCGTTGTTCCAATTTCCAGTGCCATCTGGGTTATGAATGTTTTCATGATTCAGGCTATGCCACGCTTGGTTACCATTCCAAGGGGTATCTATTTGAGTTTAACGACCACCGAGAGGTCATTGTGGGCTCCTCAAATTATTACCCGGTATGCCCTGCTGAAGAATATTGAGTGGGATGTAGTGGTGCAGGATGATGATGTATACGGACAAGCCCTGGCGGAATTTGAGGACAAGTGGAACGCTACTCATCTGCTGAATTCAGAAATTCTAAATCTGTATGCTAACAAGCTAAATTTTGCAATTGAGCGGTGGGATATGGATTACGACCTGTCAGCTGCGCTTGTAAAGCCTAACTTTATGCAACGCAAGGCTCTGAAAGAGTTGAATCGATACCGGGCAGTGGGTACCAATCGAGCACTGGTGGTTGCGGCGGCAGGCAGTGGTAAAACATATTTGGCAGCCTTTGACGCACTGAATTTTAACCCCAAGCGCCTGCTCTATGTGGTGCATGAGGGGTCTATTCTGAAAAAATCGCTGGAAACATTCCAGGATGTATTTGGCAGCGCCGTGTCCTACGGCATATATAGTGGAACCAGTAAGGAATCTGATGCAGACTTTGTCTTTGCTACGAATATTACCATGTGCAAGACGCTGGAGCTCTTTCGTAAGGACGAATTTGACTACATCATCATCGATGAATGTCACCACGCTACGGCTGAAACCTACAAGAAAATCATTGCTTATTTTGAGCCGGAGTTTTTGCTCGGACTCACCGCTACGCCGGAGCGGATGGACAACCAGGATGTTTTTGAGCTGTTTGATAAGAATGTACCCTATGAACTGCGGCTTCGAGATGCGATTGTCAACAATCTGGTGGTCCCATTCAAATACTTATAGCCTGACTGCCAAAGAAGAGCGGCGCTTAATCGCACAGATGGCCAATGATGAGCATTGTGAATTTATTGCGAAACAAATCGAAGCTCATTGTCCTCAAGGCAAGCTGAAGGCACTTGCCTTTTGCCGCAATGTCACCCATGCCCGTATGATGAGTGAAGTGATGGGGGAACGATATCATACTGCCTACCTAACAGGGCGGAATGACATTGGTGAACGAATCCGTGCCTATAATGATCTGCAAAGTGACAGCGCCTCGCTGGAAATTCTTTTTACCGTGGACATTCTCAATGAAGGTGTGGATATTCCCGGCGTAAATATGGTTCTCTTTTTACGCCCCACCGAATCCTCCACCATTTTTATTCAACAGCTTGGCCGTGGTTTGCGAAAGTATGATAACAAACCCTATGTAACAGTGCTGGACTTTATCGGAAACAGCTATAAACGTAGTGTGCAGATTGCATTTGCACTGTCCTCTTTGGCAGAAAACTTTGTTGTGGAGAAGCGCTTGATGGCCTCCCTAGTGCGGGATGATTTTGTAGCACTCGGGCTTTCTGAGTACGGTGTAGAGATACGCATTGATGATCTGAGTAAAGAAGAAATTTTGGACTTTATTGACCAGGAGAACTTCAATGCCATCAAGTACCTGAAGCAGGACTATTTTAACTTCAAAAAGTATATGAGCTCCGAATTTTACCCGTGGCACATGGACTATCTGAATAATGACTGCGCCCCGGATTTAATCCGCTTCATGAGTATCAAAATTGGCGGCAAAAAGACGGGCTGTTATTACAATTTCCTGACAGGGATCGGAGAAGAACATCTGCCGGTATTTACCGAAGAACAGACGGCGTTCATTGGATACCTTTCGGGCCTGCTCCCTCTGGTGCGCCCCCATGAGTTTGAAATCGTCCGCTGCCTCATGAACGGTACCGGCAGGATAGAAGAACTCGATCAGGAATTGTCGGAAAAGATTCCTGGTTACAGAAAAGAGCAGCTGGAACACGCTTTGCAGTTTTTGAAGGTTGTCACCAGAGGCAACGATACTCTGTCTCTTTGCATCAAATTGGATGATTAGTTGCAGGAGTATGTGGATGACCTCCTGACCTATGGTATCACCCGCTATTATGCCGACAACGGGGAGGAGACTGGCTTCAAACTGTGGCAGAACTACCGTATGGATCAGGTGAAGCTGCTGAAAAATCCCGGCTATACAGCCGTTGGGACCTACTACTACGATGACTATGGAGTAATCTTTGCTTCTTTGAAAAAGGATTTGCCGGAAGCAGATAAACTTAACTATAAAGATAAATTTTTGCAACCAGACGTATTTCAGTGGGAATCTATGGCGCATCTTCCCGTGTCTGATTTAGCAAAGCTAAGGGCCAGCAGTTATGCCCATTTGTTTATTGGAAAGGTATCCAGTGAAAACGGCATCGTTCTACCATTCACCTATGTAGGAAAAGGGACGCTACATAATTGCCGTAAAACAGAAACCGGGAATGGCACCTACCTATTTGATGTGGTAATGGAGCATAGTCTGCCGGATTATTTGCAATATGATTTTGGGCTGACGAAATGATGGAACAACTTGAAATTATTCGTTCTAAACGACGGACAATTGCGATTGAAATTAAAAAAGATTTACGTATTGTTGTCCGAGTACCGCTGGAGATGAAGGACAATGATATTCAGCGGTTTGTGATGGAAAAGCAACGATGGATTGAGAAACATCTGCAAATTATAAAGAAGCGTAACGAAGAAAAAGAAACTCCGTTTACAGTGGAAGAAATTCACGCCCTGGCTGATGCTGCCTTGAAGGATCTCCCACAGCGTGTGGCAAAGTATGCTCCTATTGTTGGTGTGACAGTGGGCAGGATTACCATCCGCAATCAACGAAGCCGGTGGGGCTCCTGCTCTGCCAAGGGCAATTTGAACTTCAACTGTCTGTTGATGCTCTGCCCAGAAGAAGTACGGGACTATGTGGTGGTGCATGAGCTATGTCACCGGAAAGAGCTGAACCATTCCCCGGCGTTTTGGACGCTGGTGGAATGCGTATTGCCTGGGTACAAAGAACAATATCACTGGTTAAAAGAAAATGGAAGCAAGATTATCAGGAGGCTTGAACCATGACAGAGGTAGTAGCGGCCCTGATTTGGGATGAAAACAAGTTTATGATATGCCAGCGCCCAGCACATAAGGCAAGAGGTTTGCTGTGGGAGTTTGTAGGGGGTAAGGTGGAGCCCGGAGAAACAAAAGAGCAGGCGCTCATTCGGGAATGCCAGGAGGAACTGGCTGTCACGCTGGATGTGGGCGAAGTATTTATGGATGTCATCCATAAATATCCGGATTTGACGGTCCACCTGACGCTGCTTCATGCGACTATCCGGGAGGGTATCCCTCAGAAATTGGAGCACAATGACATCCGCTGGATTACGGTGGATGAAATCGATCAGTATGCATTTTGCCCTGCGGATGAGGAAATTTTGAGGAGGCTAAAGGATGCCTATTAAAGCTTATCATAAACTGGTACGGGATCGTATTCCGGAGATCATCGAAGCTGATGGGAAAACCTGCGTCTGTGAAACGCTCTCTGACGAGGACTACATAACTCTCCTGGACAAGAAATTGAACGAGGAACTGGCGGAGTATCAGGAGAGCAAGTCCCTGGAAGAGCTGGCCGACCTTCTGGAAGTCATGCAGGAGGTCGTGAAGGCCCGCGGCTGGACGCTGGAAGAACTGGAGCAGGTGCGGGCGGACAAGGCCGCCAAACGGGGCGGGTTTGAGAAGAAAATCCTGCTGAGAGAAGTATTGGAGAATTAAAATGCCGAACACGAAATGGTCTGAGCTTTCTCATCTGCAGTTGGGGCGATATGCGGAGTACTATGCAAAGATGGAATTTGCTTCCTACGGATACGATGTCTATACCTCCGAAGTGGATGACCATGGCGTAGACTTTGTGGCGAGAAACCCCATGGATGGCCAATATTATGAAGTTCAAGTCAAGGCCGTCCGTAATCTGGACTATGTTTATATCCGAAAAGATAAAATGGTTCTTTCTCCCACTCGGCTGGTGTATCTGCTTCTGTTTTCAGACGGAGCGCTGCCTGATTGCTATGTGATTCCGTCTCAGGTGTGGAATCACTGCAGCGCACTGTTTGTTGAGCGGAACTATGATAAACCTGGGCAGAAAAGCGCGCCGGAATGGGGAATCAATCTGTCCAAGAAAAATTTACCCCTTCTTGACCCGTACAAAGAAGCGTCCTATTTTCATGATGCAAAGCTGAGGTGATCTCCATGCCTACCTACCGCTCCGCCTCCGGCAGCAGTGCCGAGGATCTGTTCATTGAACTGTTCTCCGACACTTTTGGTGCTGAGAAAGCCAGCTACCTCTACTCCCAATATCCCTTCTCCGACATCTACCAGAACAGCCGATTTGCCGACTTTCTGATTGAAAACGGCGGGCGGAAGGTGGCCATCGAGATTGACGATGAGGCCTCTCACAACCCGAAACTGGTCTCCCAGAACAAATTTTACGATGACCTGCTCAAGCAGAACAGCATGATCTATCTGGGCTGGGACGTGTACCGCTGGGCGGTGCGGCAGATGCAGCAGCAGCCGGAGACCGTCAAGGACGAGTTGCGAGTATTCCTGGGCCAACACCCCAATTTCAAGGAGATCGAGGACTACCTCCCCACCCAGCGGGGCAAGTCCCTGGACGGCTCCCAGCTTGAGCTGAAGGAGCACCAGAAGCAGGCCTTGGCAGCCCTGGAGGAGATGCGCTGCAATTTCGAGACCATCGCCCTCCTCTATCACGCTACCGGCACTGGGAAAACGGTGACCGCTGTCATGGACGCCAAGCGGTTTGGAAAGCGGACGTTGTTCCTGGCTCACACGGTGGAACTGGTGGATCAGGCCGCCAAGACCTTCCGGGAACTGTGGCCGGGGGGCACTGTAGGCTGTTATGTTGAGAGCTGCAAAGAGAAGGACGCTTTTGTGGTCTGCGGCAGCATCCAGAGCGTGGCATTGAATCTGGAGCGGTTCAAACCGGATGACTTCGGCTACATCATCGTAGACGAGGCACACCATGCCTCCGCCGATACATATCAGAAGGTCTTGTCCTACTTCGCGCCGGAATTTACTCTTGGTCTGACCGCCACGCCGGAGCGGGCCGACGATAAGAACATCCTGGACATCTTCAAGAACACCGCCCACAAGCTGGATATCCAGACCGCCGTGGAGATCGGCGAGCTGGTTCCGGTGCGGTGCATCCGCATCCACACCAACATCGACTTGACCAAGGTACGGTTCAACAGCGTTCAGTACAACATCCGGGATCTGGAGAGCAAGATTTATGTGCCGGAGCGCAATCAGCTCATTGTGGACACCTGGCTCCAGTATGTGAGGGACAAGCGGACAGTGATCTTCTGCGCCTCCGTCAAGCACGCCCAAGAGATTGCCGAGCGGCTCCACGATGCCGGTGTGGTAGCCGAGGCGGTGTCCGGAGAGATCAAGGCCAGCGACCGCAGGGAGATATTGGCTCAGTTTGAAAAGGGCGAGGTCAAGGTGTTGTGTGCCTGCAATCTGCTCAACGAGGGCTGGGACTGCCCGGCTACGGAAGTGCTGTTTATGGCCCGACCTACCATGTCCAAGGTGCTCTATACCCAGCAGCTGGGCCGCGGCATGCGGTTGTCCCCCGGCAAGGAGAGCCTGATGGTGTTTGATTTCGTGGACAACGCCAGCCAGTACAACATGCCCTACTCCATGCACCGGCTGTTCCGGCTGAAAGAGTACAAGCCCGGCGCCCTGGTGCTGGGCACCAAACGGCAGAAAACCGCCGAGCAGGGGCTTTATGACAAGGGAGAACGCCCGGACGCTCTTATCGACTGGCCGGTGGATGCCCTGGACTACGAGCTGGTAGACATCTTCAACTGGCAGGAGGAAGCCGTCGGCATGATCTCCCAGATGGAGTTCGTCCGCCGGGTGGACGTGCAGACGGAGACCATCGAGCGGTATGTCCGGGATGGCCTGCTGGTACCGGATCTGGTGGTGCCCATGAGTGAGCACCGGACTTTCAAATACTTCAAAGAGGAGACGCTCCAGAAGTATGCGAAACAGTACGGCTGGACGCTCATCGACGACTCCAACCGCAAGGATCTGTTTCTGGACATGGTGCGGCAGATGGATATGAGCTATTCCTACAAACCGGTACTGTTGAAGGCGGTGCTCCAGTTTGCCGACGACAAGGGCCGGGTGAAACTTAGCGATATCGTCACCTACTTCCGAGAATTTTATGAGGCCCGCAGAGCGGCTGGGCTGGTGGCGGAAAAGGCCAACAGTATTTTCGCCAAGGGCGGCTATACAGATGCCCAGGCCCAGCGGAATATCCTGTCCAACCCCTTCAAGCGGTTCGAGGATATGCAGATGCTCCACCATACCAAGACCCTGGGCGTGATCCAAGTGGACGAGTCCGTCTGGAAGAAGCTGACCCGAGAGGAAAAACAGGAGATCGAGCGGGTGTGCGATGAGAAACTGGAAGACTACTATCGGCGGTTCAGACCCGGGGCAACGGGATAACTTATGTTGGGAGGGCGCACGATGGAGAGCAAAGAGCATTTGATCCTGATTAACGGTCAGGACAAGACCGACTCCGTTGCCAGCTTCCGCTTTCAGGACGGTATGTGCGAGGTGGTCTTTGCCGGCTCCCCCAAGGTCTACCGCTACCACAGTGACAAGGTGCAGGTGCTGGCGGTGCAGCGGCGGATCGACCCGGCCGAGCTGGTGGTCGTGGTGCGGGGCGAGGTCTTTTCGCAGATAGAGGAAATTCTGGACTTCGGCCCCTACTATCGCCTCCTCCGCCCGGAGAAGAAGCCCCTTACTTACCCCAAAGACCAGGTGGAGCTCCAACAGAACTGCCTGTCCGACAAAAAGCAGAAGGGAATCTTTGACTACTTCAGGGAGACGGCGATGGCGGTCAGCCTGGTGGCGGAAAACGGCCAGAACATTTTGCAGATGCAGTATGAGCGCTGCAAAACGGTCCGTGAGACTACCGTGCTGTCCTGCTATCTGAACCGGGATAAAAAACCGGTGGAGTGTACCCCGCCGGAGACCATCATCTACCCCTTCGGCCTGAACCAGAGCCAGAAAACAGCGGTGGAGAACGCCCTGTCCGCTCAGGTCAGCATCATTCAGGGGCCGCCGGGCACCGGTAAGACCCAGACCATCCTGAACATCATCGCCAATGTGGTCCGAGCGAGCCAGACGGTGGCGGTGGTCTCCAACAACAACTCTGCCACCCTCAATGTGGCGGAGAAGCTGGAGAAGAAGGGCTTGGGATTCCTGACGGCCTTTCTGGGGAGCCAGACCAATAAGGAACGCTTTCTGGAGGGGCAGACCGGCCAGTATCCCGATATGGGGGCATGGGAGCTGGAGCCGGAGGAACAGGCGGCGCTGGATCAGCAGGTCACGGCCTTGTCCAAAGAGCTCAGTGAGATGCTCAACGCCAAAAACCGTATCGCCGCCATCGAGCAGGAGCTGCTGGAGCTGAGGCCGGAGCAGCACTATTTCGGCGAATACTACGCCACATATGGGCAAATGCCCTTGGAGCCGCTGAAGGGTCTCTCCAGCCGGAAGATCTTATCCCTCTGGCTGGAGTATGAGCAACACACGGAGCGGAAGCGCAGGTTGGGCCTGCTGCAAAAGCTCTCCATCCTGTTCCGTTTCAAGCGGGCCGCACTGGAGCTGTTCCTCCAGCGGCCAGAGCTGGTGATTCCCTATCTCCAGCAGCAGTTTTACGAGGTCCGGCGGCAGGAACTGATCCAGGAGCGCACACATCTGGAGCAGAAGCTGACCAACTACGCCTTCGATGACAAAATGGCGGAACTGACAGAGCAGTCCCTGCGGCTGTTCCGAGGCGAGGCAAGCCGGGCCTATCCCTGGCGGAAGGCCCGCCGCCGCTTTACGCTGAAGGACTTCCGGGGCTGCCCTGCGGACTTCAACCGGGAGTACCCGGTGGTTCTCAGCACCACCTATTCCATCAAGGGCACCCTGAGCCTGGACCATGTCTACGACTATCTCATCGTGGACGAGGCCTCCCAGGTGGATCTGGCCACAGGGGTACTAGCCTCTTCCTGCGCCAAGAACATCGTCATTGTGGGCGACCTCCAGCAGCTCCCCAATGTGCTGGACGGCGATGATCTCCGAACCAGCGAGGCGGTCTGGGCCCGGTACGATCTGCCGGAGGTCTACCACTTCTCCGCCCACAGCCTGCTGTCCTCTGCCCTGGCCGCATGGCCGGAGGTCCCCACCGTCCTCCTGCGGGAACACTACCGCTGCCATCCCAAGATTATCAATTTCTGCAACCAGAAATTCTACGGCGGCAAGCTCATCGTCATGACGGAGGACAGCGGAGAGCCGGATGTTCTGACCATGATCCAGACCGCCCCGGGCAACCACGCCCGAGGGCACCTGAACCAGCGGGAGATCGACGTCATCCGGGCAGAGGTCCTGCCCCGCCTTCGGGACAAGGGCTATGAGAGTGTGGGCATCATCACGCCATACAAGGACCAGGTGGCGGCAATCCAACAGCAGTTGGGCGGCCTGGAGGTGGCCACCGTCCACAAGTTCCAGGGCCGGGAGAAGGACGCCATCGTCCTGACCTCGGTGGACAATGTGATCGGGGAATTTGTGGACGACCCCCGGATGTTGAATGTGGCGGTGTCCCGGGCGGTGAAGTCCCTGACCGTGGTTACCTCCCAGGCCCCCCGCAACGACGGGACCAACTACGGAGACCTGGCCCGGTACATCCAGTACAACAACTGCGCCGTGGTGGAGAGCGCGGTCTACTCGGTTTTCGACCTGCTCTACCAGAGCTACGGCCAGCAGCGGCGGGAATTCCTGCAAAAGCACCGGCGGATTTCGGAGTACGACTCGGAGAATCTCCTCTACACCGTCATCGAGGAGGTCCTCCAGATGCCGGAGTTTTTCTCTGTGGCCTGCGCGGCCCATGTGGCGCTGGTCAACCTGGTGAAGGACTATACTGGCCTCATCCCGGAGGAGGCCGCCTACGCCCGGAACCCGCTGACCCATGTAGACTTCCTGCTCTTCCGTCGGATGGACAAGTCGCCCCTGCTGGCGGTGGAGGTGGACGGCACCGCATTCCACGCCCCGGGCTCCCGGCAGGCGGAGAGGGACCAGAAAAAGGACCGGATTTTCCAGGCCTGCGGCATCCCCCTCCTGCGCCTGCGGACGGACGGGAGCGGGGAGAAGGCCAAAATCCAGCAGGGGCTGCGGGCGGCGCTGTCGCCGGGTGATTGAAGAATACGCAGAGAGGAGGAAACCCATGATGAGCCTATCTTCCTCCGACCGGAACCGGGACACACTGGGCATGGACGAGTTCTTTGCCTTCGATGGCGACCCCGACCGAGTGGAGCGGGTGACGGTGGACTATCACCATGCGTGCCGGACCAGGGCAAAAGCCCCCAATTCGGACGATGTGGTACACAGGGACTGGTCCCTGACGGAGCGGCTGGTGGTGGACCGGGCCTCCCGCACAGCGGAGTACCTTCAGGACAGCAGTGCCGGCTTTACCTTCTCCCAGAAGCTGCAATCGGGAGATGTGGCCGAGTTGCTGGACGCCCTGGAGCCGGATGTGATCTTCGGCGAGATCGAGGGGAACCCGGAGGATGTGGTGGATGACCCCTTGGATACCCGGGGCTATACCATCACCGTGGACTTCAGGCACCGGCCGCAGCGCATCCTCCGGGGGAGCTATGACAAAAAGGCCCTGCCGGGGAGCTGGGGAGAATTTGTAAGTGAGCTGTCATTTCTATTTGAAATCCATGGAATGGGGGAACTGTTAGACCCCGCCGTCTACGGAAGGGCACGGCGCCGCACCTCGGACCTGATGTACTGCGCTGTGGAATTTGAGGAGGACGGCAGGCGGTATTACTACATCTCCGATGATGAAGAGATCGCCGTGGGCGACTTTGTTTTGGTCCCGGCGGGGAAGGAAAACCGCCGCTCAGTGGCAAAGGTGGTGGAGATAGGGTTTTACCCGGAGGATCAGGTGCCCTTCCCCGTGGAGAGGACCAAATATATCCTGGAGAAGCTCTCTGAGCCGGAGGATTGGGATGAGGAGCGGCTGGATGAGGGGACGAAGCGCTCCTGTCACAGCAGGAGCAGAAGGGAGTTGGCTTCTGACGCCCTGATCCCTCGGGCTCTCCTGGAGAGCGTAGACTACGAAAACTCGGCCATAGAACTGGACACGCCCTTTGGGAAGATCCGGGTCAAACTGGACGGCAAACCGATTTGCTTTCCCTATGAGGTGCATGAACCGAGCGAGGGGCCCTTCCCCGATGTAGATGGCACATATCGCATAGGAGTGGAAGTGCAGCAGGATGGGAAATACCACTCTCTGAAACTGGAGCTGTCAGGGGAGGGTGCGCCAGGGGAACTTGAACCGGGTGAGATGCTGGAGGCACTGTCGTTTTACCGCAATGGCGGGAAAATCACCCTGGGCTGCTATGCGGCTTTTGGCGAGATGGAAGAGTACGGGCTTGACTTTGATGGACAGTGGGACGATAACGGAATTGAAGTCTTAATTTTCCCATCTACAAGGACCCATACCTACCGGTTTGGCGTCTGCTGGATCAATACATGCACGGAGGAAACAGATGTCCAGACCTGGTTTGGAGCAGACCCATCTATCTGAGGTTTGCTGCGGGATAACAGATTAGAATATGGAAGGAGAGGAGCTCCTGTGAACATCATCTGCTTCGGCGACTCCAACACCTACGGCTACGACCCGCGGAGCTACCTCGGCGTGCGGTACGATGCGGACAATCGCTGGGTGGACATCCGGGCGGCGGAGACCGGGTGGGCGGTGCGCAACCTGGGGGAGAACGGCCGGGGGATTCCGGCAAAGGCCCCGGACTTTCCGACGGACACCAATCTGCTGATTGTGATGCTGGGCACCAACGACATGCTCCAGGGCCGCAGCCCGGAGGAGACCGTCCAGCGTATGGAAAGTTTCCTCTCTGGCCTGACTCTGGCGCGGGACAGGGTGCTGCTCATTGACCCGCCGCCCATGGCCCTGGGTGCCTGGGTGCCAGAGGAACGACTCATCGAAAACTCCCGTACCTTCGCCCAGCTCTGCAAAGAACTGGCGGAGCGCATGGGCGTCCGCTTTGCCGACGCCGGGGCCTGGGGCGTCTCCCTGGCCTATGACGGCGTCCACTTCACCGAGGCGGGCCACCGGGCCTTCGCCGCCGGGCTTCTGGAGGTGCTGAGATGAAACGAATTTCCCCTTTTCTGCTTTCGTTCATACTGCTGACCGGCTACGGCGGAGGTGAAAGCGACACCTCCTACCAGCAGATCGATCAGGAGACCGCCAAGGAGATAATGGACACGCAAGAGGTCATCGTCCTGGACGTGCGAGAGCAGGACGCGTATGACAGCGGCCACATCCCCGGAGCGGTGTTGCTGCCAGTGGGCTCGATTGATGAGGACACCACCGCTGCGGTCATTCCAGAAAAAGACGATACGGTCCTGGTCTACTGCCGTAGCGGAAACCGGAGCAGGACGGCTTCCGAGGCTCTGGCGGACCTGGGCTATACCGGCATCTACGAGTTCGGCGGCATAACACTTGGCCCTACGACACGGAGCCGTGAGTGCTTAAAAACTATATCGCCATAGTCAAAGAGGTGAAGAAAAGTTTTTTGTATAATTTCGGTTTATTTTCTGCCGTTTCTGCTCCGGTTTATTTGCTTTCCGTCACTCTTTAGAGGTGCTGTTTCCATGTGTTCCACACCACACTGTGGCTAAAACTGTGGTCAAAAATACCCCCATGCCTTTTACAAGTACTGCATGGAAACGATAAAGGGCGGGGATGTTTGCGTTTTCAGATGTCCGCATTGGCGCCTCATATTCAGAGCACTCGGCTCCATTTTGCCTCAACCCACGGATCAGAATTTGTGGAACATGAAACAAAAAGCAATTGGAAGCACCTTAAGTATGAAAAAGGAGTCCTGCATGGCTGGTCATGGGGAAAGAGGCATGGTATAATGATGGTGAAAATCCACATGCCCTGGAGGTGGGAACATGTACTGCGTTGCCGTATGTGAAGATGATCCGCGCACTGCGGAGCAAAATAAAATCGCCGTCTGCCGCGTCCTGAACGGAAGGGGCCGTGTGCAGGGACGAGATTATGATGTAGAGGTGTTCCATGCCGCTACACCGCTGATGGAACGGCTGACCGCAAACTCGAATGCCTATCAGCTCCTGCTGCTGGACATTCAGCTGGACGGGGATGACGGTGTGGAGATGGCCCGCTTCCTGCGGGAACATCAGATCAACGCCTCCATCATCTACATCACAGATCACCCCGGCTTCGCGCTGGACAGTTTCCCCACCTATCCGCTGGAATACCTGCTCAAGCCGGTGGATGAGGAGCGGCTGGCCGCAGCTCTGGATTGGGACTGGCAGCAGCGGCACATCCGCCCCAAGCGCCCGGTCATGCAGGTTGGCAGCCGGGTAATTCCCCTGGACGAAATTATCTACCTGGAGACTTCCGGGCGGAAAACCGCCATCCATACCCAAAAGGACCGGATCGAATACACCGTTCCTCTCTCCAAATTAAAAGAGGAATTCCAGAAGCAGGGCTTTTGCCTGAGCCATTTCAGCTATCTGGTCAATCTGGCCCATGTGGCGCGGGTAGAGCGGGATGCGCTTACCCTGGACACAGGCGAGTCTATCCCGGTCAGCCGCCGGTATTATCAGGACTTCATGGCCCGCTATGTGGAATCCCTGAAATAGAAACTCCGCTGCTTCCTGTTGGAAACAGCGGAGTTTTTCTATGCTTCCGTTTTGGGGAGCAGCAAAGCGGTGCTGGCGGAAAAGGAGTCTTCGATGGCTTTCAGGACCAACTCACTGTGGTACTTCCGGGCGGTGGCCCGTGCGGACTTGAGTCCCATACCGTGGAGCGTGCCGGGCTTGGTTGAGTGGTATAGCCCCTCTTCCGGGTCGAAGTCCACCGGGGCGAAGTAGGCGTTCTCCACCCCCACATACAGATACTCGCCCCGGATGTGCATGGTTACCCGGAGCCACTTCTCCGCCCCCTCGGGAGCTTTTTCGTTGGCTTCCAGCGCGTTTTCCAGCAGGTTCATCAGCAGGGGGCAAAGGTCGCTGTTGGGTATGGGGAGTTCAGGCGGCAGCTCCACCCGTACCTCGGCGCGGACGCCTGTCTCCGCGCCCCGGGCCAGCATGGCTGTCAGAACGGTGTCCACCGCCGGGTGGACGGTGTAGCCATTGCTTCGGTTCAGCTCGGGCCGCTGGGACAGGGACTCCAGATACTTCTGGATCTCCCCCATATCTCCCTCCCGGCACAGGCCCTGGAGGGCGGTGACATGATGCCGCAGGTCGTGGAGAAGGGTCTGGATCTCCTCATTGTGCTTCCGAAGATTTTCATAGTTTTCCCGGATCAGTTCCCCACGTTGAAGGAGAAGCCGCTCCTCGGTGCGGCGCTGGGATTCCCGCCGGAACAGGTCAATGAAGGCGGCCAGGATGCCGGCAGCCATGGTCAGCGCGGACCACGACCACAGCAGGAAGCGGGGCAGGCCATTTTGGAAGCCGGTCCGGAGATGAATCATCAGCTCACGCCCCCATGTGGGATCGGCCACGGCGTGGGCCCCGCATACAGCCAGCCCCAGTCCCAGGGCCGCCAGGAGCAGCGGTGCGAACAAGCGGTAGAAGCCGTTCCCCCGCTTTCTCCAAACCAGGGAGAGGACCGCAGCGGCCAGCAGGCCCAGAAGCCCCAGATACTCCGATACCACTGTCAGCAGAGAAGTGGCAGAGGCCCGGCCCAGCAGTGCGGTCAGACCGTGGAGAGCCGCTGTCCCCCACAGAATCCAGCGCAGCCGCCCGTTGCCCCGGCTCCCCAGAAAGAGCAGCAGAGAGGTCAGGCACAGGGCGCGGCTCAGAGCGTTCAGATCCACTTCCGGGTATGGGAGATAGTGACCGAAAAAGCTGACGCCGCCCAGAGGGACCAGCATGAGAAAAAAGGCGGCCAAAGAGAATATGAAAAGGCCAATGTCCCAACGGCCCCGGAAGCTCTCTGCCACGATGCCGCTCTCATAGGCATATCCGCAGCTCAGCGTCACCGCGCAGGGGTAAACGGTAGGCTCCATCTCCGGGATCTGCTTTTCCCCCAGGCCGGTGGACTGGGCAATGGTCAGGGTTTTACCCAGATAGTCCGGGGGCAGGGTGATCTCCACCGGATCCAGCCGGTCCCAGCCCAGCATGGGCAGCGTCAGCTCTCCCACCCCGCCGGATTGCTCCGGACAGTCCGTGTAGAGGCGCTCCCCATCCAGGAACACCGCCACGCTGCGGTTGACCGTGTCCAGATATAAAACGGGGCTTTCCACCTCCTCGGTCAAAATCCGGGAAAAGTAAAAGGTCTGCCCCGGCGCGGAAAGACCCGTGTAGCCGATGTCCCCATCGGGCAGCAGATCTGTTCGCTGTTGCCCCTCCTGGATATAGACCTCCCACTGGACGGTTTCTACGGACAGGTCAAAGGTCTGTTCCGTCATGGGCTGAGTAAAGAACAGCAGCGCCGCAGCGAAAAATCCGCACAGGAGCAGAACCATAAACACCGCCGCGCCCCGCATGATCCAACGTCTCATTCAGTCTGCCCTCCAGCCTAATGTGTTTCCTATTATAAGAGTAACGAGGAATCTTCCTTCCGTCAAGGGTACGGACTTACCAAGTTTGCAGGAAAATTGACCATGTTTGCAATCCCTATTGAAACAGCAAAATGTTTCGGTATAGTGATAGGCGTAAGGAACTGTGCACCGGACTGAAGGACTGGCGTACAGAGAAGAATTGCAAGGGGGTAACCCCCTTGCACGGGATGGGGACCATCCCGTGCAAAGATCCTCCTGCAAAGTGAAGGGAGAGTTTCTATGAGAAGGAACTGGAAACGATGGATCGCAGGACTGCTCACCGCCGTGATGCTGGTCACTATGCTGCCCACGGTGGCCTATGCCGCAGTTGGCGACCTGCTGGACATGAGCAGTGTGCAGCGCACCGCCCTGCTGGCTGCGCTGGAGGAGGTCTACGGCGACGACGCCGAGGCGTATCTGGCCATTTTGAAGCAGTATGGCCTGATCGACGAGGACGGCAACCTCGTCACCGACGAGAAGATCGTCATGGACGGGCAGGCATACACCCTGGATGAGATCGAGGCCATCCTGGAAGACCCGGCCACCGACCTTACCAAAGTGGTGGAGGTGGACGGCCAGTACATCACCCTGGAGGACCTGAAGACGGTGGTGGAGATCGAGCGGTATCTGGCCTATCTCAAGGCCACCTACTTCACCGAGCAGGATCTGACCGACGAGCAGATCGGCAGCTTCTACGATCTGGCGGAGGCCTGGGCCAACGGGGACATGGTGGTGCTGGCCGCCGACACCCTGGATGGCGTGGGCCCCGCCGGGGTGGACCACAACGTGCGGCTGACCGTCACCGGGACGGCCACCGCCGAAGAAAACGGCGAGTATACCGTCACCGTGGAGGCCTCCCGGTCCGCCGCAGATCAGGAGATCACCTTCTCCTGGCGGACGGTGGACGGCAGCGTGACCGCCGGCATTGACGGTGAGGAGACCGTCACCATGTACCCCGGCGAGAGCAAGACCCTGACCGTCAATGTGGGTGAGACCCCAGAGCGCGTCCAGGGCACGGGAACCTTCCTGGTGCAGCTCTACGACGTAAAAAACGCCCTGTTCGACGACGGCAGCAGCCGGGCGGAGCTGACCGTGACGGTAGACAGCGACGATGATTTCAAATACTATGACTTCGTTGCGAAAGCGCTCAGCTATAACAAGCGAACGCATGGGCTTTACGATGGCTATCTTGTCGATGGAGGAGACGAGGAACTGCGGGACCGGATCTTAAATCAAGGCAACCCCATGTTTGTTGCGGATAAAGCGACCTATTCCATTGAAGGGATGTCGTCCGGAACCTACTTGCGCGCATTTTATTCAAGCTACGGCGGATCCTTGGGCCGCCCCAATTTTCATGTACCAGGCATGCCGTGGTATTTTTTCGACACTACTTGGGAGGGCAGAGAAACTGAGCATAAGCCTTTTTCCTATCAATTACTGCGCGATGGCGAAGTGCTCCAGGAGGAAGAGAACTTTACCGACTGGGACATGACCGATCCCAACTTCGGTGGGATCGGGTTGGAAGCCTTCAGAATAGAAGAGAATATAGAGTATACGGCTGGTGAGGAGATCCCTGAACACACGATGGAATTGAAGATGACCGGGTTTTACCGCAGGTATTTGGGTGGCAGCGGTGGTGAATTCTCATTCGCTTTTGATCCGCCCGTCTCCTATGGCGCGACATACTCCATGCAGGAACTCACCGACACAGCCACTGTCAGCTTCTCCGCCCCGGCAGGAACCTACTACGCCGGGCAATATGTACCCATCGTGGCTACCTTCGATTATCCCGTGAAGATCACCGGGGACATGACCATCACGGTGAACGGAGACAAACAGCTGACCCCAGAGGAGGTGGGAACCACCGGCGAGAGCTGCACCTTCCTCTATCCCGTGACCGAGGACAGCGGCGCGTCCATCTCCGTCACCGACGTCAACTTCGTGGGGGATGAACCCACCTGCCAGTTGGAGGGCGCCAACAAGCTGGAGCTGACCATCTCCCGGGGGACCGACGACCTGACCGGCGTGACACTGGAATCTCTGGACCGGGAACAGGCCTTTGGTGTGCCCACGCTGGCGGTGCGCCAGGAGCAGCAGGGGCAGAAGCCCGTGCTGACCATCACCCTTCCCCTGACCGGAAAGCCCTATGACAACTGGGTGTTGAATGAGGTGACGGACCTGACCACCGGCATCCTGCCCGCCCTCAAGGCGGTGCTCAGCCAGACGGGGGACACCCAGTATGACTTCCGGGTGAACGACACCCAAAACCCCACGGCGCTGGTGGCGGAGATCACCCTGCCCTATAATACCTCTGTGGAGGAGTTCACCGGCCAGGTGGACTTCCTGCTGGACGGCTATGTGATGATCGGCTGGGGACGGGAGTACACTCTGGAGGGTTCCAAGCCGGTGGGTGCCTTTGACGGCGGCATCAAGCTTACCCGCACGAACAGCAAGACTGGAGAGCGCGAGGAACAGACAAGCGGCACAGTCTATTTTGACCTGGCGGAAATGGCGGATTGGGAGATGACGCTGTCCTTCACCCTGAAGGAAGGCGACTTCACCTGGGGTGACATCACTAAGGTCACCGCGTACCCGGAGGACAACAAGCCGGAGGGAATCGACAATCAATTTCACTTTGCATGGGAATACTCCGGCCCCGTCACGGTAGTACTCAACGAGGACGGCAGCACCAGCTTTATGCTCACCGGGGAAACAGGATATGCCAATGCCAGACTGGTGGCCCTCAACGGCGATATGGAGGATGCGCTGCTTGGAAGCGTCACCCTCCATTGCGAAAACTGGGGAGGCGGAACAGGGGATGCTTTTCTGCAGATCCCCGAGAGCGGCAGCAATATCTCAGTCCGGGAGGGAAACGACGCCCGGATCTACTGGAGCAGCAACGTTTGCGCCCTGAACCAGAACGCTGGGGAGGACGGAGCATTTGTTCCCACCACCTTCACAGTGCAGCTGGGTACGCTCAATTTAGAGGATGCAGATCCAACGGTAGCGGTTGTCAAGGAGTGGACGGTGACGACCGATGAGAAGAACCCCATCGTCTCCTCCTTTGACATTCCGTGGGATGAAGGGCTGGATACATTCTATAATGAGAAAAGAACGGGGTTGATCGTTGCCTGTATCTCTGCGGAATATCAGGAAAAGCGGCTCGGCACCTATATCAACGAGAATGGTGTACCGGAGATGGGGGAGGGCGAGGAGCCTGCCGTTGCCTACATCACGCTGCTCTCACCGCCCGCGTCCGTCAAACTGGAACAGCCCGAAGGCGGTCTGTACCACACCGACAATGGCGGGAACGGCAAGGATATCACCCTCAGCTGGACGGCGGATGATCTGGACGTGGAGAACGGCGGCGGGCAGTTCGAGCTGTATATCGCCGGCGGCGAAAAGACCATCTCGGAAACCAACCTGGAGTCCGGCGTCACGCAGGACGGCGATACCTATTCCTACACCCTGAATGTCCCTGCTGTGACGCCGGAGACCGGCGACCCCGCCAGCTACCGGGACGCCTATACCGTCACCGTTAAGGTCAAGAACGCCGCCGACGCCGCCTGGGCCTATGACAGCTATGTGCTGTATGTCTACTCGGAGGACATCCTGGAGATCCTGCTGGACCACGACGAGAACACCGGCGGCAGCTACACCATGTCCAACGTGGAAAAGATCAAGACTCTGTGGGGCGACGGCGGAGAGAACGGCTCCAACGCCATCGTGGCCCTCCAGCGGGACATCGCCCTGAGAAACGTCATCTCCATCAACTACGGCCAGTATGCCTGGGCGGAGCTGGCCGACCAGATCAAGTGGTACTCCGACGACAGCTCGGTGGCCACCGTCAACTACCGGCAGGGCACCCTGTATGAGAACATTGAGAACTTCTCCTACACCACCTACCGCCCCTCCACCGACTTCGTCCTCTCCGGTCTGAAGGACGGCTCCACCACCGTCACCGCCACCCACAGCAAGCTGCCGGAGATTTCGGACAGCCTGACGGTGGATGTGGAAACCTTGCGGGATCAGCTCTACCTGTTCCAGTGCTACCCCAAGACGGAGACCACCCTGACCTATCAGGTGTACACCAGCGCCGCTAAAACCGCCACCGAGGAATACACCCTGACCACCAACGACAAGGGCGAGGCGGCCATCTACACTCCCTACGGCATCGCCGGGGACATCTACTGCAATTCCATGGCGGATGATGGGGATGACGAGGACGTTATCTTCCTGGGCGTCATCCGCAGCCAGAGCCTGGTGTCCTCCGAGGCCGACTCCACCAAGCTGCAGCTCTACCCGGTGAACACCCTCCGGCTACGCCGAGCGGCCCAGGCGGAAATTTACCTGAAAAACCCGGACGGCACGCCCTATGAGGGGCAGGTCACCTTCCGGGGCGGTGTGTACCGGGGAGGCGAGTACTGCACGGGCGACAGAAATTCTGCGGTGCAGTTCGGCCTGCAGGGCGAGAAGGATCCGAGCAAGTGGAAGCCCGGCAACGCACCTCAAACGGTCAGCACCAATGACGAGGGCCGCCTGCTGGTGAACATGGATCTTGGGAAGTTCAAGACCGCTGACAACCAGAAGGAGGTCCAGGCGGGCGAGGCGCTCTACTACCTGTTCCAGCTGGAGTACGGCGACGGGAGCAGTGCGGAGTATTATCCAATCATGCTGCGGGTGGATACAAGTATGAACCTGGACGATATTGCCGCCACCGGCGACAGCATCGTGGCCTGGGAGAAGAACGAGAGCGGACAGAAGCAGCCCTATATCGCCCAACAGACCGTGAAATACAGCCAGAGCGCCACCGCCAACGTGGGCGACATACGCAAGAGCACCGGCAATGTGGGCCCCAGCACCACCTTCCCCACCGCCTATGTCACCACCTCAGTCATGTGGTGGGGCGACGAGCACGCCAAGGACCCGGGGCGGGTCAACTCCGTGATGCTCCAGGATGCCACCGGCAAGACCCCGGAATGTCAGACCAGCGAGACGACCACATATCCCTTCACGGATCTGGCCTTCACTGAAAACTGGATGACCATAGACAAGGATAGCATGGAGGAGTGGGGCATGGCCGCAGGCGAGAGCCGCGGGATGCGGGCCGTCCTCAGCGAGGACGGGGCCACCGCCAGCCGTACCATCAGCCTACCCTTCCAGATGGTCAATATGATCGGCGTACCGGAGGCGGAGACCTCCAGCGCCCTGACCGGAGCCCTAGACGACGTCAAGAGCGGAATGACCGTGGATGCCAGCGGAGACGTTGGTGATATGGGCGACGGCGATATCATGATCGAGGGCGGCATGGATCTGCTCAGTGACGATGCCGGCTATGACCCTGAGGAGGACAAGTTCGCCGTGCGCCTGTACGCCACCAGCGACCCCACCGTGTTCCGCGCCCTGTTCGGCGTGAACATGGGCGATCTGGAGCCCGGCGTCTATCCCGAGTATGACGACCCGGACAACATGACCTTCGTCCACGGGGACGCCTCGACCGGCAAGAACCAGGAACTGGAAGCCCTTCCCGGCCCCATGGACGTCTACAGCATGGTCAAGGGCAAATACCTGAGCGCCGCCAAGGAGGAGGCCCAGCAGGCCGCCGCCGGAAAGGGCCTCGTGGGGACCAGCATGGCGCTGGGCGGCTACATGGAGGCGAATATCTCCTACAACAGCAGCAGCGGCAAGTGGGAGTGCCAGCCCATCAGCGGCGGCTTTAACGTAGGCGCTGGCCTGAACTTCAACTGGAACTTCAACGCCGTCGTGGGCATCGTTCCCATCACCGCCAGCGTCAACCTGGGCGGCTCGCTGGAGGTCCGCATGGACATGCAGCAGGGTAACTATTACGAGGTGACCTCCGGCATGGACGGTCTGAAGAACGCCGGCGACCAGAGCGCCTTCAACACCGCCCTGGCCAGTGCCAGTTATACCGACGCCACCGGTAGCGATTATCTTACCAACCTGCGGATGTACTTCTATATCAGAGCCTTCGCGGGTGTGGGCTTCGACGTCTCAGTGGTGGCCTTTAAGATCGGTGTGTTCGGCCAGCTGAATTTGGATATGCAGTACAAATGGCTCAACCGCGGTTATCTGGAGGAAAGCTCGAATATCAGCGCCGTGGGGCCGGTCAGCAGCCGGACGGACGACGTTATACAGGGCTCCAACCTGTCTGTCAGCGGCTCCACCGGCATTGAGTTCGTATTCAAATTCCTGTTCATCAGCTATGAAAAGATCTTCTGCTCCATCGGCTTTGAGTCGGAGTCCGATGATCCGGGGTGGAGGACCATCGAGGAGATCTGGAAAGCCAATAAGACCATCAACGGCAAGCCCGTCACCCGTATGGCCATGCCCAACGGCCAGGTGATATACGCTGTGGACCTGGGGGCGCAACTGGAGCGCCGGGACTATGTGGACGCCGCCGAGCAGGAGTGGCTGGGCGGACGGCCCTCCATCGGGCTGTTCAGCTTGGACAAGGATCAGAACGCCACACTGGCGGAGACCCTCCAGATCGGGGCCTACTCCTACGCCAACCCGGTGCTGTCCGACGACGGTGAAGTCATGTTCTATCTCAGCGACCGGGAGGACAACGACCCGGAGAGTGCGCTGGACATCCGCAACACTCGTGTGGCCGTGTCCACTAAGAGCAATGGTCAATTCCAGCAGGGAGAGCGCTTCGACAGCAATGATGAAGTGTCCACCGGCTACGGCGACAGCAATGTGAAGGTGGCCGGCTCTGACGGCAGTTACGCCGCCGTGTGGGTCCGGCAGACAGAGGACATCACCGAAAATGTGGTCCCCGGAACTGCCCTGGACGATGGTCAGCAGATGCTCCAGATAAATTCCACCGAGATCATGGCCGCCATCTCCGAGGATGGCAGTAACTGGACGCTGGAGCAGCTCACCAACAACTCCACCCCTGATCTGGCCCCCGTGGTGGCCACTAACGGGGAGCGCACTGTGGTGGCATGGCGAGAGGTCAGTTCCACCAGCGCCGATACCCTCACCAGCTTTGACCAGCAGGACGCCATCCGGTATGCCATTTATGAAAACGACGCATGGCAGATGGAAGAAGATGAGGTCTTTGGGGAAGAGTATATCGCTGCCTATACCCTCTACGACGGTACCGGCTCCAACGCCTCCGTCAAGGGCCTGGAGATGGCCATGCTGTCCGACGGCACCACCGCTGTGGTCTATACCCTGGATACCGATTCCACCAACGAGAGCACCACCGACTGGGAGACCGTTGTGGCCATTATCCCCGCCGTGGACGGAACATACGGTGCGGATGATACCCAGAGCGAAGACCTGGTGCGCACCTTCCGCCTGACTTCTGACAACAATCTGGACGAAAATCCCCAGATCACTACTGCGGAGTTTGGGGACGGCGAGGATCGGTTCGTGGTGGCCTGGCACACTGAGCGAGCCATCACCGACGACCCGAACGGCGAGACTGAGTCCGACATCCGGCTGTCCGTTATGGACACGGACGGCAAACTTTATGAGAATATGCCCGAGTCCCTGAGCGTGGCTGCCGGCGGCGCCGGCGACGCCATCGACGCCAACTTCCGCTTTGCCAAGAACGCCGGGAGCATCGACGACCTGGCCATCCTGTGGGTGGACTCTGTCAGCGGCGAGACTGACGAGACCACTTACGACTCCCTTGCAGGTGCGGTATCTGACAGCTCCACTAACATGGGCCACGATGTGCTCAAGGCGGTGAAGTTTGTGGAGAATGGTAAGTCCTACACCCTGTCCGGCACTGTGGTGGTAGCGGAGATGCAGGAGAGCACCCTCATCGACCACTTCGACGCTTATGTCAGCGATACGAGCACGCACGAGATCAGGTCAGTCATCCTGGGTACTAATTACAGCGAGACTACAGAGCGTGAGGTGACTGTTTCCGACGGTGAGAACGATGAGACTGCAACCATCACCGTGGCCAACCCCGTCAGCGGAATGTATACCGCCACGGAGAAGTTCACCAACCAGATTCAGGAGTCGGCGGTGATGCTGGCATATGAGGAGCTCTACACCAACAGCGATATCGATGTCCAGTTCACCATCCGCAACACCGGCATGAATCCAATCTCCAAGCTGGAGATCGTCTCGGGTGATGAGAGCGTCTATACCAGCGGCAGCACAGGTCTGAACCTGCTGCCCAACCGGGACGTCACCGTGACGGCCAAGTTCCCCACAGGGGAGGCCATTGAGAACGCGGATTACACCATCAAGGCTACCTTCGGGGAAAACGAGACAGCGGAACTGCCCGGCACTCTCTATCTGGACATCCCTGACGTAGGCATCTCCTATGTGACAACAGTCAAGCAGGCCGATGGCGCGCGCACCCTGCGCTACGCCCTGCACAACCGCCTGTCCGCCAGCCTTGCAGACGAGAAGGATAACTGGCAGGTCAAGGTGGGCTTCTACGCCGACCAGAGCTGCACCACGATTCTGAAGGGCGCCAATGGGCAGGATCTGATCGATACCATCACGGAGACGGCAGATCTGTCCCTCATCGACGCCGGCGGTTACAGCGCGGAGGTCACGCTGCCTGTAGCAGAGTACATGAAGGAGGAAAGCGGCGCACAGGCGGAGATCCCCAGCACCGGTATCCCGGTCTATGTCAAGGCCTGGATCGAAGCCCCTGTGGAGGATCAGGCCATGCGGGCCCGAACCGGTTCCTACGACAGCGTCAGCGAGTATTTCACCGCCAACAACACCACCTCTCTGACTCTGAGAAGCCTGGCTGAGGAGCGGGATGAGCCGGTCACCGTCACCTACGACATGAGCGTTGCCAACGGCAAGACCATTGTGAATACAAAGGTGCAGTACAATTACCTCGGCGGCACCACCAGCGGCAACCTGATCGTCACGCTACTGGACGCCCAGGGCCAGCCCATCGCCAAGCAGCAGAGCTACACCAAGGCAGACGGTTTGCTGACGATGGAGAAAGAGGGTGCCGCAACCCAGACCTTTGAGTTCGCGGGCATCACCGGCGCTGCCGGCGTCCGGGTGGAGTTCTCCGACCTGATTCTGACGGACAGTAGCGTGGAACTGGACCATATCTCCGTCGGCGGCCACACCGCTGTCTTCGACTCGAGCACAAACACCTATACGGTCGATGCCGTCGGCCTGACCAACGGTATCCTGGAGATCGCGCCCAAGGACCCCCAGAACGCAACGATCAAGCTGGACGGTCAGGATTATGATGTGGATGCCTCGCATACCACCCAGCTTGCCTCCGGTACTACCACATGGAACATTACAGTCTCCAACGGCGGCAACTCTGCAAGCTACACGCTGAAGCTGACCAACAATGCCGATTTTGTTTCTGTCACCGGAGTGAGCCTGAACAAGACCAGTATGGAGCTGGAAGCGGGTGTTTCGGAGCGGCTGACGGTCACCGTTTCCCCGGCCGATGCCACTAATAAGGGTGTTAGATGGAGTTCCAGCGACTCCTCGGTAGCCATGGTAGACAGCAGCGGAACGGTCACCGCCGTCGGTGAGGGTACTGCGACCATCACCGTCACCACGGTGGATGGCAACAAGACCGCTACCTGTACGGTCACGGTTGCTGCGTCTACCAAGCCTGACCCCGGCGACTCCGGGAGCAGCAACGGCGGTTCGTCCAGCTATGCGGTGGACACCAACGCCAGTAGTAGCCACGGCACGGTCACGGTGAAGCCCAGCCGTGCGGAAAAAGGCGACACAGTGACCATCACCACCAAGCCCGACGAGGGCTATCAGATGGGCAAGGTCACCGTCACCGACAGGAACGGCAGCACGATCAAAGTCACCGACAAGGGCGACGGCATCTATACCTTCACCATGCCAGGCGGCAGGGTGAGCGTGGATGTGACCTTTGTGCCTGAAAAGCAGTGGACCAATCCCTTTGTGGATGTGGCGGACAGCACCTGGTACTACGACGCAGTGCGGTATGTCAACGAGAACGGCCTCATGGCCGGCACCAGCGGCAATACCTTCAGTCCCGATGCGACAACCACCCGTGGGATGCTGGTCACCATCCTCTACCGGCTGGAGGGCTCCCCCAACATAGAGGACGAGATCTGGGGGTATCCCTTCAAGGATGTGGACGCCAACGCCTACTATGCCACAGCGGTCTACTGGGCGCGGATGCACGGCATCGTGGCCGGATACAGTGACGAGCTGTTCGGGCCTAACGACACCATTACCCGGGAACAGATGGCCACCATTTTGTACCGCTACGCCCAGTACAAGGGCTGCGACACCACAGCCAAGGCGGACCTGAGCAAGTTCGCAGACGCCGCACAGGTCGGCTCCTATGCGGTGGAGGCCATCCGCTGGGCCAACGCAGAGGGCCTGGTCTCCGGCACCAGCGATACCACTTTGACGCCCGGCGGCTCCGCCACCCGGGCGCAGGCGGCGGTGATCCTGACCCGGTTCTGCCAGAATATCGTAAAGTAACCCGCGCAGGAATTGCGCCGTATAAACAATGAAAAGGCAGGCAGGAGAGCGAGCTCTCCTGCCTGCCTTTTTTCTGAGGGTGATAGTTTGAAATTCCCTAAACTGTCCGCATGCCTTATCACCACTGATCCCTCTGAACCCCGCTTAGATCCGGCTGTGCATTTTACGATTTACAGGAATAGTGAATCGGCAAAATCACTCACTCAAGGTATGTTCTTCTGTGCAGAACTCTAAATTTTGTTTTCGAGCCTGCTCACTCCTCTGTTTTGTTGCCTGTATATTATGAGGGCGTATTATTTTTTCCTATTTTCATTTGTGAAGTGGCCTACTTATTGCCTGTATATAGTGAGAGGCTTTTTGCTTCTCACTCTTAAGGAGGTGTTGGCCATGAAAGAATCAGGCTACAAAAGCTATGAGGACTTGCCGCTGTTCCTGAACGCGGCAACAGTGGCAAAGGTGCTGGGGGTGTCTCCCTCATCCGGCTACGAGCTGATGCACGAGCTGGGTTTCCCAGTACTGAAAATCGGCAGCAGGATGGTGGTGCCGAAAGAACAGTTCATCTGCTGGGTGGATGAGCATACGGGAGGCGGCACATGAAGTATGGAATCGGAAACTATTTCTCTCTTCCCAACGAGATCTTCCTGCTGGGTCTGAGCAGCGGCGAGCTGGCGGTCTACAGTTTCCTGAAACGGTGCGAAAATCGAAAGACGCATCAGTGCTGGCCCAGCTACAGGACCATCGGGCAGGCGGTGCATATGAGCGAGAACACGGTACGCAAGTACACACTGTGCCTTGAGGATCGCGGGCTCATCTCCACCGAGCCAACTGAAATCACCACCAGGGCTGGTCAGAAACGCAATAGGAACCTGCTGTACACGCTCCGTCCGATCCAGGAGGTGATAGATGAACACTACGACCGGCAACTGGAACATCTGGAGCTCGTTGCGGCGCGTCAGCGGACGACAGCGGCCCAGGCCAGCATGTGACCGCCTGTGGGCCGCTGTGTGCGGAGATGGTGGTATGGGCAGGGTACAGAGCACCCTCGCACCACAAAGCGCGGTGTAGGGAGCTGTGTACCGCGGGCGCAGGCACCCTGCTTGCCCGTTTGAGGCCCAAATGGACAGGTGAACCGAGGGGTAGAAAATCGTGCGGGATAAAGCCGTGTTATCACGGCCCCAGACACCGTCCCGCAATGCGGGCCGGGGATGCGGTTTTGAAACGATTTCAACCGCTTTTCCGTATCTTTTTGGTGTGACCCGTGCTATCACTTTTTTGGCGGTGTAATCAAATCTGTTATCACCTGACCGAGAAATGCCGCGGTTTCAACGGGTCCCACAGTTTCAAATGTGCTATCACCACGATTTTATTTGAATTGGAGGTTTTTCTGGATGGCAGACGAGAAAGTGAAATTCCTGATGCGGATCAATCCTGATACAGACCGGAAGATCAAAACCGCCATACCGTTGGCCAACTGCCGGAGCCAGAATGAGTTCGTAGAAAAGGCTCTGCAGTTCTATTGTGACTATGTAGCATCCCAGGACTGCTTCTCCGTCCTGCCGCCCATGCTGGTGGCGGCAATCCGGGCGACGGTCCAGAATAGTGAGAGCCACATCTGTCGTCTGCTGTTCAAGCTGGCAGTGGAGATGGACATGATGATGAATGTCCTGGCCGCGGCCATGGAGATCCCGGAGGAACAGCTGCGGGAACTGCGCGGCCGATGCGTCCAGGAGGTGAAGAAGACCCACGGCATGATTTCTTTGGATGACGCGGTGGAATATCAGAACGGCGGGGACGGGGTGTAGATGGCAGGCGAAGCCGCCGAGTCATGACAAGTCAGACAAACGAAAAGCACCCCACCACGACTGGCAGGGTGCGGAATGAGTGGATGGTCACGCGGTGCTGAGGCGCGTCTCTGTCGTTTAGCTCCACGGGATGTGCCCAGGTCTTGACAGTCTGCTCCTGAAAGAAGCCGGTCAGCAAGCCCAGACCCTCCTGCTTGTCATACCATAACACCTTCTGAAACAGGGAAAATCTTGTCAGCCTCAGAACAGATACTTCTCCCGCAGGCAGCGGGCCTGGTCTTCTGAAATCTCTCCGCTCCACTGGGCGGAGTTGATACTGCCGTACAGCTCACACCACAGGCAGTCCAGATAAGAAACATGCTCCGCCAGCCCTTTCTGATAGGCGTCCAGATCCCGCTGGAGCGACGCAGGCAGGTCCTGCTCATCGAACGGCTCCAGTTCCTCAGCTGGCAGGGAGCCGCTCTCTCCACAGCCGGAACCACCCACATAGAACTCCGCCATATCGTCCAGCCGCAGGCAGGCCAGACGGCGGTGCTCTGTGCGGTGATGACCGCAGCCGCAGTCGATGTCGATGATTCCATCTCCGCGCCAGATACGGAAGTCCTCATCGTCCCTCCCGGTCAGCAAGTTCGTGGGCGTGTGGCCCACGATGCAAATGACATCCGGGTAAGGACTCCCGCTCTCCGCGGACACACGGCCCCAGATACGGGGCTCGCGGTCAGTGCCGGGACAGCCGTGGACAAGGTGGAACTTTTGAGTACCGACTACAATGTCCAGATGGTCAGGCAGGCTGGCGAGAAAACGCAGGATCATATTCCGCTCATGGGGCGTCCGGTGATAGAGCAGTTCCCGGTAGGTGGGCGAACCACCATTCTGCCGCCACAGGTCCCGCGCGCCGTACTCATTATGAGCGCCAAGAGTATCCAGACACATCTGCTCGTGATTACCCAGGAGCATGGTCATGTTGGGCGCTGCCATGATTTTCTGAAGGATATCCACTCCCATGGCACCCCGGTCAATCACATCCCCGAGGATGTACAGGCGGTCGCTGTCAGAAAGCTGGATCAGATCCAGCAGCCGCTCAAATTTATCAAGCTCCCCATGAATGTCCGATACGCAATAGATCATGGATCTCCCCCTTCTCTCTTTATGAAGTGACTGAATCTTACCATAGCTTGTGGAGGGGTACAAGTTTCTCCTCACTCCTCACCTCAAAAGCTGCGCCGCCTAAACAATAAAAAGGCTCCGCCAGTGAACTGGTGCAAATTGATAACAATCTGATAACTGTGGTCAAACCGGGTAGCTTTTCGCCAGAGGTTAGGGTATTGTGTGTGGCTGAAAGGAGGCGAAACGCCATGGCAAAGCGCAGGCCGTCCGGCGACGGCATGGTTCGGAAGAAGGAAGATGGTCGCTGGGAAGGCCGCATCGTGGTGGGCCACAAGGGAAACGGCGAACCCATCTTCCGCTATGTGTATGGCCGCACACAGAAGGAGCTACTGAGCAAACTCCATCAAAATATCGAGATTTATCAGGATGTGGAGCTGACCGAAGACAGCCGCATGACATTGGGAGAGTGGTTGGACCGCTGGCTGGATGAATACAAAGCGGGGACGATCCGCCACAGCACCATGTATGGTTACCGGCAGTATGCCAGGAACTACATTAAGCCCATTCTGGGCAACAAGGTGATTTCCCGCATCACCTCAACAGACATCCAACGGATGTACACAAAACTGAAACGGGAGGGGCGCATCCATGAGCATCCGGAATATGGGTATCAACTCTCTGACGCTATGCTCTCCCGCATCCATGCCATGCTCCACCACGCTATGAAAGACGCGGTGGGCGCACACCTGATTGCCAAGAATCCGACAGAGGGCACAGTGGTCCCCAAGCCCAACTACCTGCCCAAGCAGATCCTGAACGAGGAGCAGCTGGACACTTTTCTGGAGGCCGTTGAGCATGATGAGGTGTGGCGGGACTTCTTCTACACCGAACTGACCACTGGCCTGCGCCGGGGTGAGATCTGCGGCCTCCAGTGGGAGGATTTCGACGAGGCAGATGGAACCTTGAAGATCGTCCGGTCGGTCAGTTCCCGCAAAGCCGGTGCATTGGAGATTGGAGAAACCAAAACCAACAAGGGGCGGCGCACGATCTCCCTGCCGGACAGCACGGCCCAGCGTCTGAGGGAACGCAAGAAAGCAGCAATCAGTCAGTGGATCTTCCCAAACCCGCTGCACCCGGAGGAGCCGGTCAACCCCAGCTATGCCTACCACCGAATGAAAACGATCCTGAAAAACACGGGGCTGCCCAGCATCAGATTCCACGATTTGCGGCACACGTTCGCCACCCACGCCCTCGCCGGCGGCGTGGACGCCAAGACTCTCTCGAGTATCCTGGGCCACACCAATGCCAGCTTTACACTGGACACCTATACCCATGTGACCGGCGATATGCAGAAGCAGGCGGCGAACATCGTGGGAGATTTCATGGCGGAAATTTTGGGAGAGGAGTGGAAACCGTGGCAAGAAAGCGAAAGAACGGCGAGGGAACCGTAAGACTTCGCAAGGATGGCAGGTGGGAGGGCCGGGTGGTCATCGGCTGCGATGAAAAGAACCTTCCCAAAACCAAGAACGTTTTGGCCAAGACAAAAAGCGAGTGTGTGGAGAAACTGAAACAGTTGCAGGAGCAGTACACTCCGCCCAAGTCAGACAAGGTCAAGCCTGAGATGCCCTTTGGGGAGTGGATGGACTTCTGGTATCAGAACTACTCCAGGCCGAAGCTCCGCCCCACCACCCGGGCGGGCTATGAGGGCAGGATCTACCAACACATCATCCCGGAGCTAGGTAGTGTCCCCCTCAATCAGCTGACACAGAACGACCTGCAACAGTTCTACGCCCGACTGAAAAAGAGCGGGCGCCTCCTCCACACGGAACACTACGGCAAGGGGCTGTCCGACCGCATGGTGCGGGCCTGCCATATGAACTGCCGGTCCGCGCTGGAGAAGGCGGTGCAGGAGGGACTGATCCGTGTGAATCCCGCCATCGGCTGCAAACTGCCGCCCAAGAAAGCCCGCGAAATGCAGGTGCTGACCCGTGAGGAGATCCAGCGGTTTCTGATCCAAGCCAAGGCGGAGGGGTACTTCGAGCTGTTCCTGCTGGAGCTGACCACTGGCCTGCGGCGGGGAGAACTGCTGGCTCTCCAGTGGGATGACCTGAACCTGGAAACTGGAGAGTTGAAGATCACCAAGCAGGTCTACCGCACAAAGGAGGACGGGCTCCTGATCTCCCAGCCCAAAACGAAGTCCTCCATCCGCACAGTCAGTCTGCCTCCGCCGCTCCTGGCCATTCTGAAAGAGTACAAGGAGGGCGTAAACTCCCGGTGGATGTTCCCATCGCCGGTCAAGGAGGGCTCGCCGCTGGACCCGGCCCACATCAGAACGCGGCTGCACCTCATTCTGGAACATGCCCAGTGCAAGCAAATCAGATTTCATGATTTGCGGCACACCTTTGCAACGATAGCCTTGGGAAACGGGATGGATGTGAAGACCCTCTCCGCCATGCTGGGCCATGTGTCGGCGGCCACTACGCTGGACATCTACACCCACATCACCAACCCGATGCGGTCTGAGGCAGCGGCAAAGATCGACCAGAGGATCGGAAAAGCGGCTCCACAGGAATCACCTGCGGAGCCGCAAGAGAAATGGGCCATGACCACGTTCCAGCCCTATGTCGGAAGAAAACGGAAGTCCGGCACCGGGTGTATCACCCAGATTAGCGAGAACTGCTGGGAGGGCCGGTACTCCCCGGTATGGCCGGATGGCAAAAAGCACTCCCGGAATGTGTACGCCAAGACGCGGGAGGAGTGTGAGACCCTCCTGCCTGGGCTGATCCAGCAGATGAAAGCGGAGATCAGGGCCATCAAGGAGAGCGGAAACCTGGATGCTATCCCGGACGGGATCAGCGAGAAGAAGAAAGCCATCGCCGCCTATATGCGGAAGTATCCGGAGGTCACCAGCAAGAGCGCCATCGCTAAGGCGGTGCAGGTAGATAAAAACACGGTCAACCGGTATTATGAGGAAATTCGGAGGGAGATGGACTGAGGTAAGTTAGGGAATTGTGCCAAAGTAAACAAAACAAAGAGTCTTTGGGATTTGCTCTGGAGACTTTTTATTTCCAAATGGGCGATTTATTACGAGGTGTCTATACAAGTTTTGGTTGGAACTTGTATTCTGGGAGAGGTATTATACATGATACATAGCATTTAGAAAGCGAAAACGCATCAGCTAAAATTCAGTAGTCTGCCCTTAAAAGATATGGTATAATGATTTAGCTAAATTACACTTGATGCAATATATTAGAAGATCATATTTTACAGCAATCTAGAGGCGAATAAAGAGTTTCAGTTTAGTGGAAATAAAAGATTAAATCTTGCTTGTCCGTGACAACATCGAGCAGAAACCTTATTACGGAACATTTTAAACAGGTCTTTGAAGGGAGACTGGAAGAATGGCAGTTGATGACTTTTTTTGTTGGTTAAATACAAATAGTGGTATTTTAACACTATTAACAGCCATAGCAACATTTATAACCTGTTGGTGTAGCTTTATCTCAGCAAAAGCTACACGAGCCCAAGTTGAAGAGATGCGCCGCCAATATAAAGAAGAAAACCGGCCATTTATTGGGACGGAACTTACCTATGTCAGGCGCACTTTTTATGGAATTAAGTTTATCAATCACGGAAAACAGCCCGCTTATCATGTTAAAATTCAATTTGACCGGAGTTTTATTGATAGCCTCCCGGAGAAAGTATATCAAACACTTCTCCTTGAACAGGAAGGGAGAGAATGTATCATTGGAATAAATCAGAATTATACAATATTTGTTGGAACAAATAAAATGCGGAATTACTCCACACTGCAATCCGCATCGGGAACAATATTATATTGTGGGCCAGGTGGAGAAAACTATGAAGATAAGTTCCAAATAGACATCAAAAATTACATGACGATTTTTTCTGTGACAGGTAAAGAGGATGATCTGATAAAAAGATTAGATATTCAAAATACCCAACAAAAAGAAACAAATAAAATTTTGTGGCAAATTTCCAGGGATTATAGTAATTCGAAAGAAAAATCAGATGAGCAAACTATTGGTATAGAATCCCCGGATGAAGAGAAAGAGTGATTTAGTTTGCGAAGTGAGACTGCAGAAATTTTTCAGAATCTCGTCAAATCTGTTCAGTATGATGAAAATGCATTTACTGTTTGGTATGGGAACGAGAAAATTTTAGTGGGTGCCTTTATACACGATCAGCCGGAGATTCAACGTTTTTTTGACTATGCAACAATTTACCATACACTTCTTGATCTCGATAGGAAAATTAAAACTTCTTTTCAGATGGCGATTGAGTTTGCTGAGGACGCGGATTTTGACCATTGGAATCCCATTTCACCGCCATCTGAGAGAGAATCAACAGCAATTTACTATTTAGAAAATGCTATTTTCCGTACTATGGTATTGTGGGATTTACTCGCACAATTTTTCAATTTAAAAGAGAAAATAGATAAACCGTTTGATAAAGTATATTCGGCGCAAATATTTCATGACGCGCAACAAGGAAAACGACCGAATCCGTTTGCAAAGGAAGTATATGCATATATGACCCAAGAGGACAGTTCGGAGACCGAACCTTGGGAAGGTAATCATGGCTATGTAAGAGAATTTCGAGATAAGATGATACATCGAAGTACACCTACCTTGTCGTCTATCTCAAACTTTTCATTTGAACTACGGATGCCTGTGGCGTATACATTAAAACGGACTATTGAGGACTACATTCAAGTTTCATATTTCCTTCACGAAATCATAACTAATATTTTGCAGGACTATGAAATGCTCAATATATAAATATTTCAATGCAAAATGAAATTCCACAGGATATATTCAGTTCCACTCAATTTGGGGAGGCATATAAACAAAATAGAAGCCCTCTGAAGTGAAAACTCCAGAGGGCTTTTGGTCCGAGTGGAGCGATTCGAACGCTCGGCCCCGTGAACCCAAATCACGTGCGCTACCAACTGCGCTACACCCGGATATTCAGTTTTTCTGCATGATACCATGCGGAGAGGGAAAAAGCAAGTTTTTCGTGTCTGTGGGCGGTACTGTGGTCAAGCACGATTTTTCGGGAATTTTTCAACCGGGGAATTTCCGCCGCAAGCTACTGTCCCAAAGGCTTTCGGGATCTCGCTCTCAAGGGAATGGATGAGTCATCTATCCTCCCAAAGCAGGCGCGCTACCAGCTGCGCTACACCCGGATATTTCATTTTTCTGTATGGTACCATGCGGAGAAAGAAAAAGTAAGTTTTTCATGTCTGTGGGCAACTCTGTGGTCAAACCCGATTTTGCGGGAGTTTTTCAACTGAGGGATTTCCGCCGCAAGCTACTGTCCTAAGGACTTCCGAAATCTCGCTTTCAAAGGAATGGATAGGTCGTCTATCCTCCCAAATCAAGCGCAATACTACCTTCACTATATCCAGATATTCGATGTTTCATTTTACATTTGATACATACCAACAAACCGGCATATTGTTTGCTCACAGACTGACAATCAGCTAACAAAATATAGTATAGTATATTTTGAAAAAGATTGCAAGTATTCCTATCAATATGATAAGATATTTTTGTAACAAACCTGAGAGGTGACATCCCTATGAGAATGAGAAAAAAGCCCAATCTAATTCCCCGAATGGAGCGGTGTGCCCGTTTTTTGATTCGCGAACCGTCCTCCTACCGGGGACATTGGAGACAGTTAAAGCCGGACGCCAAGGAAATTAGGCTAGAGATCGGATGTGGAAAGGGGCGGTTTTCTGCGGAGACCGCTCAACGGAACCCAGATGTCTTATATATCGCTTTAGAGCGGGTGCCTGACGCCATGGTCATTGCTATGGAGCGAAGCATGGAAAAGGGACTGGATAATATTCTTTTTATTGATGGTGACGCAGCCAAGCTCCGGGATTATTTTGCGCCGGGAGAGGTGGATCTGCTGTATATCAATTTTTGCGATCCATGGCCAGGGTTGAAACACGCCCGCCGCCGGTTGACCCATGAACACTTTTTGATTCTTTACCGAGGTGTTCTGAAGGATGGGGGACAGATTCATTTCAAGAGCGATAACCACGATCTGTTTGAGTGGTCCCTTTTCCAATTTCCAAAGGCTGGATTCATACTATCTGAAGTTACTCGTGATCTCCACGGACAGGGTATCAACGGGGTAATGACGGATTATGAAGAAAAATTCTATCAAATGGGGACGCCTATCAACCGCTGCGTAGGAACGAAGGAAGCGATGAATCCGGAGCCGGAATATAAGCCCATCGTAGGACCTGACCAGAGCCGCAGGACAAAGACGGATGCGGAGACGGGATAGAAGGAGAGCGGTATCATGCGCTTTTACCGCCTAATGGGAAGCGACTTTCAGATTTTGGACGGAGAGAAAATCACGCATGTGCCCCTGCCGGGACCACTGGCGCCCGGCGTGTATGCCCACTTAGTGGGCGGAGAGCGCTATGCGGCCATAGGGAATTCCCGAGCCACTGCCGAAGGGCTGAGATATGTGCCTGAGGAGGCCCACGGCCTTTGGCTTTATGACCAGCAGGAAGGACAGCTACTCACGGTTCCCATCAAGGTTACAAAAGAGGACTGCTTTACCGCGGATTCGATTATGGGACCGGGGAATACGCTGTATTTTAGCGACGGGAATAGCTTTTGGCGTTGGAGATTGGGGGAGCGGCAGGGGGAGAAGCTGGTTCGCTTTCAACAGGCCAAAGGGGCCCCTATGGGACTGGGGATCAGTCCGGAGGGTCGGTACCTGTCTTACTATAAATACCGCTCCGGAAACAAGGTGCTGCACCTATATGATCTGGATACCGGAGAGGTTCGGGATACGAAATGCTCCATCTTTCATTACCATTGGCTGGATGAAACAAGCGTGGTATATACCAAGTCAAGTGGGGTGAAGGCACTGGATATAAAAACCGGCAGATGCACCACGATACTTCGAGGTTACAGAGATATCCTGCGGTGGGGAAGCGCCCCGGATATCCTGGCTCCCTTTGAGCGGGAGAAGGAGGTGTGGGAAGAGATGGACCTTCTGGGGATCAGCGGGGGGCGTCTGTGGTTTAGTCTGAGGCTGTGCTGCCCTCGGGAGGCAGCTTTAAGGTCTGGTTCTGAAAGAGAGCCCTTCCACCACGGGATATGGTCCTCGGCTGTGAATGGGAGCCAGCCTAGATTCCACTTTGAGTGCCCACAGATATCCAGCAGCTCCAGCGGGCCGGTGTGGACCGGAGACTGTTTGACCTGGTCGGACAGCGCTGGCGCTTATCTATATGATGGCCGCCAGCTGCGGGAATTTTTCGGCTGGAAGCCCCTGGTGGGGTATCCTGATTTCTGACATAAAAACGCCGCCTGGGAAAAACGAGGCGGCGTTTTTGAGCGTTTATGCTGTCGGAGGTGTCGGTTCTAGTCGAGAGTCCCGGCTATATAGGATCTTCAAAAAGATGGGGGTGATGATAGCAGACACCAAAATCAAGATGATAACACTGGTGAAGAACATGGAATTGAGAAGGCCCAGCAGTAGCCCCTTTTGGGCCACAATCAAGGCCACTTCGCCCCGGTTCATCATACCGACACCGATCTTGAGGGAGTCTCTGCCGGAGAAGTGGCATAGACGGGCCATTCCGCCGCAGCCGACCACTTTAGACAGCAGACCGACCACAAGGAAGGCGAGGGTAAACAGAAGGAGCTTAGGATTCATCTCGCCCACATCGGTACTTAAGCCGATGGAAGCAAAGAACAGGGGGCCAAAAATGATATACGAGTTAATGTCCATCTTGCGCTCGATATAGGGGGCGTCTTGCAGATTGGATAACACCAATCCGGCTACATAGGCGCCGGTGATATCGGCAATTCCAAAATACTCCTCGGCAATATAGGACATTGCCAAGCAGAAGGACAGAGCAAGGATGGGTAACCGCCTGGTCTGTGGGTGACGAGCATCCATTCGATCAAAGAACTGATAGATTAGATAACCTACCACGGCAGAGAAAAGGAAGAACATCAAAGTTCCCCAGGCTACCATGAACAAAGAGGAATCGGGATCTTTCAGGCCGCTGATGAGGGTCAAGACGATAATGCCGAGTACATCGTCGATGATAGCGGCTGACAGGATAGTGGTGCCGACCTGCTCTTTTAGATGGCCAAGCTCCCGCAGAGCCTGCACGGTAATAGAGACAGAGGTTGCGGTCAGGATACAGCCAATGAACAGCGCTTCATAGAACAGATTTCTCTCTGAGTTGTCTCCGCCATAAAACAGCAGGAAAAGGCCCGTACCCGCAACTAGGGGGAGCAGAACGCCGGAAGTGGCGATAGCAAGGGCCTTGGGGCCGCTGCGCAGAAGTTCTTGGGTATCAGACTCCAGACCGGCCGAGAACATGAGGAGCACAACGCCGATCTCGGCCATTTGGGTCAAGAAATCGGAGGGCTGGACCAGACCAAAGACACAGGGCCCAACCAAAAGACCAGCTACGATCTCACCTACCACACTGGGGACTTTCAGCCTTCGCGCGCACAGGCCGCAAAATTTGCCAGCCACCAGAATGATGGCGATATCTTTGAAAATTGTATAAGAGTCCATAAAATACCTCCTGTGCAAAGAGGCGGGCCACAACTATCATATCCGACGGACCGTCTTTACCGCCGTAAGGCCGTTACCTGTTTTGCAGACAAATCATAGGCTTAACTTTCGAAAAAGTCAAGGGAGCAAGCGTTCAGATTTCGTTCATTTTTTGATATTAAAAATGTGAAGTTTGCCATAGGGGATATCGATTTTGACTTGCATACCCATTGACATTTTATCGAGTGTTGTGTATCATTGTATAGTATCAGTTTCTTATATGCGGGCATGATGGAATTGGTAGACATGTGAGATTTAGGTTCTCATGGAGCGATCCGTCGGGGTTCGAGTCCCCGTGCCCGCACCACGTCGGAGCAAACGTCATATCGTTTGCTCCGACTTTTTATAAAAGTCAGAGCGCACTCATTTTGTTGCTCCTCCTTTCCAAACCGGACCCGCTTCGTTGGGCTCCGGTTTGGGGCCGCCCTGCGGGCGGCTTTTTCATTTTATTCCAAAGTTCACCGCGCGCATTCTGCTGCTCCTCGCTTCCGAACCAGACCCGCTGTCGCTGGGCTCCGATTTGGTGCTGCCCTATGGACGGTTGTTTTTCGTTTCTGTCCTAAATATCGATTTTGCCCATCCTTTGCACGTGGGAGCACACTTATTTTGTTGCTCCCCCTCTCCAAATTACAACCGCTGCGCTGGGGCGTGATTTGGTATCGCCGCTTCGTGGCGCTTTTATTGGGTACATGGAGATTCGAGTTTAACCGTCCTTTACGTATCGGGGCAAGCTGTATATAGCTTGCTCCAACTTTCCTGAGAAAAATCAGAGCGTACGCACATTGATAGATAAGATGGTCAAAACAATAAATTTCAAAAAGTCTTAGATATGGAGTTTCACCCGTTACAAAAGTTTACAAAAATTTTATGGACGATATCGTCTATAAATGCTATAATCCAAACTTGCGGACGATGCCGTCTATAAATCTCAAGAACAAAAGGGGATACCGCCAATGGAACTTCTGCTGGATGTATTGAGGCTGCTTGTTTCGATATTGATTGCGTTTTTAGCTGGAAATCTGATTGCAAAGGGAAAACTGCCTTCTATTTTGGGCTGGTTAATTGCTGGGATGTTACTTGGACCTTACGCTCTGGGTTTACTGGGAAACGGTATCCTGGATGCGCGGTGGTTTGAGATGTTAAAGAGTGTTTTTGAGTGTACCTTTGGCCTGATGATCGGCACAGAGCTCATCTGGAAAAAGATGAGAAAAGCTGGCTCTCAGATTGTTATTACTACAGTGACTGAATCTCTTGGTACTTTCCTGGTGGTCAGTTTGGTATTTGGAGTTATTTTTTTGGTGGTGGATATCCCGCTGTATTTGGCGTTTGTGTTCGGCGGGATCGCGTTAGCTACAGCTCCAGCCCCCTCTTTATCTGTTGTGCGGGACATGAAGGCGGATGGACCTGTGACTAGGACACTGATTCCTATGGCAGCTCTAGATGATCTGGTGGGTGCCTTAGTTTTCTTTCTAGTCATCGCTTTTGTGTCTGCCCATATTTCCACCCAGGGGATTCCAGTGCCCGTGGTACTCTTTTTAGTGTTCCTCCCAGTGCTGCTTGGAATGATTACCGGCTTTATCACTGGAGAGCTGTTGAGAATGACCCACACTCAGAACAGCACGTTGTCTGTCGTAATCCTGATGCTCCTGGTCTCTGTGGGGATAGGGGCTGCCTTAAACAGCCTGCTGCCAGCCCCGGTGATTAACTTTATGCTGATTGGAATGTCTTTTTCCACTGTTTTCGCCAATATGGTCTCGGAGGAAAAGCTGAAAGGGATCATGAAGGTGATGGATCCTATCATCGGGGTTGCCATGATAGTGGTCATTCTGAGTTTGGGCGCACCTCTGGACTACCATTTGATTTTCGGCGCCGGAATTTATACAGCGGTCTATATTGTGGCCCGTGCCATCGGAAAGTATCTCGGCGCCTATTTTGGCGCTTCGGTCACCCATGCCCCCAAACCGGTGAGAAAATACCTGGGCTTTACACTGTTGCCGCACTCTGGAGTGTCACTGGTGTTTACTGGTATCGCAGTGTCTGTGTTGGCAGGACCGGCACCAGATTGCGCGGCTATTGTGCAGGGGACTATTGCGGCCGCGGCGGTTATCAATGAACTGATCGCGGTGTTTATGGCCAAAAAAGGCTTTGAGTGGGCAGGTGAGTTGGGCAGAGCGAAGAAAACGGTGTCTCCAGTGGAAGGGGGAGCTGGAGCATGACTCAAAAGGAAAGGCAAGAACGGAGTAGGCGGGAAATACTCCGTGCGGCACGAGAAGAATTTGGGAGCCATGACTATGGTCAGGTGACCATGGAAAGCATTTGCTCTGGACATGGGATATCCAAGGGGATGATGTATCACTACTACGCAAACAAAGACGAATTGTTTCTGCTCTGTGTCCAGGATACATTTTTATCGCTGAGAGCCTATGTAGAACGAGAGGCTGAGAAATTGGCCGGGCAGAAAAATTTTGACGCGATAAAAAAATATTTTATGATCCGGGAATACTTTTTTCAACTGGAGCCCAAGCACAAGCGCGTTTTTGAAAACGCCATGCTTCGTCCACCGGAACAGCTTAGAGAACAAATACAGATTCTACATAGACCGCTGGAGGAGATGAATCGGCGTTTTTTGAGAGTAGTCGTGTCTGGGATGAGGCGGCGCCCAGAACTGAAGGAGGAGCAGGTAAATCGTTATCTGGAGAGTATCGTCTATACCTTCAGTGATATGCTGCTGCGAGGCCGCACTTTGGAGGATATCCATGCTATGCTGGAAGCCACAGAGGAGCTGCTGGATATGATCTTATTTGGTGTGTTTCAGCAGGCGGATGCCCCAAGCAGGGAGCAAAAGACAGAGCAATGATACGCGGTTAAATGGGAACCGGTTTATATATAGATAGGGGGGCGACAGAGTAGGTCTGTCGCCCCTTAGGATGTCAAATGAAAAATGGAAAAAGATTATAATAGCCCTAAACCTTTAAAGTCGTTTAGGAGTGCATTATATACCAGGAGCAGCTCTTTCTGTGGACTATCAGCAAGGTATGAAAGCTGGGCTAGAGCGATAGGGTGGAATATACTGGTTTGTACCTCTTGAGTGTCCAAAGAAATAGTATTGCAAATCAAATCCAGTTGATTTTCTCCCTCTGTAGGTTGGAGGAAAAGAAAAAAGTAGTCATATACTAAATTTCCGTTGACAATCAGAGATTCTGCCGGCATAGTAACATCTACTGTACAGCCCTCCCATCTATCTAAAATAGGAAGGTCAGACAACTCATGGAAGGCTGATCCATCAAAAGAAATAGCAGTAATAGAACTCAAGCTGCCATGGGTAACATGAAGGCGGAGGGAGGGTGCGGGAATGGACATGGCGACTCCCTCTTGTTGAATATCATATTGATAATGTGTGTTGACAGCTTCTAAAGTGTAAGAAAGTGGTTCTGCACGGCGAGATCGATCGTCTTCATTTTGAGAAAGGCGAAGTTGGCTCCAGGTAAATACAAGACCGAGAATTGTCCCTAAAATAGCTACATAGGTTTCTAATATAGTGATATAAGTCCTATGCTTTGAAGCTGCCCTTGAATCTGACGATATAGGTGTCTCCTTGATACTCATATACGCAAATACTCCTCCATCTTTTCCCGAAGATCATTGTAAATAAAATGAGTGTGGTCATAGTCCCAGCGGAGATAGGATTGGATTTCCTCTATGGTATCCCCATGAATCAGGCCATAGGCCATAAGGCGGGTATCAGGACCTAGGTGTGCCAAATAGTCATGGAAACAGACACTGTTTTGGAAGTCGCCATGGCGGGAATGCTGCAATTCAATGAGGGGAGTAGGGATATCATACCGTGCCGGTTGGTCTGCAGAGGTATATTTATAGCGCCAAATATTGGTACACTTTTGTTCTTTTGCAAGCGCGTCCCAGATGATATGATAGGCCCGCATCCATCCAGGGGAATTGGTACGGGAAAAGGAAAGAGGTCGTTCCTGGTAGGCGGAGAGAAAGGCGACCCAAGCGCACTGATACAAATCTTTGTTTTGATGAGGGAGATGGAAGAAATCGAAGATCTCCCAGATGAAACCGTCGATGAATCGATATCCACGGAGAGAAAAACTCTTTTTTTTACGCTTCATACTTTCCTCCTAGTTTTAGAGGCTCTTGGAGGAGGACTTAGTTTAGAAATGGATGGGGGTTGAGGTAACTCATCACAGCAGCCAACCCAGGCTTGCTGCTCGGTGTTCCACTCTAACGTATACAAAACAGGTAGTGATAGACCGAGCTGCTCCAGATGCTCAACGAGAGCTGGCTGCATGATGTGCCCACCTTTAGGAGAAAAACGGATATTAGGCGATTCGTTGGGATAAAGCGCAAACAGACAGCCATCAGGGCTAAGTTTCGCCCGAAACGCTCTCTGTTCTCCTACTGCTTTTTTCAGAGCTCCGTTCATAGAAACGCTCCCTTTTGCGGAGATGGAGATTCGCGGGGTGTCATAATAGGGGTGGGATATTGGTATATCCCGCAGGGTCGTGAAATCAAAGCTTGAGAAGTTCATAAATATTCACCTATAAGAAAGAGTATAAAGATGATATACCTCTTTTAAACGGATTTAAAGTGTGAAAAATGAAGAATATTTTTTAGAAAAACGGCGAAAATGTATCATAATTGGAAGTTTAATTAGACAAAAAAGAGGTATATAATAAAGCTTTATTTATGAATAAAATGGATAAAAATGGATGGAAGAAGGCGCATTCAAATCATGGAGCGTAAGTGCGGCTCTGTACGGCCAGACAGAGTCCAAATGGACCGTATAACAGATGGAGACATAGATTGACAATTTCTAGTTGCCATGTTATTCAACAAAAATGCTGAATAAAGGAAAGACTACCTTCTATTTTGGTGCTGGCTGCTTACTGGAATTTTGATTGCCCCGCACACTCTCTGCTTATTGATAAGAGGTACCATGGATACGCAGTGGTAAGGTATCAAAGAGTGTTTTATCTTTGTCTCGATGATGGGTACAGAGATCATCTGGAAACAGACGAAAAAACGGCCTCTCAAATTATGGTTACTACGGTAACGGAGTCCCTTGGCACTTTCCTGATGGTCAGCCTGACATTATTAGTTTTTGACGGCGGATGCCTAACAAGGATTCCCGGAATAACAGAGCGTCTTCGACAAAAAGTATGACATTTCTGTAAAAACGGAGGTTTTCCCCTTGCGGGATATATGGTTTGTTGATATAGTACTGTCTACATCCCAGGAGAAAGATAGTAGCTTAAAGTGGCTTGGAGAAAGGAACTAGTATGGTGAAAAGCTCCGTATTGCGTTGTTGTCTAAAAGCGCTTCCGTTTCTGCTGATTCTGCTGTATATACTGGCCGTGGTGGTGCCGTACATAGAGCATAAGGAGGTTTCACCAGAGTATCGAGCTGCTTTTGAAGACCGCCGATTTTATGGGACAGGCGTCGGCCCGGAGCGGGCGGCCTATATTGACAACAATAAGGATGCACTGTTCTGCCGGATGAATCTGATTGGAAACGCGGAGGAGGAGATCATCCTCTCGACCTTCGATTTCAATGGGGACAGCAGCGGGACAGACATGGTCTCGGCCCTTTTCTGTGCCGCGGAAAGAGGAGTTCAGGTCCGTGTGCTGGTGGACGGCGCCAGCGGTTTTTTGGATGTGAAGAAGAATCCGGTATTCAAGGCGCTGGCCGGCCACAAAAACGTGGAACTGAAAATTTATAATCCGATTGACTTGCTCCAGCCCTGGAAGCTGCAGGCGCGGCTCCACGATAAATATTTGATCGTAGATCGAAAGGTCTACCTTCTGGGCGGCAGAAATACAACGGATCTGTTTTTGGGAGAGCAGCCCTCTGTCAAGCCGAACATCGACCGGGAGCTTCTTGTGATGCGGTCTGGACAGGATCCAGAGGACTCGCTGTATCAGCTGGTGAACTATTTTGAGTCGGTTTGGGCGCTTCCGGACAGCAGACTGTTTCAGGGCCGCCTTGGAGAAGAAGACCGGCAGCGAGAGGAGGAGTCGTTACGCAGCCGGGAGCGGGCTATGAGGGCGGCAGAGCCAGAATTATTTGTCCCCGTGGACTGGAGGGAGCGTACATTTGAAACCGGGCGGATCAGCCTTTTGACAAATCCGATCCAGGCGGAAAATAAGGAGCCCTGGATGTGGTATTCTCTCAACCGGCTGATGTCTCAGGGGAAACAGGTGATCGTTTATACCCCTTATATTATTTGTGGGCGGGAGATGTATCATGATCTGGAGCGGCTGACCTCGGGGGGCACAGAGATTCAGATTATTACAAACGATGTAGCCAGTGGCGCAAATCCCTGGGGATGTACCGACTATCTGAACCAACGGCGGAAAATCTGGGATACGGGCGTACAGGTCTATGAGTATATGGGGGAACATTCCTGCCATACAAAGGCTATGGTAATTGACGATAGACTCAGCGTAGTCGGGTCGTACAATATGGATATGAGAAGCACCTATCAGGATACGGAGCTGATGCTGGTGGTGGATTCTCCCAAATTGAACCGGATGATTCGGGAAGAGGCCGAGCACGATCAGACGTACAGTAAGACAATGGGAGAGGACGGAGAGTATCAGTATGGGGAAAAGTATGTGCCGAAGGAGTTGAGCTTTGGGAAAAAGGCGTTCTATCTGGTCCTGCGGGTACTTACTATCCCGTTGCGGAGATTTTTGTAAAATAATAGTCCGGGCAAAGAGGCAGAACGGAATTCGGATTGACAAGGACGGAACATCATTTTATAATGACAAAAAAAGCATCATGACCTCGTGTCTGCTTTGGGCAGAGGCGGGGATGAGGGAATCCGGTGAGAACCCGGAGCAATACCCGTTGCCGTATGCGGGGGAGGCTGTCGTTCATGGCGTGAGCCGGTCATTGGGAGCGATCCTGAGAAGGCGGAGCGACAGGCGCGGAGCGGTGCTCCACACCCCACAAGCCGGAAGACCTATGGTGTTTATATGACAGGGCATTGGTATGCCCAAATGCACCGCGGGAAAAGTCGGCCGCGGCAGTCCTGTTATGGTCTGCCGCGGCCGTTTTTTATATTATTTGAGTTTTGAATGAGAGAAATGGAGGAGATTTGATGAGGAAAATAAGGACAAGGGCCTTGAGCCTGCTACTCACCCTGGTCATGGCGCTGGGCCTGCTGCCGGGGACGGCGTGGGCGGAGGAGGGCGGTACCACCAGTCTGCCAGAGTTCGAATCGTGGGAGTCAATGGGTACAGATAAAGCGTTCAAAATAAGTTCTGAGGAAAGTCTGAAAGCATTAGCGAATGCGGTGAAAGACGATGATGCAAGTGGCACCTACAATATGTCCGGTATCACATTTTATCTGGCCAATGACATTACATTGAGCAGTGACTGGACTCCGATTGGAAATGTTGCATATCCAAGTGATGGTTTTGCAGGAACTTTTGATGGCAATGGGCACACCATCAGCGGAATGAATATCAATAGCAGTAGTTCTGGCGGTGTCGGTCTGTTTGGGACAATCAACGGTGCAACGATCAAAAATCTGAAGGTTGAAGGAACGGTGTCAGCAACCAAGAGTGGTTATGTTGGCGGCATTGTTGGCAAGACCAGCGGCACTGTCACCATCGAGCGATGCTCCTTTTCTGGCAGCGTCCAGTCTTCCAAGACCGGAGTAAATGCGGGGGCCGGCGGCATCATTGGGCGGGTCAACAGCGGATCTGTGTGCGTCTCAGGCTGTGCCAACACCGCAGACATCAGAGGCGGCGCGGCGGCGGGCATTCTAGGCTATTGCTCCGCCAATGGGACAAGCATTGAAAATTGCTATAGCACCGGCACGATCTCCGGTTCCAACAGGGCCGGGGGTATCGTCGGGCAGGTATATTCAACTACCCCGATTCGCAACTGCTTTACCACATCGGATGCCATCAGCGGCTTCAACGGCGAACTGTTCAACTGCTTTGACAACTCTGATCTTCCAATCGACGCTTCTCTGCTGGGCGATGCCTTCACCACCGATGCAGAGGGTAATGTAATCCTCGCCTGGCAGGCTGGGAATACTCCCAAGCCCCCCGAGCCCAGTATTTCCATCCGCTCTACCAACGGCGATACAATTTGGGTACAGACGGGCGGCGGCGACAAAAATGATACCATTCTCTATGTAGACTATCAGAATATGGGGGACGAGACCCCAGAGGTCCAGTGGAGCTTTTCCGCCAGCAATGAAGGGGCGGCCGTATGGGTGGAAACCACCCAGGACAGCGATGTGAAAGGCTATGTGGTCACCGCCGGCAAGGGCGGCGTGGTGAATGTAACAGCCACGGTGACCTACGATGGGGAGGAGTACACAGATGACTATACCCTGACGGTGATCCCGCATTTTACAACTGTCACCATTCAAAATATAAGTCAGCCCGGCGCGGTGGCCGTAGGGCAGACGGTAGAAGCTGCCCTTAACATCGAGGGCGGCGGCACCTATTCCCCGGAACAGTATCCCGGACTGGAGATGAAATACCAGTGGTACAAGTATGAGCCTATGGCCGCAGATCCCACCTCTCATCCAATCGCCGGGGCCACGGAAGCCACCTATACCATTTCGGAAGATGATTTTGGAGCGGAAGACCAGCAATATAAAATCGGGGTCGAGATCACCTGCGGCGGAAAGGTGATCCACAGCCGCCAGGATCACCAGGCAACCGTCCGTACTGCCGACCACGGCAAGCTGTACCCGGTGGCCTATCAGGAAAATAGACTGCCTGACGAGATCAAAGAGGATACCAAGCTGGAGTTTCCCGCTGTGGTCACAGAAAACGGGATTACTGCCCAGATCCAGTGGGGCGGGTTTAATGATGTGATCGCGGCAGACGGTACCGTCATCCGCCCAACTCAGGGGACGGTGACTGTAACTCTGTCTGCAAAATATACATACAACGATGCTTTCTACAATACGTTGTACAAAATTGTAGTTTGGTCCGACACCGCCGCAGATGAGGACAAACAAAATGAACTGCAGCACGCCATTACCGCCCTGAGCGACGATTACAGGCTCTGCCCGGTCTACGACACGGACACCAACCTCAACCGCATGGTGTTGGCCGATCTGGCGGAGAAGGGCTTTGATGACATCACCGTCTCCGTCGCGTCTGTCACCGAAGTCTACGGAGGGGCAGGTATTGGCGATAACGGCGACATCACTTATTTTTATAAGGACCCCAATACGGTTCCGGCCGTCAAATTTGGAAGCTGCAAGGTGACCTTTACGCTGGAGAAGGATGGGGCGGCCGCCACGCTCTCCGATGTGCCGGTTATCCTTTACTGGGATGCAGCCAAGGTCAGGGCGGCTATGAGCGAGGAGATCATGAGCCAGGTCACCCTTTCCTCCATCGGAGGCGGAGACGGCTTGGCTGTCACCGAAAACCTCACCCTGCCCAAGGTGGTGGACAAGAAATACTGGACCCAGATATCCTGGGAGTCTGACAACGAGGAAGCTATCTCCATCAGCAGAGAAAACCAGAATACTGCCGACACGCTCTTTAACCCCTATGTAGGTGTGGTACGCCGCGGGGAGGAAGATCAGACCGTTATCCTCACGGCCAAATTTACGTTCCAGTATACCAACGATGTCATTGGCGAGGAAGCCCCCATTGAACTTGTCAATACATTTGAAGTGACCGTTCCAGCTATGGACGGGGATCAGTATGCCGAAATCGAACAGGAGCTGCTAACCAAACTGGACCAGGGCTTCGCGGCTAAGGGCCTCTCCGACGCCCTGACCGGCGAGAGGCTGGTTCCGGACGAGGATGGCGTCTACACAGCCATCAACGATATCCAGCTGCCCACCACACGGGACTTCGGCGTAGACGGAAAGTATATGCCTGTCACCCTGTCCAGCGATCACGAGGAGGTCATCCAGTCTCCGGGTGTGAACAATGCCGCCCGGCTCTGGGTGTACCGCCCCGGAGTGGGGGAGGAGCCGGCGGAGGTCACCATAACGGTCACTCTCCACGACGATGAAACCAGCGTCACCGCCGCCCGGTCCTTTGCCATCGAGGTCCCCGCCCTGACACAGAAGGAGATCGATGACGAGCTGGCGCTGATGGAGAAGGTCAAGGCCAACTACTTCAACGGCATACGGGGAGAGAACAAGGCCATCGACAACATTACCACCGACCTGTCCCCCTTCCAGGAGGTCTATGAGGAGAACGGCGAGTTGGTCTGGGTCCGGGATATGAAGGACATGAAGGGCTATGGCATCGTCCCCACCCCCATCGAGGGGTGGGAGGAACTGGAGGCCTGGCGGCTGTTCAAATCCAGCAACCCCAATGTCATCAGCCACGAGAACCTGTTGGTTACCCGGCAGGAAGAACCCAAGAACGTCGTCATCACCAGCTATCTGTCCAGCGAAGCGCTGGGTAAATATGGTGAACTCTACCAGATTGATACCGTGAAATATGCGAAGTATTCTGAACTGGCCGACCTGTATTACCAGGAGGTCACCGCAGATACCTCCCAGGCCGTCGCCGCGTTTGCCGCCAGAGCGGCGGTAAATGAGGCCGTCCTGCCCGGCCTGAAGCTGCTGGTTCGGGGCACCGCGGACCCCACCAGCACCACAGCAGTGGTGGACACCATCGACAACGTCACTTTCTCCCTGTCCGGCTTGGATGGCGAGGAGTGGATCGGAACTACTGCCCTGAGTGGACTGAGCGAGACCTACACAGTCTACGATGTGTTCACCGAGATGCTGGATGAGTACGGCTACACGGCGGAGCGAAGCCGCGGCACCTACATCGTGTCCATCTCCGGCCCTCGGGGTTCCCTGCGGGAGAAGGAGCATGGCGAGGACTCCGGCTGGATGTATCTGGTAAACGGAGAATTTCCCGACGTGTACATGGGGAGCTGCTCCCTCCACAGCGGGGATGAGATCCAGGTGTTTTACACCGAGGACGCCAGCAAGGTGGACCCGGATTACCACCGCCCCTCAAGCGGCGGAGCTTCCGGCGGGAAGGGGGAATCGGGCCAGACTTCCGTTGAGGTGGAGGAAAATAAGTCTGACGGCACCTACACCGTCACCCTCCCCGAAGACAGCGAGGGCCTCCAGAGGGTGGTCATTGATCAGGCGGAGGAAAACAAGCTGGTGGTCATCGTCCACGCTGACGGCAGGGAGGAAGTGGTGAAAAAGTCCCTGGTCAGCGATGGAAAGGCCGTATTCCTGTTGGAGGAGGGGGCCACTGTGAGGCTGGTGGACTATGAGAGCGCCTTCACCGACGTGGCGGACAGAGTTTGGTACAGCCCGGCGGTGGACTTCGTGGCGGGCCGTGGGCTATTCTCCGGCGTGAGCGAGGACCAGTTTGCCCCTGGGCAGACCTTGAGCCGGGGGATGCTGGCCACAGTTCTCTTCCAACTGGAGGAGCCAGAGAAAAAAACAGCGGACCTTCCCTTTGCCGATGTGGCGGAGGGAGCCTGGTACGCCCAGGGCATCTCCTGGGCCTCTGGGGAGAACATCATCTCCGGTTATGGTGACGGCCGTTTCGGACCGGACGACCCCGTTACCCGAGAACAGCTCGCCCTGATGCTGTTCCGCTATGCTGAAACACTGGATATGGTCACCAGCGGGCGGGATACGCTGACCAGTTTTACGGACAGCGGCTCCGTGTCCGCTTGGGCACGGGAGGCGGTGGCCTGGGCAGTGGACAGCGGCATCCTAAGCGGACATCCGGACGGGACACTGGCCCCTGGAGGCACCGCCACCAGAGCCGAGGCGGCTGTGATGCTCCGTCAACTGGTTGCCCTGATGCTGCGGTGACGTGAATAGAAAAGAACCGGCCGGGCAGGAGATTTTATCCTGCCCGGCCATTTTCGTATAAAGAAGAGGGAGGTCAGCGGGGAGTAGCCACGATAATGCGGATGCGCTCTCCGGCGGGACAGCCCAGGTTGTCGTACCAGCCGGTGAGCCGGTAACCTTCGCCGTTGATCTGGGACAGGGATGTCTGATAGTATTTTGAGCCGTCCCGAAGCAGGACCTGAACATCCTCTGCCAGGGCATATTCCTGATTGCCGGCCATGGCGGACAGGGAGGACACGCTGTCCAACGTTTCAGAGGACAACTGCCGCATAGAACTCACCTGGCCGTCCTCATAGATCATGGCCGCGCCGCCGCTCTTGACGCTGTAAAGCTTACTGCTGTTCAGCGTCTGGGTCTGCCCATCCTGGACATAGGTGTAGGAGGCGGAGATATTCATGTCAGAGGAGTTGTTTACTACACTGCTCACATAGACATACTCCCAGGTATCTCCAGTGACCTCGTGGAGGACCAGGCGGTCGATATCTCCATTGGCGTCCAGGCTGTAGTAGCGCACGTCGTCACCAGACAGTTTGGCGCCCGCCAGGCGGGAGGGGTAGATACGGGCGTAGCCGCCATTTTCGTCGGTGTCCAGGATCTGGACTCCGTCCGCGAAGTCGTGGCCAGCGAAGCTGCTGCCGTCCTTGCTCACGCTCCCCTCCAACTTTTTGTTGGACAGAGAAGTCACCTTGGTCCCGGATTGAGTGACTGACACCGTGACCAGACGGCCTGTATTTAAAGCGGAGCCACTATGGTAGAAGGTGCGCACGACTCCGTCGGTACAGGCCACCTGGGTGGTCACCTGGGCGCTGGTGGTAGAGGAGCTGCTGGTAGAAGAGCTGGAGGCCCCCTTGACACTGGATACCACACTGCCATAATAGGTCGCTTCGCTCTCCTGGGCGTCCAGCACAGATATGATCTCGCCGTTCATGCCCAACAGGAGGGTGACCAGATCGCCCTCCTGGAAGGAGCCCTGGCTGGAGAGCTGATAAGTGGCCTCGGAAGTGCCGATGTCGTAGCTCACCCCGGCCACGGTGGCGGAGGTGGGGGCGCTCTTGCTGGGGGAGACGCCGGTGAGCGTTCCGGTTACTCGGTCGTGGTAGATCCAGACAGTTTTCATATTGGCGTTATAGTAGTATACGTCATACTGCTGGACTGAGGAGAGAGAGGAGAGAGCCCCGTTGTAGTATACGGACGAGGGGGTAAAAGAGAGGGAGAGAGCACCGCTCTCCGCCACATAGGGGCCCTTGGTATCTGCGGTCACCAGGGCCGAGTAGTCCACCTGTCCATTGGTGACAGTATAGCCCAGTGTGGTGCCGTAGATCGTCCCGGCGCTGTTCTGGGCGGTGAGTGCATTGTAGAACAGGTCTACGCAGTCCTGCCGGGTGAGCTGCTGACCTTGGACAGCGCCTACGTCGTCCAGCAGCCCCAGAGCACTGGCCTTGGACAACTGAGCCGTGGGGTAGGCCCCGGTTAGTGTGCTGGAGTCATAGCCCAGCAGGCGCAGAAGGGCTGTGCAGCCCTCCTCCAAGGTGATGCCCTGGTCCGGGCGGAAGGTGCCGTCCACATAACCGGACATCCAACCCTGCTCCACCGCCACTTTCACATAGGGGCTGGCCCAGTGGTCCCCCTTCAGGTCTTTAAACAGGGAGCTGCCGTAACTTCCCACCGCATCCTTATGGCTGGAGGCGGCCACCATCATAGTGACGAACTGGGCCCGGGTGACAGAACTGGACAGATTCAGATTGCCAGAGCCGTCCCCGGACAGGATGCCCAACACCTGGATGGTTTCTAGTTTCGCGCTGTCGCTGACCGCGAGGGAACCGGTGCACAGCAGGGACAGGGAGAGGCAGGCGGCCAGCAGAGCGGAGAGAAGGCGAGTTGATTTCATCGTAAAAACTCCTTTTGATGAGAGTGGAGAGTGAAGAGACTCCATATACAAGCTGTTTCCATACTGTTCTTCACGCTCCACCCTGGTTTAGTCGTAGTGCAGAGCGTCAATGGGGTTGAGGCGGGCGGCCTTCTTGGCCGGGAGGTAACCGAACAAAACGCCGATACCAGCGGAGATGCCGAAGGCCGCCAATACCGCCGTGGGGGTGGGGGACACGGTGAGGGCCTCGCCCATCAGCCGGACCACCGCCACCGTGGCTCCCGCGGACAGGAGATAGCCTAGAACGATGCCGATGACGCCTCCCAGAGCGGAGGTGGCCGCCGCCTCGATGACGAACTGCTCCATAATATACCGCTCCTTGGCTCCCAGGGATTTTCGTACGCCGATCTCACGGGTGCGCTCGGTCACGGATACCAGCATAATATTCATAATGCCGATGCCTCCCACCACCAGAGAGATGGCGGCGATCCCAGCCAGCACACCCACTAAAATATTGATCATACTGGTCATGGAGTCCAGCAGCTCGGACATGGTAACGACTGTGTAATAGTCATCACTGCCGAAAAAGCTGCGCAGGGCCGATTCCAGGGCAGACTGGCTGGCGTCCATCAGATTCTCGTCCACCATGGTGATGACATAGCTGGAAACCCGTCCACCCCCCAGACGGGCGGCGGTGGAGTAGGGGAGGAAGAGGCAGTCGTCGCTTCCTCCCTCCTCCATGGTTTCCGCCTGCTGGTCCAGAACTCCCACGATGGTCAGCGCCTGTCCACCGACCCGCAGGGTCTGGCCCACGGCGCTGCCCCCGAAGTAGGCTTGGTTGACATAAGCTCCGACTACGCAGACCTTGGAGCGGGAAGCGATGTCGCTGTACTGTAACCCCCGGCCCTGGGAGAGCGTGTAGCCCTTGATGCTGAAATAGTCCTCACTGACCCCGGTGGCGGAGGTAGAGGTGAGATCCGTACCGATCTTGACCCCCATCATGGACACGGTAGGGGAGCACAGGTCCAGATAGTCGGGATTTTGATCCACGATCTGGTACATATCCTCTACCTCCATAGTCCGGGTGGCTCCGCGGGACTGGACAGATACGGTGAGGGTGTTGGTCCCCATGTCCGCAAAGCTGTCGGCCACATAGCCCTCCAGGCCGTTTCCCAGGCCCACGATGACAATGACCGCCGCCACACCGATGATGATGCCCAGCATGGTGAGGAGGGTCCGGGTCTTACTGGACACGATATTTTTCAGCGCTAGGGAGAGAGATTCGGTGATTCTCATTGGGGCTGTCCCCCTTTCCTTGCTCCGGCGGCCCGGGGGGTGACTACCGCCTCCGGATCGTCGGAGGGGCCGTCATATACCACATGTCCGTCCTCCAGACGGATGATTCGCTGGGCCTGGACAGCAATGGAGTTGTCGTGGGTGATGAGCACTACGGTGTGACCCTGTTCATGGAGGTCCTGGAGCATGGCCAGCACTTCCCGCCCAGTGCGGGAGTCTAACGCTCCGGTGGGCTCATCGGCCAGAATGACAGAGGGATGGCCGACCAAAGCACGGGCGATAGATACCCGCTGCTGCTGGCCGCCGGACAGTTCCATAGGCTTATGGCGCCACTTGTCGTCCAGCCCCACCTGGGCCAGCGCTTGGTGGGCCCGCTCCCGGCGCTCCCCCTTAGACACCCCGGCGTACATCAGCGGGACCTCTACATTTTCCAGCAGATTCAGCTTGGGCAGGAGATTGTACTGCTGGAAGATGAAGCCAAGCATCTCGTTCCGAATCTCTGCCAGCTCATTTTTGTTCATCTGGCCCACATCCCGGCCCTGGAGGAGGTAGGTGCCCTCCGAGGGTACATCCAGGCAGCCGATGATATTCATACATGTGGACTTGCCAGAACCGGAGGAACCTACGATGGCCACGAATTCCCCCTTGCAGATCTCAAAGGAGATGTGGTCGGCGGCCTTTACCGTGGCGTCCCCCATATGGTAATACTTGCAGACGTTCTGAAAGGTGATCAGTGCGCTCATATCAGAACCCTCCAGGCCCGCCGCCCATACCGCCTCCGGGCCCGCCGCTGATGGTAACGCTGCCCATGCCTCCGCCAGGTATCATCATCATGCTGCCCATCTCGAAGCTGCCCGAGGAGGTGGTTGGGATATAGGCCACGGTGTCCCCCTCCTGCAGGCCGGAGATGATTTCAATGTAGCTGTCGTCGCTGACGCCTACTTCCACAGGGACGGAATAATACTGTTCGCTGTCCCCGCCGATGCCCTCCATCAGAGTGCCATTGGCGGCGCTGGGGGAGTCGGCGGTGACCAGAACGGTGTTCCCCCGGTTAAGGGCGGCGCTGGGAATGGCCAGTACGCCGCCGGCGCTGTCCAGTGTGATGGTGGCATCCACATTCATGCCGGGGAGAAGACCGTCTGTCTCGTCAATGCGGATGGTGACCGGATAGGTGGTGGTCCCGCTGGAGGAGGTGCCGGCCACACTGACCTTGGTGACTACTCCTGTGTAGGTCCGGCCCTCCACCGCTTCGGCGGTGATAAGCACCTGCTGCCCCACCTGGATATTGGAGATGTCCAGCTCATCCACATTAAGCGTCAGGGTAAGATAGGATAGGTCGTAGATGGAGCACAGGGTCTGACCAGTCTCGATGTTTTCCCCCGCGTTGTAGTTCTTGTCGATGACAGTGCCGGAGATGGGGGAGGTGATGGTGTAGTTATCCAGCTGGTCATACCGGCTCTCCAGAGAAAGCTCCGCATTTCTCAAAGCCTCGGCGGCGCTTTGGAGCTCATCCTCCAGATTATCGCTGGTCAGCGTGAGGATAGCTCCCCCCTGGGAGAGACGGTCGCCCTCGCTGACGTGGATGCTGGCGACAGTGCCAGAGACCTCGGCAGTTACTGACCGCTCTGCCAGATAGGAGAAGCTGCCTCCGCTGGCGCTGGCGCAGCCGTCCACTGTGGCAGAGCCTGTCTGGCTGGTGGACAAACCGCCAGGATTGCTGACTTGTATGGTCACATCCCGGACAATGACGTTGCCTGTCAGCACCTGATCCACGCCAGATACCTCCGTGACTGTGCCATTCAGCACTTCAAAGGTGCTGTCCAGGGTGACCTGGGCGCTCTGGCCCACATAGAAACCGGCTGCCTCATCGGCCAGGAAAGGGACCTTCAAAGTCATAGTGTCTGAGTCCCGGATGGTGGCGACGGTCTGCCCCGCGCTCACATCGTCCCCTGCCTCCACGGCGATATCCACCACCTGTCCTGCTTTGGGAGCGGTGACGGTCAGGTCAGCCAGGTCCTTCAACTTATTGTTGTAGCTGCGCTGGGCCTGACTCAGAGAGATCTCACTCTGCTCCAGAGAGCTGGCCATGTCAGAGCTGTCGATATCGTAGAGAACAGTGTCCTCGTTCACTTGATCCCCCTCCTCAAAATAGTCAGCGAGGATGGTGCCATCCACCAGGGAGGTGACGGAATAGGAGTTGGCCGCCTCCAGAGACCCACTTCCGGTGATCTCGGAGGTGATATCCCGCCGCTCCACCGCCGCGGTGGTATAGGTCAAGTCGGCGGCCAGGGCGGTCTGGCCGCCCCCGAAAAAGTGTATCCCCAGAGAGAGGGCCACCACACAGGCCACTGCGGGGATCAGTACCCTTTTCCTCAGCAGTCTCTTTTTCCACGGACTGGAGCCCGACTTGGGAGGGGTATCCTCCGGTGACGGGACTTCTCGCTTCAATAAAACCGGTAACTTCATCATGGGACACTGTCCTTTCCAACATAAGGTAGGTCCAGTGTATCTAACAAATTTGAACGGGGGGAGGAGAAAATCACAACAAAAGATAAACAGGACTCAAACAATTTCAAACGCCGCCGAGAAGCGATAGACTTCTCAGCGGCGTTTTATCAGTTATTGCCGGTTTAGGCGGTAGCCTGCGCCCCATACGGTTTCGATGAGTGTGGGGTGAGCTGGGTCGTCCTCCACCTTGTCCCGGATGCGGCCGATGTGGACGGTGACAGTGGCGCTGTCCCCCAGATAGTCACAGCCCCAGATGGCCTCAAACAGCTTTTCCTTGGAGAAGACCACATTGGGGTGCTCCGCTAGAAATTTCAGCAGAGCGAACTCCCGGTTGGGCATCTTGACCTCCCGCTCCCCTTTAAAAACCTTCCAACTCTGGGGCAGGATACGGAGATCCCCAACCGTGAGGGCCTCCTGTTCCTCCTGGCCGCCGGTAAGCCGGGCATAGCGGGCCAGATGGGATTTGACACGGGCCACCAGCTCCGCCGGGTCAAAAGGCTTGGCGATGTAGTCGTCCGCCCCAAGACCCAGCCCCCGGACCTTGTCTACTGACTCGGTACGGGCAGTCACCATCAGGATGGGAATGTCTATTTTGTCCCGAATGAGACGGCAAACGTCGTACCCATTGCAGCCAGGGAGCATCAGATCCAACAGGATCAGGTCATACTCCCCCTTCAGTGCCTCTGTGATGGCGGCCTGTCCGTTGTCTACCGCCGTGATCTCATAGCCCTCCATCTCCAGATAGTCCCGCTCCAACATAGAGATAGCCTGGTCGTCCTCAGCCAGCAGAAGTTTAGCCATGGCAGTCGTCCTCCCTTCGGGGCAGGGCGATCTCAAAGACCAGCCCCCCGTCGTTTTTAACCCGGATAGTCCCTCCGTGGGCCTCGATGATGCATTTGGCGATATACAGCCCCAGGCCGCTGCCCTCGCCGTTCTGGCTGCTCCGGGCCTGGTCCTCCCGCCAAAACCGTTCAAACAGGCGGGGCAGACACTCCTGCGCTACCCCGTGACCATTGTCAGCGAAGCGGACGCATTCCATGTCGCCCTGCCGCCATACGGTCAGGGTGAGGATTAGCGGATTGGCCCCGGCGTACCGAAGGGCGTTGTCCTTCAGATTGTTCAGTACCCGGTAGATCTGCTCTGAGTCCATAGACACCGGGTGAGCGGCGGGGATCATGTGGAGATCCACCCGGCCGCCCTCCTGTTCCAACTCCTGGCCAGCCTCCTGGACAAAGTGGGATACAAAGTCCCCCAGATCGGCGGGCTCGGGAAAGAGGGGGAGGTTCCCTGTCTCCAGGCGGGAGAAATCAAATAGCCGTTGGAGCAGTATGTCCATATCACAGGCCTTGCGGTAGGCGATATCCAGATACTGGAGCTGGCGCTCGGGAGTTTGGGCCACCCCGTCCCGCAGTCCCTTGATATATCCCTTGACCGAGGTGAGGGGGGTGCGGAGGTCGTGGGAGATACCAGATACCAGATCGGTGCGGGCCCGCTCATAGGCCGCGGACTTCTCCCGCTCGGCCAACAGGTGCTCCTGCATCTGGTTAAAGGCGGTACATACCGAGGAGAACTCATCCTGTCCGCCGTAGTCCACCGGCTGGGAGAAGTCCCCCTCCTCCACACGCCGGGCAGCCCGGGCGAGGGCGTCCACCGGTGCCAGCAGCCTTCTGACCTGCCGGCGGGTAAACAGCAGATTGAGCGCCACGATAACGACAATGGCGGCCATTCCGCTAAGGACCATGGAAAGGACGGCGATCTCAGCCGGGGGCCTCTTGCTGCCCAGAAACATGGGCATGGCGGGGGTGGAGACTGATACAACCGAGTAGTTGTCGCTGATTGTGCCTACCATGACCATATCAGCACTCTGGATAGTGATAGGGGTGGCCTCCACCCAGTTCGCTTCCTGGCCCACCTCATGGTATAGCCGGTCCTGGGCCGGATCCAAAGAGGAGAATACAGGATCCCCCTCCTGTGTGGTGACGGTCAGTGCATATCCCCGTGTCCGAAGCTGATGGTCCAGGGCGGGCCAGTCTTTTCGGATGATCTCCTCCCCTTGGAGCAGTTCCTGCACCTCAATGGTAGCAGTCACGTCCATGGATGCCACGCTCTGCCGCCGGTAGTTTTCTGCGGTAAAGTGGGTGGTTACCCCGCTGACCAGCAACATGACCACCAGAGCCGTAAACACCGATATAGTATTATAGAAAAATAGGTGTCGCTTGATGCTCATACAGACACCTCCCATAATAATGATTTTATTATAGTGCCTGTTTGTAAAAAAAGAAGGGGGAAAATCTAAACTTTTTACAAATTCGGACAGATGCGCTGCCGGGCGGCGGGGTGGACTGGTATAGGGCAGCGTCCTAGGTGTCCCTTGTACCCTGTGGCGGGCTGTGGTAAAATGACAGAAACGAGGGGAGAACCGGCGGGACAAGCGGGGCTGACCTCCCTTCCTAAACATTGGAGGAGCGGAACGATGGCCCATGTGATCGAGATAACGGACTGGAGGGCGCCAGAGCTGGATCTCTTTGCCCGACTAACAGAGGGGCAGCTTCGTAGCCGGAGAGAGCCGGAAAAGGGGATCTTTATCGCAGAGAGCGCCAAAGTGATTGGACATGCTCTGGACAGCGGCTGTCAGCCCATCGCCCTGCTGATGGGACACAAACATTTGGAGGGAGCGGGGCGGGCTCTTATAGAGCGGTGCGGGGAGGTGCCGGTCTACACCGCGGACGACCAGATTTTGACGGCGCTGACCGGCTATCACCTCACCAGGGGGATGCTGTGTGCCATGGGACGTCCGGTACTGCCCAGGGTGGAGAAGGTGTGCGCCGGCGCCCGCCGAATCGCTGTCCTGGAGGGGATCGTGGACGCGACCAATGTGGGGGCGATCTTCCGTTCGGCGGCGGCGCTGGACCTGGACGGCGTGTTGGTCACCCCTACCTGCTGCGACCCGCTCCATCGCAGGGCGGTCCGGGTAAGTATGGGTACTGTCTTCCAAATCCCGTGGACCTGGATTGGGAGCGACGCCTCCCAGTGGCCCAGGCCTGGACTGGAACGGCTGAAAGAGCTGGGCTTCCGGACAGCGGCCCTGGCTTTGGACAGCAGGGCGATCAGCATTGAGGACCCGCACCTGATGGCGGAGGACAAGCTGGCCCTGGTCTTGGGAACAGAGGGGGATGGCCTGGCTCCTGCCACAGTGGCCGGGTGTGACGATACGGTATGCATCCCTATGGGACACGGGGTGGACTCTCTCAACGTGGCAGCAGCCAGCGCGGTGGCCTTTTGGCAGCTGCGGGTGAAAAAGAAGGGGTAAATATGGCGGATATTATCACCTTCCGCGGTGGCAGAGAGGCCCCGGAAGGCCTGGACCGGAGGGCGCTCCTGGCCTGGCTGGACCGGGTGAGGGATCAGATAGACCGGTTAGACGGACAGGAACCAGAGCATATGGGTACAGAGGAACACGAACGCTGGGGAGAGCTCCATGAGGAGCTGGAGGACCTGGTGGACGAGCTGCAGGACCGCCTGGATGAGCTGGGGCAGGACTAAAAAACATTCTGACGTATTTAAACCTCCATGCGAAAGCGCAGCTGCCGACAATTCGGCAGAGCTCAAGTCAAACGTCCAGCTGATTCTGAGAGCTGGAAAGGTATGAGAAGGGCATACGGATATATCTGCTATTTGCTTTGGTACCATCAAAGCAAACAGGGCCAGTGAATGTATCGCTGGCCCTGTTTGCTTCCATATAATGAAATTATATTTTTCCTTGTCGCCGTTTAAGTGTAACGTTTTTGCGTTTCGAGATTCTATCTGTAAGATAATCCTAATTTTGGAGATGCGGGGAGGCCGGGTTAAGATCATATGCTGCTGAGTATTCTGTTGAATCTGTCAATGAAACTATCATCGCTCAACTGTCCCAGTATCTGATATGAGAAGATTAAGCCTTTGCTCCCTTTCTTTTCTTGACCTGCTTGCTCACTACACCGTAAACAAAGAAACCTACGATGATGAGAAGGATAACCAGGCTGACTGGACGGGTCACAAAAATCATATAGCTGCCCTTGGAAAGCATAAGAGACTGCCGGAAATAGCTCTCTAAAGAGGATGCTAGTACAACTGAGAGAATGAGGGGGCCGGTAGGTAGCTTGAATTTTTTCGTCATATAGCCAAAGAGGCCAAACAAAAGCATCAACCACACGTTGAAGAAGCTGTAATTGAGTGCGTACGCACCTACGCAGCACAGGGTAAGTACTAATACGGACAAATTTTTGTCTACCAGGCGAATGGCGTTGACGAACAGGGGAATCATCAGCAGATTAGAGATTAGCAGGAACACATTGGCGATGGTCAGAGCGGCGATCATGGCCCACACGATATCCCCCGACTCAACCATCAGCAGGGGGCCGGGGCGCATACCAAACATAATAAAAATACCCAATAAAATTGCGGTGCCGCCGGATCCTGGAATTCCCATAGTGACTAGAGGAACTAGAGCGCCACCCACCGAGGCGTTATTAGCGGCCTCTGGAGCGGCAAGGCCGGCCGGGATTCCCTGACCGAATTTTTCCGGTGTTTTAGACAGCTTTTTCTCGGTAGCATAAGCTAAGAAGGTTGCGATTGTGCCGCCAGCGGCGGGAAGGATTCCAATTACGGTGCCGATAATGGAACCGCGGAGCATGGGCATAGAGACATCCCTGATCTCTTTTCCTGTCGGGATATATTCGCTCATTTTAAAGTTTGGCTTGCCTAAATTCAAATGAACCTTGTGCTCGATGTTGTGCAGCACTTCACCGATACCGTACATTCCCATTATGACAACTACGAAATCAATGCCTTCAAGCAGTTCCGGGGTGTAGCAGAACCGGGTGTAGCCAGAAACAAAGTCACATCCTACAAGACCGATTACAAATCCAATCGCGGTCATAAAGAGTGCCTTGATTACAGAGTCACCTGCTAGTAGTGCGATAGTACATAGCCCTAGCAGAAGCAGCATAAAATATTCTGGTGCGCCAAAATTGATGACCAGAGAAGCAATGGTAGGTGCCAGAAATACCAGTACGACAATACCGAAAAAGCCCCCCAGGAACGAACTAATTGCGGAGATGCCTAGTGCGAAGCCGCCTCTTCCCTGCTGCATCAGGGGATATCCATCCAGGCAGGTCACAATGGCCGGTGCGTCGCCCGGCGTATTAATTAGAATTGAGGTAATACGTCCACCAAACATACACCCCATATAGACACCCATCAACAGCGCCAAGCCGGCAGAAGCATCCATTGTAAACGTGAGAGGAATCATAAGGGCCAGACCGGCAGATGGGCCAAGGCCGGGAAGTGCCCCCACGATGGTTCCTACCATAGAGCCAAGAAAGATAACCACCAAATTATAGGGTGTCAGGTTTACTAAGAAGCCTGCCCCCAGATTTTGTAGAATTTCCATGTGTTTTCCTCCTCAGCTCAGAAAAAATTACAGATGGTCATGGGAACCTGTAGCCAGGTGTGAAAGATTAGATAGATGCCAAGCCCAGTGACCAGGGAGACTTTCAGCGCAGATGTAAGGCCGTTCCTCTCAATGAAGAAAATAACACAGAAAATATAGACGATAACGCTGAGAATTATGCCGATATATTCCATGGCCAGAATTAACAGCGCAGTAGACATCAGATATAGGCCAAGCCGTCCATACGCACTTTTATCAATGGAGGCTGTATCCTTGTGACGGGAATCCATAATCAGCAGTAACACGCAGCCCACCAGGATCGCCCCCAGCATAATACTAGGAAGGAAGCCGGGCCCGATAGTATATTGGGAATCCTTGGGCAGTCCCATTGCCTCTGGGATCATATACGCAGAAACTGCACCCATAAAGACAAGGAATACCCGGTACATGGTAATCATAAAAACAGAAGTACCTCCCTTTCCTTTTGTGATGGCGGGGGGCGGCTTCGGTCGTCCCACCCGCTATTCACATTAGATTAGACCCGCCTCTTGTAGCGCAACGGTAAACTCCTCATTTACCTCATCCAGATAAGCCTTGAAGTCATCCCCCAGCAGAAAATAGGGCTCCACACCATTGGCTTCCAAATAATCATTGTGCCAGGCTTCAGATTCATTCACCTTGGTCATTAAATCATAATAAAACTGCTTTTCCGACTCAGTGATGTCAGCAGCGGCGCACACACCGCGGTACAGGCTCATCTCGATATCGTAGCCCTGCTCTTTTGCGGTGGCAATATCGGGATTGGCGTCCAGCCGCTCCGGGGTAAAGGTGGCGATACAGGTAAAGTCGCCATTGTTGATATACTCCGAAACTGTATTGTAATTACAGCAGATGCTGGTTACCTGATTGCCCAGCAGAGCGGTTACCTGCTCGCCGTCACCATTATAAGGGATGTAGTTGATTTCAACACCCTTTGCCTCGTTGAGTTTATTGGTAATGATGTAATCGATGGTGCCCACGCCGGTGCCGCCGAGAGAGACATCCGGCGTCTCCAGCAACTCGTCCAGGTTCGTGATCCCGGAGTCGGTGCGCACCACAATAATCGAGGGATCCAGGCCCAGGAGCGCAATGGGGGTGAAGTCTTCATAGTTAAACCCAAGATCGGTCTGCAGCGGAGTTGTGGTAAAGGAAGAAGTGGTGCACATGAGGTAGTGGGGATCCCCGGCGTGCCCGTCTACATAGGCCATACCGATAGCACCGGAACCACCATCTTTGTTTACCACATTAAAGTTAGCACTGCTGAGATTTTCGTCTGCAATGATCTTCTGCATTGTACGCAACAAAATGTCATGTCCGCCACCAGCAGCATAGCAGGCAACTAACTCAATAGTCCGGGAAGGCTTCCACTCTTCTCCATTTCCACTACTGGAGGGCTCCGAAGTGGAACTTCCGCCGTTGGAACCGGAATTCGATTCAGGACCGGACGTATTGCTGCTGCAGGCCATCAGATTGAACATCATTGCAAGTGCTAGTGCCAAAATGGATAAACGCTTCATATTCAGTCCTCCTATTATAACAAATAAGATATGGGAATGATCCTATAATCACCCTGCTGGTATTATATCAGTTTTTGACATTTTGAAAAAATATCAAAAAACGATGTGGATATAAGTAATTTTTATATGTATTATGATGGATCTGCCTTGGCGCTACCGTTTAATTTGATAAATCACATCAATAACTGACCCGTCTCTGTATTCCACAATACACACCACTCGGTCAGTTGTCTCAATCGGGGCTGGTATACCAGTTAGTGATTCTGCCAACTGCTGTAACTCCTGAATTGTAACCAGCTTCAGGTTTGCCCGCTCCAGATCTTCGCATAGCTCCTGATAATGTACATGTTTGGGATTCAACGCTATTCCAGCTTCTGTCACCACTGCGGCGACGGTCTCACCCGGAGTACAACAGGTAAATACCCGTTTTGTAATAGAGGGGGTCCGCCCTCTTAAAACTGGAAGGCAAACAATACTGATATCTGCGCCCGCAGCCACATCAGGGCCGCCTCCCAGCCCTCCCAGCATCTCTCCAGACGATCCGGTCAATATATTGACATTGAAGTCGATGTCTACCTCCAACGCGGCCAGTACACCGAAGGTCAGCTTATCCAGCATTGCTCCTTTCGTAAACGCATTGGAATAAACTGAGTTATCGATCTCCAGAATATTTGCATCTTCCACGATGGCCCGGGCCGCTACGGCGTCAAAGCTCTGGCTGCACTCCAGCACGCGGACCAGCTTCTTATGATACATCTCTATGATGCTGGCTGTCATGCCTCCCAACGCAAAGCTGGCAGTAACGCCCCTCTGCTCCATATGCTGGGCCAAATAGTTAGTGCAAGCGATGGAGATAGCTCCCGCTCCGGTCTGGAAGGAAAAACCTGTCTGGAAGCGCCGTGAGGCGGCCATGACATCGGCGGCACGGCGGGCGATGATCAGATCTCTAGGGTTTTTGGTCATTCTGGCGGCGCCCTTCCCAATTTTTTCCGGATCCCCCACTTGCTCTACCTTCACCACCACATCCACAAACTGCTGAGAAATACTGGCAGGAGTACAGGGATAATCCACCAGAAAATCTGTAATAACTACTACTTTATCTGCGCTGCGTTCATCGATAAAGGAGTAGCCCAGGGCGCCACAGGCATTGGGACCGATCTGCCCCGTGGCATTTCCGTATTCGTCAGCGGCAGATACTCCAATGAATGCCACATCAATGTTTAATTCTCCCGCCTCTATGGCCCTGGGTCTAGCGCCATGGGTGCGCAAGATAACGGGATGATCCAGTAGGCCTTCCAGAACCGCATCCCCCAAATCGCCCCGAATTCCGCTGGCCTCAATACGGCGGATGGTGCCATCGCGGACAAAGTCTACTACCGAAGGTTCTTTGATATTAACTACCGCACTGGGCGCAAAGGTAAGATTCTTGATTCCCATCTCTCGGATGGCAGTCAGAACTTGCCCAATCACTTTATCGCCTTCCCGGAAGCTGTGATGGAAGGAAATGGTCATGCCGTCCTTTAGTCCTACCCGTTCAATGGCCTCCTTCAGGGAAAAGACCAACTTTTCTGTATGGGAAAAGCTCTTTCCTGCCCGGCGCAGTGTGTGAATCGGTACTTCGGAAGGCATCCCTTCATAGGCTCCCTGATAGGGCCTGACCTTATATTCGCCAATTTGTTCTGGTAATTCCCGGCCAACCGCATTCTTCATCCTAAATCACCATCCTGTCCAGCTTAATACCGGCGGCCTCGGCCTGGGCCAAAGTGGTTCGCGCCCGCATTTCAATCGGTTTGTCGATCATGCTCCCATCCAGAGTAACTGCCCCCTTGCCTAACTGTTTCCCTTGTTCCACCGCGTCCAATACCCGTAGCGCATAGTTGATTTCTTTTTGGCTCGGCGTGAAAAAGCTGTTGACTACGTCAATCTGTCTGGGATGAACCACCGTTTTCCCGTCAAAGCCCAAATTTTTCGCCAGCGCTGTGTCTTCTCGCAGCCCTTCTTCGTCGTTGATATCGCTGAATACTACGTCAATGGCATCGATTCCCGCAGCCCGGCAAGCCAACAGGACTGCATTACGAGCATAGAAAACTTCCAGTCCTTTTTTTGTCCGCTGCGCCTTCATGCTGGCGGTCAAATCCTCTGCGGAGACGGTAAGCGCCACCACTCTAGGATCAGCAGAGGCAATTTCCTGAGCATTGATTATCCCCATATAAGACTCAATATTACAGATCAGATCTATTTTCCCAACTTCAAGCCCGACCTGATCTTCAATCTGAGCTATCCGCTGAGAAATGCTCTGAACCTCTTTGGCATATTCAATTTTTGGAAGGCGGATGGCGTCTGGATTGGCTCGTACTACCGCCTGTAGATCCTCTTCGAAATACTCAGAATACAGCGCGTTGATGCGGATAGCTACATACTTGTTCCGTGGACGATGATACTTCATCATTTGATAGATAAGGAGCCGTGCGGCGTCCTTTTCCGATGCCGGCACTGAGTCTTCCAGATCGTAAACTAACATGTCCTCATTGTAGAACACCGCCTGTATCATATTAACTGGACTGCACCCGCTGGCATAAAGCCCTGTGCGTTTTAAATGAATCTGTCGTTCAGCCAAGACAAGCACCCTCCCTCGACCAGTCATAGGAGCGTTCAGCAGCCCGCAGAGCCGCACATTGAACCCGAGCACGAATCACACAGTCCAGTGCGCCCCGATCCACAATGGAAATTTGCGCCCGCTCCACACCGAGTTCAGCTAGTGACTGCCGCGTCGTCTCCAAAATTGACGCCCCAAACATCATTTCCACATCACTTTGAAGGTCGATTTTTATTCCACTCTCCCCAGGACGTACTGTGACCATACAGTCACTGGACTCCATACTCCCGGCCATTGCTGGTTTTTTGATTTCCATAGCTATCCCCTCCCAGATTTTTTGTCCACTTATATGAAAATCTTGGTTCTTTCCTCTGGATGGGTACAGTATATCACGATTGAAATTGTGAGCAGAAATACAAAAAGAAAATGTACCTCAAATAAAATGCTTATACTGCAACTGCTTGGGCAATAAGAAAATGTGATGGGCCTCATTGAATTTTTATGTTTGCGCTCCAGTAATGTTCCTCTTATAATAATATTACTATCACTATGGGGTGAGAAGGGAATGGATGGAGTCGAAATCCGGGAAATTTGCCTGTCGCTCCGCTGGGAGCGTGAATCTCTGTCTCAGTTTTTATCTGCACATGGCCTACGCCTAGAGCCCGATGTGGAGTGTGCGTTCGGTCTATACCAGGAGGACACGCTCTCCGGCTGTGGATGTGCTTGCGGACCGCTGCTGAAGTGCTTTGCGATTGACGCACCTCTACAGGGACAAAATGGGCTGGGCCTTCTACTTTCTAGCCTGACCCAGGACCGGTTTCAAAAGGGATACTTCAATCTGTTTGTTTACACCCGTCCTCACAATGCCGCCATGTTTTCCCGTTGCGGTTATACCGTCGTGGGGCAAACAGACTGTGTCGTCTTGCTGGAAAGTGACCACAACGGACTCGACAGCTATCTGGCAGGCATTCCACGTCCCGTCAAAAGACTAGATCGTATCGGCGCGGCAGTAATGAACTGCAATCCGTTTACACTAGGACACCAGTACCTGATTCAACAGGCATCCAGCCAATGTGACCTGCTGTATATCTTTGTCGTAGAGGAGGACCGCTCGTTTTTCCCTTTCCTGGACCGCCTGTCCCTGGTCCAGGAGGGAGTTCGGCATCTGCCTAATGTCTTGGTCTGTCCCGGCGGTCAGTACATGATCTCCAGCCAAACATTTCCCGCCTATTTTCTCAAGGATACAGAGTGCGCATCTGACCTGCAAAGCGAGCTAGATATTACGATCTTTGGCGAGCGGATTGCCCCTGCCTTAGATATCCAGGTTCGCTTTGCGGGGCAGGAACCTCTGGATCCAGTGACACGCCAGTACAATAAAACCATGACTCATCTTCTTCAACGCTACGGCATATCCTTTGTCGAATTTCCCAGAATTATGTCAGGTGGTGAGCCAATCAGCGCCTCTCGGGTGCGTAAACTGCTTGGAGAACATGGTTGCGTGACCCCAGAGTTGTCCAGCCTAGTGCCAACCTGCACGCGGGATTATCTTCTTCGCCGCTTTGGTAGCACACGATAACCGTAGTCGGATGATTATACTCAGGACCATTATCTGGGTTTGCTCCAGATAGGGACCATATTTTTCTGGATAGTCTCAGTTTTCTACAAAATAAAATTCTGCGTTCCCCTGTGTCCCAAAACGCAAATTTTTTTCTATCGTTTCTCGCCTGTGTGGGCAGAAACGTCAGGGAGGAATGTGGGAGTGGATGCGCAGTACGGAATTGGGTATCAAGAAAAAACATATGTTATTTCAGGGAGGTACCTGTATGACCTTTAAGGATCTGGAATACTTTGTCCTGATTGCCGAGAAGGGGAGTATAACCCGAGCCGCCTCCCAACTTTTCGTCGCTCAACCTGCTCTGAGCCAGTGTATACAGAAGCTGGAAAAAGAGACTGGATCGGAGCTGTTTGTTCGTAATAACACGGGCGTTGTTTTGACTAGTGAGGGACAGTGTTTTTTTGAATTTGCCCAGAAGGTTCTGAGGGAGCAGGCACAGTTGAAACAAAGGCTCCGAGATGTGGATAACTCAGAAAACGGAGAGATTCGGCTTGGCTTTACCGGCACTCAGGCTACCTATGTGCTCCCTTACATCCTCCCTGATTTCCAGGCAAAGTATCCTGGGATTTCCGTTACCCTCATCGAGGCCACCAGTAGCCAAATTGAGCAAAAGCTCGTCCGCCACGAGGTTGATATTGGGATTCTACATCTCCCGGTTCTTCAGGGGGAGTTGGACTACTTTGAATTCAGTAAGGACAATATGATTGTCATTCCCAGTCGGCGAAGTCGCTATAAGGAATTTGTTTTTCATAAGCCTGGACTTGAGCAACCATATATTGATCTGGACTTTTTCAAAGAGGAGCCCATCATTCTTACCCTGCCTGGTCAGCGCAGCCGTATGGTTTGCGACCAGATTCTAGCCAACGCCGGTATTGTCCCGAAAATCTGCCAGATTAGTCGAAATCTGAGTACGCTAGATGCGCTCTCACAGGTAGATTACGCATCGGTTATCATGCCAAGTAAACAGATATCCCTGGCACTGCAACAGCGGGAATCTTTCCGAATCGACGAGCGGTTTGCCACACCCTATTCTTTTGTTTTGTCCACTCTGAAAAATGCCTATCTTTCTGTAGCGGTAAGACATCTGCAAAGAGAGTTTTTGGTGAAAAAATATACCTTTTAATGGACCATTGACTATCCAATCTGTCGCGGGCGGCCTCTGCAGGGTTCCTGTGACGGCTTGTGTACTGGTTATCCACGAAGCAGTTGGTATTTTCCTCCCGTGGGGGTAGAAACGTCAAAGAAAGTCAGAACTTATTTTATGGCAGAAGGAGGTGTGTTACCATAGATCGGGAAATAACACTTAAAGAAGTCCTTATAGCACGTGAGGCACGGGCTCAGTCCCAGAGAGAATTGATGCGCCGACTTGGTACTGCCCTGATTTCTTTTTCTCTAAATATTGCTGGACCAATTAAAAACAATGCTTTGCTCCGACGGGCGTTTCTAGAGGGACTGAAGAGATTAGATGAGGCGCTAACCGCCGCTGGTCTGGAGACAGTAGAGCGCCATCAAACCGATAGTCCAACCGGATGTGAAGCCCTGTGGGCTGTCCGTGGTGATGGGCGGCAGATTAAGCGGCTGTGTGTCGGTCTGGAGGATCGACACCCAATAGGCCGCATCTTCGATATGGACGTCTTGGATCCAGTACACGAAAAATGGAATCGCGCCGATTTGATGCTCCCGCCCCGTGGATGCCTGGTCTGTGGATGTAAAGGGAAGAACTGTGCCTCTAGACGGCTCCATTCTGTGGCAGAGATCCAGCAAGTTACAACAAACCTGCTCCGCAACTTTTTTGCCGAACAGGATCGATGTAGCCTGGCGGATTTAGCCAGCCGCTCTCTCCTCTATGAGGTGTGTACCACACCGAAGCCTGGGCTGGTGGATTGCCGGAACAATGGAAGCCACTGTGATATGAACCTATTTACCTTTCTGGATAGCACCTGTGCCCTGTTGCCTTACTTTCGCCGCGCTGTATCTGTGGGACAGGAGACAGCGTCTCTTCCTCCGGAGGAGACCTTCCTCCAACTGCGCCCCGACGGCGTGGGCGCGGAGCGCACTATGCTTCAAGTCACAGGTGGCGTAAATACCCACAAAGGTGCGATTTTTTCTCTTGGAACCGTGTGTGCAGCGGTAGGCCGGTTGTGGAATCCGGCATCCTTTAAATGGAATATATCCGAAATTCTGCGTGAGTGTGCCGCCATGACACGCCGGGCGGCTCTAGCTGAGCTGGATACCATTTCGCCAGACACTGCTTCTACTGCGGGGAATAGACTCTATATAAAATATGGAATTCGGGGGATTCGGGGAGAGTTGGCAGCAGGGTTGCCCGCTGTGGAGCAGATAGGCCTACCCGCCCTCAACCAGGCGCTGACAGATGGCGCTAGTCTGGATGAGGCTGGTGTCTCAGTACTGCTTGCTCTTATGACTTCAGTCACCGATACCAACTTGATAGCAAGGGGTGGAATGGAGGGATGGCAGTGGGTGGTCCGTCGTACACGGGATTTACTACTCAGTGACATTCCCCCTGATCAGGCGGCCTCTGTGCTGGATACAGAGCTCATCCAGCGAAATCTATCTCCAGGGGGATGCGCCGATCTACTGGCAATCACCTATTTTCTCTACTTTCTGCAGCATACTTCACCTTGCCAGGTAGAGTGTGTTTCATAAAAGCGCCGTGTCGTAATGAAGAAGTCTGACTCCGGCCGCTGCCTCCTTTGTAGCGCCTTAAAAATTGGTGTGGCTGATATGTATGTAAAGATAACGATATGATATGTGATTTGTGGTATGGTAGTTGACTATGAACGGGGTACGTAGCAGAGAATTTATGTACAATCGAAATCGAAATCTAAGGGCTCGGATCCCCGACCTGCATAATAAAGGGAGGAAAATTGTACATAAGATGACTGGATAGCCGATTTATTCCAACACCAACAGGCGAAAAATAGTGTTGATCAGTAAAAAACCCCTGAAAGTGCTTTTTAGCACTTTCAGGGGTTCTAGCTTGTAAAGGACGGTAAAACAGGCGTTTTCTCGTCATAAGACCAAACCGCTGTAAAGCGATGGACCCAGATTGAAGCCCAGTGACAGCGGGTTCGGTTTGGAAAAGAGGAGGAACAAAATGAGTGCGCTCTGAATTTTAAATAGAAAAGTCGGAGCAAACGACATAACGTTTGCTCCGACGTGGCAGCGGGAGAAGGATTCGAACCCTCACAAACAGAGTCAGAGTCAGTGCGCAAAAAAACTCAAAGTAGCTGTCGCTCTATGTATTCGAGCAACTGAAAAATTTCTTTCCACCATCTTTCCCACCACTCCCGTCTAAAAGTGCAATATTTTGGTGCAAAATCAAGTTGTCCCGGTGAGTATAAATATTAGCTGTTATAGATATGTCAGAATGCCCCATAAGCTCTTTCGCTACATTGATAGGAACACCAGCTTTTTGCAGGTCTGTACAGAATGTATGCCGTAAACAATATGGTGTAAGATCGTCAGATAATTTGCTTTCTATGATCTGATTCCGATAGACTTTGGCTCCCATGTAGATATCCAACTCCCGGCAGAATGAGCGCCAACGGCGATACATAGTATCGTCATCCATACGGCCACCCTTTGCGTTAGGAAATACTGGAGCAAACAGGTCCCCTCTAGCCTCCAAGAGTTTTGGAAGGAGTTTGGAGTGTATTGGGATGTCACGCACTCCAGATGCAGTTTTTGGCCCCTTGATGGCCATAGAGCCGCTTTCTTTTGCTGTGTGTACATGTATCTCGTTGCGTTTAAAATCAACATCAGACCAAGTAAGAGCGGCTGTTTCTCCCGGTCTCATACCTGTGTATAGCAAAGTTAGTATCCAAAGGCCAGAGGAATGATATTCTGATACAGCCAAGATAGCAGCTCTTTCTTCCTCTGTAACGGATCGGCGTTTTCCCTCTTTGACGTGTGGCAGCTCTAACAGTTCCGCTGGATCATATGGAATGAGCCTAGACTGTCTGGCTCTTTTGAACATTTCCTGGAGAACCATACGAATTTTTTTGACATGAGAAGCGGACTTTCCGGCCTGTCCATTTAATATACGTTGAAGGTGTACGTCCTTAACTTCTCTTAGCTTCATATATCCGATGGCTGGCTTTATATAACCGTTAAATTTTTCATCATACATGCTAAGGCTCTTTGAGGTAAGACCTTTTGGGTCCTTGTAGGTCCTTTTCCATTCTATGTACCACGCACTTACAGTCATAGATCCGCCTACGACTTCTTCACCACGCTTGGCGGCGGCGATTTTCTCGGCCAGCTTTGTCATGGCCTCTAATTCAGTTTTCCCAGTAGCCTCGTACTTCTTTCCGTTGTACCTGGCTGTTTTTCGAATATAATCTTTAGACATTGACTTTTTCCCTCCGTTCTAATAAAATGGAGGGGCAGAGCGCCGATCAAAGCTTCTGCCCCTTTTCCCTGTTCCGGTGTTGGTAGCGCCGGGGCGGGGATTTTTTATTTGTCCAACTCTTTTATATCTTTTGCCGTGTGCTTAGAAATTGCAGATTTTCCGGTTTTCTCCTCTAACTCTTTACGGGCATTTCGAGCAATAGCGCCACCTTGTTGCACAACCTTTTTACTGGGCTCAAGCCCTTTTGGACTAGTGGCTCTGGAAATTTCGGTAGTGGATACTTCGGCAAGCATATTTAGAACCAGCTCTGTATTTGTCATATTGTCCCGAAGGCTTTCCTTTTTTAAACCCTTGTATGCCTTATATTCCCCTGTGGTCATTCCGGCCCATGCTTTTGTTAATTCATTGGTAAGGATTGCATACTCCAAATCTTTGATACCGGCCCTGTCCCATTCATCTGTAAGCTCTTTGCGAAATTCAATAGATTTAAGACGCTGTGAGATCCATTTATCGGAGTAACCTTTTTTCTTGTAAGTATAAAGTGCTCTTTGGATTGCCAATTCAGGATCAGCAGTTTCATCCAACCGCTGGCTTCCGACCATAGCGAGCCATTGCTTAAAGGGTTCAGCTTTCGGAGATGGAATGGATTGTATGATCCTCAGCAGTTGCGTTGTATCAGCAACATCGGTTAGGCGCATTTTCCCGTCTGCCGCCGGAAGTTTCAACTGGTGACAATTTGTCACCACTTCGCTCCCTTCTTCTTTTAGACGCTGTTTTAGTTTATTCCAATATTTTCGTCCTGTCGTATAATCTGGACTATCTGTCAATATACCAACAGCATCAACAATCGAAAAATACCATTCCTCTTTTTCGGCATCCCATGCTGTTCTAATTTCTTTACTTTCAAATAACTTGATTGCTGTCTTTTTATCTCCCATGCAATTATCCTTTCTGGGTTTCAATACCGCACACTTCTGGCGGGGATTTTTATTGTGCCTTTTTCAGTTCGGCGATCTCCTGATTTATGCTCCGAATAGCGAGCTTCAAGACGGAAACTTCACTGCGTAGCTCCTCTAATTCACTCTTCGGTGCTAATTTATCCAGCATGATTTTTTGATTTTCCGCCAGCAGATTGAATTTCGGCGTGACTTCTGTATCCAGAAGGACCTTCATGCGCTGAGTGGTTTCGTCCAAGATCTCCTGCTTCTGTTGTGACAACAATCCTTTCGTCTCAGACATGATCTCCTGCTTCTGTTTCTCCATCAACTGTGCGATAGCTTGCAGATCTTTTTCTTCTAACATAATAGTGTATCTCCTTTTTATTGCGATTCAAAAAAGCGGTTGGGTCACAAAGCAAAAGGCAGACAACCGAAGTTGCCTGCCTAATGTTTGAACAAAAATAGGTGGGGTGACGATTCCCACATCTCCTAACCCTTTCGGGGGCGACGGCTGCCCGTTCCGTCCTCTATTTCTGCTCAGTACATCATTATGTACCTTACAACTTCATTATACACATTTATGTAATTATTTCAAGTCTTTTTTAGTGTTCCTTTTTCAATAAAATTTTTCACCCTGTTCTTGTTAAGAGTATAAAGTGTTCTGGCAAAATAGCGTTCAGAATGGGAAAGACGAACAGCCACTTTCACATATTCTCCATCAACAAAAAACTCTTTCACATATTCTCCATCAACAAAAAACTCTTTCACATATTCGATAGAGCCGTCTGCCGGATTGCGCCCAACATAATCTGGTTCTGCCAAAATATAAGATAGATGTTTACCGTACTTAGCGAAATCATCTGGGTGGGAAGTTTTCATATGATCGAGATTACTCGGCGCAAAGTATATTTTCCGATCTTCCGACGGGACAATCTCCAGGAGGGATACAATGTGGTCTGTGACTTCTCCAACAATTTCTATTGTAACCCCTCCTCTCTATCTTTTTCCACCCTCCGGTGGTTTGGTTACAAAGTATGCCTTATTACACTTGTAAAAGCAATAGCCTTACCAAGAATGGTAATATCATTTAGATCCTCACCCTCATACTCTATATCAGGGAAAAGAGGATTGCAGGCCCTTAAAATAATCCGCTGTCCATTATAATAGACCTTTTTCAAAGTAGCTTCATCACCAATTCTAACAGCGGCAATCTCACCATTTTCTACTTCTTTCTGTTCACGGATATATACAATGTCGCCGTCATAAATACGAGCATTTATCATGCTGTCACCTTTACAACGGAGGGTAAAATCACATGGGATATCCTCCGGTACTGTGTCAAACTCTTCAGCTTCTTCCACAGCAAGAATAGGTTTTCCACAAGCAATTGTACCAAGACGAGGCTTCTTTACAAATTTCGGCATTGGGAGAATATTAGAAGAAAGTGATCGTGACGGCTCGTCAGAGATACCCATAAGCTGGGCTGGAGTAACATTTAATGCTTTAGCGAAAGCGGCGATTTTAGATTGAGATAGATCAACCACGCCTGATTCGATTTTTGCAATAGAAGATCTGTCTTTATAACCTACTTTTTCAGCAAGTGCTTCTTGTGATAATCCTTGGCTTTCACGCAAAAGTTTTATATTTTCATGGGTTTCCACCAAGATCACCTCCTTATATGAAAACAATAGCATATTCGTGAATGAGTGTCAACAAAAATTTAAAATTCAACAAAAAAGTGTTGACAGATATTCACACTGGTGGTATTATATGGATGTGAATGAAATTCACGAATGGAGGTGATACTATATGAACTGTCCGGAATTACGTGCATCAATTGCCAGAGCTGGAATTACAAATCGTAAACTTGCAGAACATTTAGGACTTTCTGAACAGGCATTTTACAATAAAATTCAGGGAGATACTGAGTTCAAAGGAAGCGAGATTAAAGGTTTGGCAAAAGTATTAAATCTTTCTATGAAAGATGTCAATACTATTTTTTTTGATCGTGACGTGAATTAAATTCACAACAATTTCCGTCCTACGAATCGACAATGAATAAGGAGGGGAGGGCGATAACATATCAAATCCGAGAGATGTATGGCGGTGTTAATTCTCCGATCAAAGTGGAATTGACCATATTTTTGTCAGGCCCCGATTGGTATAGACTTTCAAGTTCAGAAGCTTGGCATCATCTGGAAGCATACGTTGATCTGATTGAAAAAGAACGTATCCGCTCACAGCTCCAAGGGAAGATATAGAGACATCAAAAAACCTGCAGTAGATAATAGCGAATAAAGAAGGGGGTGATATCAATGATCTTAAAGAAATCCAAAGATTCTGGAGATTACAGTTGCGATAAAGGCAATGACAATGCCCTCGATGATACGAGCCGCAGTCTGAGATACTTTTTTATGTTTCTTGGCTCTTTCCTTGGGGCACTTATTGGAACGTTTTTCGCAGGACTTCTCATATAAAGCGAGTTCGTCAATCCTATGAACGTTGATTGCCCATATCCACGGGGTTGCTTTAAGCAGATAGTAGAATGGGGGATTTCCGATTGAGCAAGGTAAGTATACGGTCAAAAGGCACGATAACAGAGATTTCCATTAATGGAGTGCCAGTGGAGAAAAATGCTTTGCATTTCCGGCTAGAGCAGGATGGTGGCGAATATCCCAGGTTGCTCCTTACCATTTTGGTTGATGAGTTAGATTTGGAGTGCGATGCCGAAGTAGAAAAATCTCGTGTGAGGGGGTGAGAGAGATGGAAGCCATTTTGAAAGGCGAGGCAAAAGAAATCGCTGACCTCATATTTGCACTACAAGGCCAGCAAAGTACATGTTTGCAGATGGATACTAAAGCTGTTGCTCAATCCATAACTAAGAAGGAGGAACCGCAATGACCCCCAAACAGAAAGCGAAAATACTCAGGGAGATATACGGCGGTCTAATGACGTTGGAAGATGTCCGGCGAGAGCTTGGCTGTACAAAGAGATGGGCCAAGCAGTGGCTGGAAAACCACCAGATATTCGGCATCAGAATGAGCGAAAAGAGGGTGAAATACGATGCAGATATGGTGGCATCCGCTATTGTGCGTGACATGGGTGTGAGCGCATGAGATCAAAAATAATTGCCCCCACCCGTGATAGCGCACGGATGAGGGCGGAAGAACAGGACAAGTCCTAGCACCTTGTATTTTATCATGGTGCGGGACGGAATACAAGGAGGAAAAGTTATGAAGTACGAAGAATATCGGTCTATGCTGGACGGGCTTGGTTATCGGATGAGGGAAGTTGTACTAAAAGATGTAGCAAACGACCCGGAGTTAAATATAGAGCAAAAAGTTGCGTTGGCAAAATTGCAATACTAATTTTTGTGGATCGGGCGTATCCAGATCAAATCTAAATGAAAATAGGAGTTTACGAAAAATATGGATGAAACATATATGAAGAAAATGCAGGGCGCTAATGCGGTGCTGGCGAAAGAGCTTCCAGAGCAAATCAGCCATATGCTGCTCGGAAAAGGTCTTACGCTGGTTCAGGCCAAGACGATCCTGGATCGAGCGAAGGACCTTCTGGAGTACGCAATAATTTAGAAAGGAAATATGTAATTATGACTATAGGAGCTTGGGTATTCGTTATTTTCATTGGCGTTATCGGACTATCCATTGCAGGATTTCTGTTATGGGGAGCAGTAACGACAGATATTCAATATGATAAAGGACTTAAAATCGGCCTTTCGGTTGCAACGGCGGCAACAGTTCTAATCACAGCATTAATCAGTGGCATATATATCTGGTATCGCCTCAATTCAGAGAGTGGCCGGCGGGCGTTGAAAGATCAACAGAGCAATTTGTCAGGCGGAATTGAGCGGACAGTATCTGTTTATGACGTAAATGGTCAACTTATCAAAGAATATTCTGGGAAGTTTGATATTGAAACAGATCGTGAGAGTTACATTCTGTTTGATGATGAGGACGGGAACCGGCACATGATTTATTACACAACTGGAACAATCATTGTGGACGAAAAATAAAACGCCCCATCAGGTGCTGGACACACCTGACGAGGCTGGCAAACCTAACTGACCACACCAATTAGGCTTGATAGATACATCATACTAGAACATCCGTTCTCTGTCAAGCCGGAAAGGAAAATTTTATGAAAAAAACGCTTGAAGAGAACGACAGCATTAAGGATCTTGGGACGCAGAGCCGGAATTCTAGGAGGCACATGAACAATCTGGAACGGGATCATTATGGAGTTGATGTGCCGGAGCTGCTTAAAACGGTTCGGAATTTAGCCGAAGTCATGGCGATAATCCTGGATCGGGAGGACAGAAATGAAAACTCCAAATGAGACGGTCCGCCGCATCACCCAGCGGGCTATGGAGCGGCACCGGCTGTCGCAAAGGGGCCTTGCCCATGAAATCGGATGCGGCGATGGCTCTATTGCAAAGCTCCTGGACGAGCAGGAGGTACGCCTTACTCAAGAGCAGTGGTTCTATTTGATGACGTTGGGAGGAATCAAAATTGTTTGAGTTTTTTTCCGCAGTGTGCGTGGTGTGCATCGTGATCTGTACCGCCCTCGCTGTGGCGGAATTTATGGAAAAGAGGCGGAAGAAGTGAGGACGCGAGAGCAACTGCGCCGTGAAAGACGGTCTGAGACAATTACCTTTATAGGTATTATGGTTTTATTAGGGCTTGTATTCGCTTTTGGAATGGGAGTTGGGCTGGCATGCGGATGATGGACATTGAGCATCCAGACGTTGCGGCGATTCAGCGGACAGGTTATCCATCCTGGATTGAATGCGAGAACAAGGACACAATGGCAGAACTAAAGGAATACGCAACAGAATATGCACTTGAGATTATCAAGTGGCTTCTGGACGGCTATCCTGGCATCATTCGGGAATTTTCAGAATATGCCACGGGTTACGGAGCCACGACTTATCAAGACTGGCTGAATTGAGGGATATGGAGTTGGTTATATGGAAACTACAACAAAACTGCTTACATGGGCAACTGAAAACATAGGTCCACTGGAAGAGATTCAAGCTATAAACGGGACAGTTCGTGTCAGGCTGAAGGATGGGCGATCTGGCTTTTTAATTATGGGATTTGACGGGATACCAGTGGCGAACCTTCCGCCGGAGGTAGGAATATGAGCCGCTTAATTTGTGTAATGGGTGAATCCGGATCTGGGAAAACAACGGCTATGCGGAATCTGGACCCTAAAAGCACCTATTATATTGACTGCGACGGAAAAGGACTGGCCTGGAAAGACTGGCGGAGCCAATACAATGAAGCCAATAGGAATTTTGCATATACCAGAGACATTCAGAAAATCGCTGGCCTAGTTGTCAATATCAGCCAGAAAAAACCAGAGACGAAAACCATTGTCATCGACACGTTGAACACCTGTATGGTGGACAAAGAAGTAAAAAGTATGAAAGAAACGGGCTTTGGCAAATGGATAGACTTGACACAGTTTGTGTGGGACTTGATCGAGACAGCCGGCCGGCAGCGGGACGATCTGACCATCATTTTTGTCATGCATAGTGAGACGATTCGGGATGATTTTGGATACAGCTTTACAAGAATTAAAACGAATGGCAGAAAACTGGAAAAGCTGGTCCCGGAAAGTCTGTTTGGGACTGTTCTGCTGGCCAAGAAGACCGATGATGACCGCTATATATTCGAGACGCAGGCAAAAAACAGCACAGCAAAAAGCCCCATGGGAGCCTTTAAATCCTTTGAGATCGATAATGACATGGGATTTGTTCTAAAGGCATTGGAGGACTTCTGATGGGTAAGGCAAAGGACGAAGGGGTAACCAGCTATACCAAAGTAACCGTAGACCTGTTTTTCCCCGATGACCGTGTATGCTGTGAATTTTGCCCATTATTAGAAACATACGCAAGAAAACAGTGCCGAAGGACGGCTGAATACATCGTAGACACTCGTTATAGAGGGTATTGGTGCCCTTTAAATATTATCGAAAATACGGAGGAATAGAGTAATGAAACAGTTTAGCGGATTTGAAGCCAAGAAGTCTGCTGGGGCCAGAGAGCTCCTTCCTGCTGGTGGCTATGTCGCCAAAATTCTAAATGCCGAGGAGGTTTCCTACGACTGGGGGAATGTACTTCTGATCTCCTTTGATATTCTGGAGGGCCAGTACAAAGACTTTTTTGCAAAGGATTATAAAGAGCAGGATCGAGAGGACAAGAAATGGAGAGGAACTTACCGCCTTTCTGAGCCAAAAGATGACGGGAGCGAAAAGGACGGATGGACTAAGCGCGCTTTTGGAAATGCTGTCTGGTCCATCGAGGCCAGCAACCCTGGCTACCACTGGGACTGGGATGAAACGAAGCTGAAAGGAAAACTTGTTGGCGTTTTGTTCCGCAATCGGGAGTGGGAAATGAACGGAAATACTGGTTGGACCACGGAGTGTTGCGCTCTGACTGATGTAGACGATATTCGGCAGGGAAAGTATCGACAGCCAAAGGACAAGCCGTTAAAAGTCACCAGTGCCGCAGAAAACAGCTTTGCCCAAATCAATGAAGACAGTGGGGAGCTGCCCTTCTGATGGATCATTTTTCGGTCAAGCGCGCCCTATCTACAATGTCCGTTTTATGGGACACTAGAGAACAGGACACACCACGGGCCAGAAAACGTATGGAGCAGATCGAAGCCCCGATTGAGAGAGTAGCCCTCTCTTTCGGGGATTACTCCGTTAAGTGTGACACATTGGACTTAAGGGACCAGGTAGCTATTGAGCGTAAGATGGATTTGACCGAACTGGCTCACTGCTATTGTCAAGACCGGAAACGCTTTGTCAGGGAGTTTAAGCGGGCTAAAGAGGCGGGGGCAAAGTTATACCTCCTGGTGGAGAATGGGAGTCTTGACGAGGCTTACAGCGGCCATTATAGGGCAAGAGTTCACCCGGCATCACTAACGGCCTCTATGCTGGCTTGGCTGGCCCGCTATAACTGCCAAATCCTGTTTTGCAAAGAGGAGAACAGCGGACGGGTCATCCATGATGTACTGTACAGGGAGCTAAAGGAGCGATTGGAGGAAATGCCGGATGAAGAAGAAATTTAGAATCACCTGCACCCATAATCCCCAGGACTTTTTCAATGGACAGGAACCGGCGGAACTTTCCAAAACTTACATAACCGACAACTTAGAATTGGACACCAGCAGAGAAATCCATGATGGTTACCAGGTGATTGTATCGGAGGCTGAAAAGGATGAAGAATGAAAAGCGGAGAATTAAGACCGACCACCTTCCGTGCCGCTATGACTTTAAGGTTATGACCAATGGAAGGCCTATGACCCTGTACGACTTGACGATGGATGAGCTGACCTGTCTCATGGATGTTTATTTCAGAAACGGATATGAGCAGATATATGCCAGAATCGCCTCAACATGGGAGTAAGCTATGGACGAAAAAGCAGGGTGGATCAAACTCTGGAGAAAATTTGCGGATGACCCCTTATGGGTTTCGGAACCATTTACCAAAGGACAAGCTTGGGTTGACCTGCTTCTTATGGCCCAAGGGACGGAGAATACAATTTTCAAAAATGGGAAATTTATGGAGTTCCAGCCTGGAACTGTCTATAAGAGCATCTTAGAATTGTCCAAGCGATGGAAATGGAGCCGGAACAAGGTTAGTAGATTTTTAAAATCCCTCGAAAATGAAACAATGGTTGAAACAAAGAGTGATACAACGAATGGAACAACGATAACCATTGAAAATTGGGAGGTTTACCAGGGCAGAGGGCAACAAACGAAACAACGCCGTGAACGAAAATCGGACAACTCACGGACAACGGACGGACATAATAAAGAAGGAATAAGAAGGAATAGAAGAAAAGAAGATAGCTGCGGCGTCGCCGCGCCGTCTGAGGACGGCGGGCTCCCCGCCGAGGGGACGGGTGATGACTCCATTGTGATTGATGGGAGGTTGTACAGATTCCCATCCAGGTGGAGACGAGACGCAGAAGCTATGGGGAAGGACCTTGGCCTGTTCGTAAAGGGGATGTACCAATGAGCTATGAGTTCAAGACTGAAGATGCTTATGGATTGGCCAGGGCCATCGGGGCCGATATCCATGAAAAAGGGGACGAGCTGTTTTTCAAGTATTGCCCCCAGTGTCGGGGAGGCGGAAATCGGGACAAGAATACATTTTCCGTGAATCTTAAAAGCGGTCTGTTCAAGTGCTTCCGAGCGAGCTGCGATTACCATGGACATTTTGTAGAGCTGGCAAGAGATTTTGATTATGACTTGGGTTTCGGTGAAAAGCGAGTTTACCGAAAACTGCCACAGAAGCCGGTAGTAGTTCGGAATGGAGCAATCGAGTACATGGCAAAACGGGGAATTAGCTCCGAAATTTGCCGAAAGTATGAACTGACCACTCGGACAGATAACAAGGACATTTTGGTTTTCCCCTTTTACGATGAGACTGGTACACTCCAATTTGTCAAATACCGCAACATGAAGTTCCGCAAAGGCATTGACAAAAACAAAGAATGGTCTGAGGCGGAAACTATGCCAATCTTATTTGGAATAAAGCAGTGCAAGGACTTTGACCGCCTGATTATTACGGAAGGGCAGATAGACAGCCTATCAGTAGCGGAATGCGGCTTTAACAATGCGGTTTCTGTTCCAACGGGGGCAACAGGCTTTACATGGCTTGCAAATTGCTGGGACTGGATTACAAAGTTTCATGATGTTGTGGTATTTGGCGATAACGAGCATGGGAAGATCACGCTGGCTGACACTTTACGGGCCCGCCTCCCACAGACGGTAAAGGTGGTTCGTAAAAAGGACTACCTGGGGGAAAAGGACGCGAATGATATTCTCCTGAAATATGGGAAACAGGCAATCAGGGCGGCAATCGAAAACGCGGAGATACCCCAGCTGGAAAATGTTAAAGACCTGGCTTTGGTACAGTCGGTGGACATCAACGCCCTGCCGAAAATCAAAACCAATATCCCGGATATAGACCGTCTGATTGGCGGATTGGTTATGGGACAAGTGATTTTGCTAACCGGAAAGCGGGGACATGGAAAGTCCACATTTATGAGCCAACTGGTCTGTGAGGCACTGGATCAACGAGAGAATGTATTTATTTACTCTGGTGAATTGGCTGATTATCACTTTAAACGATGGATCGATTTTCAGCTAGCCGGAACGGATTACATAAAGGCCATTCAAAATATCTATGGGGACTATGAATATACCATCGGGGACGGCGTAATTCGACAGATCAGTGATTGGTATAAGGGCCGCGCTTATATATACGACAATAACTGGCTTCCGGAGGATGGCGCGGAATTTGAAAGCCTTCCAGAAACCATTGAAAAAGTCATTAAGCAATACGGAGTTCGGCTAGTCTGCATCGACAATTTGATGACAGCTATGGAAACAGTTCAGGAAAACGATCAGCTTTATTTGGCACAGAGCAATTTTGTGGGTCAGCTTAAAAAGATCGCTGTCAAATATGATGTAGTTGTTATTCTGGTCGCTCATCCCAGAAAAAGCAAATTGGAGTTTGACAACGATGATGTGGCCGGTTCCGCAGACATCACTAACAAGGCCGACGTAGTCATGTCCTATGAGCGAATAGAAAATGACGATACATGTGATAGCAAGCTGTCAATTACAAAAAACCGTCTGTTTGGAAAATATGCCACGAAGGACAAAGCCATAAAACTGTGTTACAGCGAGAGGACAAAAAGAATTTTTCCTTATGGACTTTATCCAAGGCATTACGGGTGGGAGGATTATTTTCAGCCAGTGGAGGAGGAATTGCCACTATGACAGAACTTCCTTTTGAAAGAGCGGCCATGCGTGGAGAGCCGATGTCGGATAGTTTGGATTTTATTGATGCAGTAATGTATCAGGGTTTGGCAGCATTATATTTTAGATTTTTTCAAAAGGCGATTACGCAGGAACAAGGACAAATTGAAAAAAAGCACCTGATGAGAAAGTACACAGTAGAACGGAATTTGAAATCGTATGAAGATATTATGTACCGTTGGAACAGCGATTTAAGAAAAGCAGTTGAAGCCGCCCAAAACGCCTACCGAAAAAACCGCACATTGGAGAACGCCGACAGGTTGAGTGCGGCGCTGGATGGGAGGCTGTGATGAATACATACATTACGAACCATATGGACGATATTAAGCGTGCCCTGCTGGGCGACAAAGAGGCGGCCAGACGGCTGACGGAGGCGGGGGTGCTGCTGCCGTGTCCAGGGTGCAGAGGTGAGGACGCGAAGCACAGGGCCGTGATGGCATGTGTAATGATTGAATGCCCATGTGGGTTTATGGCGGCGGGGTACGATTTGGAAGAAGCACGGCAGATATGGAACACCCGCGCGCCGATTCTGAGCGCGGAGGAGATGGAGATGCTGGATGAAGCTACTTGAATTATTTGCAGGAACACGCTCTGTAAGTAAGGCGTTTGAAAAGAGAGGCCATCAGACGTATAGCATAGAGTGGGACAAGTCATTCCCG
>NZ_JACOPO010000005.1:0-225865 GCF_014287965.1 Flintibacter hominis | reverse complement strand
CGAGCAAAGAAACCATGAGCGACAAAATCAAGCGGCTTATTTTGAATGACTGCGAGAAAATTTCTTAAACACCCTTGACAAAGCGTACCAGAGGACACCCTTCTGTCGGCCATGGAGAATGCGGGCAAGGAAGATATGCCGGACGAGGCAGAACGCAAGGGCCTGGGCACCCCGGCGACAAGGGCGGCCATCATTGAAAAGCTGGTGTCCGGCGGGTTCGTGGAGCGCAAGGGCAAGAACCTGATCCCTACAAAGGCAGGCGTTAACCTGGTCACGGTGCTGCCGGAGCTGCTGACCTCTCCCAAGCTCACAGCGGATTGGGAGCAGCGGTTGAACGAGGTGGCAAAGGGCCAGGCGTCGCCGGAGGACTTCATGGACGGGATCGAGGCAATGGCGGCGGAGCTGGTGCGGAAATACTCCCACATTTCCGAGGATGGGCAAAAGCTGTTCCAGCCGGAGAAAGAGACGGTGGGCCTCTGCCCCCGCTGCGGCAAGCCGGTCTATGAAGGCAAGAAGAATTTCGCCTGTTCGGACCGGGCCTGCCAGTTTGTCATGTGGAAGAATGACCGTTTCTGGACCAGCCGCCGCAAGGAAATGACCCGGAAGATGGCGGCCGACCTTCTGAAAAAAGGCCACACTTCCGTCAAGGGGATGTGGTCGGAGAAGAAAGGTTCCACCTATGACGCCGTGGTGATCCTGGACGATACCGGCGGCAAGTATGTCAATTTCAAGTTGGAGTTTCCCAAACGAAAGGATGGTGTGCATGGCAAAAAGTAAAACCGAGGTCAACTTCATGGAGCATTTGAAGCCGCTGCTCCCCGCAGGCGGTGACGCAAGCGAACTGGAGGCAGCGGCCCAGGCGCTTGCCGGACTTTCCCCGGAGGACCGTGACCTCCTGGCCGCTGTCCAGGAGTCTCCCTTCCGACTGACCACCCTGGAGCAGTTCCGGGAGTTTCCCGCGAATACCGAGTATTTCATTCTGGAGCCCAACATCCGCAAGGTGGAGGATGTGGGCTGGCGCTATCTGGCGCAGCATTTGGATGTCCTTCTGCCCCCGGAGCTGCTGGACGCCATTGATCCCGTTCCTTTCGGCAACCACGCCATGCGGGAGGAACAGGGGTGCTTCACCAGTAAAGGGTATCTCACCCTTTCCGGCGACGAGTGGGAGCATGAGCGTCCCAGGGAGAGGCAGACGGAGAAAAAGCCCTCCATCAAGGAGCGGCTGGAGCAGAGCCGGAAGGAATGTGCCAATCAGAGCAAGGCGCAGCCCCATCGGGAAAAGTCTGCGCCGGAACTGTAAGGAGGTGTCGTTATGCCCCATTATGACTATGACAAAGATTATCCCTTTGCCGCTTTCATCACCAACCTGGGCAAGTACAACGAGGGCGCCCTTGTGGGCGAATGGGTGAAGTTCCCCACCACGGCGGAGGAACTGAAAAAGGTCTTTGAGCGTATCGGGATCGGTGCGAAGGACGACTTCGGGCAGACCTATGAGGAATGGTTCATCACGGACTACGACTGCTATGTGGACGGCCTCTATGACCTGCTGGGTGAGTATGCAAACCTGGACGAGCTGAACTACCTGGCTTCCAAACTGGATGATATGAGCCAGGATGAATATGAGCGGTTTCAGGCGGCTATGGAGATCGGCGATCACACGGGCAGCATCCAGGAGCTTATCAACCTGACGGAAAACCTGGACTGTTACGATGTTTACCCCGACATCCATGACCACGATGATCTGGGCCGGTATTATATCGAGGAACTGGACGCCATGCAGGTGCCGGAGCATCTGCGCAATTACATCGACTATGAAGCCTACGGGCGGGACATCGCCCTGGAGGAAAGCGGCCAGTTCACCGACCTGGGCTATGTGCGGGATACCGGGGACAGCTTCCATGAGTATTACGATGGTGAGCGCGGTAGCATCCCGGAGGAATACCGAGTAATGACCTTCCAGGATGACATCCCCGAAGAAGAAATTTCGGAATGGGCCATGGATCTTGCCTACGATATGGACGAGTTTTTCCGGCAGAACGATCCGCAGTATGCCGCCGAGCACCCGGAGGAACACGCGGCAAAGGAAGAAATCTACGAAAACCTGATGGCCGGGCGCATCTCCGCCCTGGACGAGAAACTGGCCGCCCTGGGGCAGACCCAGGAGGACTATCTGCCTTCGGAGATCGAGAAGTTCAAGGACGCCACCGGCTATGAGGAATTTCTGGATGTGGACCCCCAGGCGATCCGGGAGGCCATTGAAAACCCGGATCAGTCCCATGTGGACGAGATGCTGTCCTTTGCGGAGCAGGCAAACCGGGAGTATGAAGCGGAGTTGTACGGGCAGCAAGCGGCGCCCACCCCGGATGACCGAGAGACCGGCGAGACGGTGCGGACTCCCAGGGGCACCTTCCATGTGACGGATATGAGCCGGGAACAGATGGAGGCGGCCGGATACGGTTTCCACCACGAGTCCGAGGACGGAAAGTATCTCATCATGGCCAACGGCAGCCGCGCCTTTGCCATCCCCAGCGGAGACGCACCCGAACATACCGCGCCGGAGAAGTTGACTGTCCTGGTGGTGGAGCCCATGAAGGAACCCTATGTGAAGGAAATCGACCCCGGCCTCCATGCGCTGCAAGCGGAGGTGGGCGGCGACATTGCCGCCTCCTATCCCTTTGACGATCCGGTGGGGCTGGTGCTGAACGACGAGGGCAAGCTCATCGGTCTGGACCTGAACCGCTCTCTCCGGGACGAGCATGGGGAGATTTACGACATTGTGGCAGGCACCTTCTTGGTGGTGGGCCTGGGGCCGGAGAGTTTTGCGTCCCTGCCCCCGGACATGATCCAGAAATACACCGAGCAATTCAAGCGGCCGGAGCTGTTCGCCAGCATCAACGGGCAGATCGTATCCGTTCCCGTGGAGCCGGAAAACCCGCTGCGCACGGCGGAAATGACCCTGGAGGATGACTACGGCATGATCGACGGGATCATCAACAACGGCCGCCGTGGTGAGGAATTGGAGAAAGCCCAGACCGAGGCGCGCAGGACCACGCCGGAGAAAAAGCCTTCCATCCGGGAGCGACTGGAGGACGCAAAACGGGAGTGCGCGGAACGGAAAAGCCCGGACAAGCCTGCCCCGCAGAAGAAGCCCCCGGAGCTGGGCGACTTATGAGCCGGAGCAAGAAATGGCGTCTGGAATGGGCGTTCTTCCTGGGCGAGAACGGCAGACGCCAGTATAACAAGCTATGCAAGGGCTGTATCCATCCCTGCAAGCAGAGTTTCCGGGCGGTGGTGTTGTCCTGTCCGCACTATCTTTCCCTCCGTTCCAAAAAGTGCGGGAATTAGGGTTCAAAACAGTCAAAGAAACCGGCTGTGACGGCTTTTCCGTGTAGGGGCAGTATGATTTCCCATGTGGAGCGGCAGGGCGTTTCTGCATAGGAAAAACGCCGGATTTTCACCTTTTATCAAGCAAAATGGGAGCGTCAACATCGGATGCAGTTATCCGAGGTTGGCGCTCCCATTCTTTTTTTGTTCTGGCTGCGTCGCAGTCGATCAGTCATCCTCTAACAGCTTGGAGGGCGGGATTTTCAGCACTTGGGCGATCTTGAACAATGTTTCAAGAGATACGCCACGAACCGTACCTGTTCCTTCTACCTGACCAACGAAGTTGACACTTTTCCCGATCCTCTCCGCAAGGACCTCCTGTGTCATCCCCGCCTTTTTTCTGTAATATGCGATCTTCAAGCCCAAAGTGATATAGCGTTCTGGAAACTCCGTTTGCATAATATCACCTCCTGATATTATGCTACCAACAAAACAGGTAAATTATAATTGAGACCAATTAAAGAATTATTTACTTTAAGTCAATGTTTGTATATAATGAGAAGTGGATTGTTTACTTTGTTGGAGGGACTGGCTTGAAAATGGCGAAGATAGAACCGTGAACATATTTACTGTTAGTTTTTTTGGACACCGGATCATCCCGGAGTTTCGTGAGGCGGAGGATCGTGTGGAGGCGCTGGTTCATGCGCTGCTTTTGGAAAAGGAGTATGTGGAGTTCCTGGTCGGACGGGACGGAGATTTTGACCAGATCGTTTCCTCCGCTGTCAAACGCCAGCAGCGACTTGTTCGGGATGACAACAGTTCCTTGATTTGGATACTGCCATATCCCACGGCGGAGCTGCGCAACAATATGGAAAACTTTGAAACCTATTATGATGAAATCGAGATATGCGGCAGCGCGGCCAGCAGCCATCCAAAAGGCGCTTTTCAAATTCGCAACCGGCAGATGGTGAAGCGAAGCAATCTCGTTGTATTCTATGTGGACCATACAGGCGGCGGAGCTTATCAGACCATGCGCTATGCGCAGAAAGAAAAAAAGAATATACTAAATCTTGCTGGGGAAGGATACGGAGAAAAAGAATGAGCGCCATCATCTTTCGGTGATGGCGCTCATTTTCAGTAGCAGTAGTAGGCGCTGTGGGAATGTGTGTAAACGGTCAAAGGGGCGGCGCTGTGGGAAACAGTGTTTGCGGGCTGTGGGAAAGCTGACAGCTTTTCCATCAGGTCGTAAATATTTGTTTTCCATCGGTGGAGCGGCCGTTTTCCACATTTCCATAGTGCTATTCTGGAATATAGGAAGTCCCTCTTGTTATGAACAGTCGATAGATGGTCAAGGGAATATACCAGGTAGACACCAGCAGTCGCCAGACCAGGACGAAACCGCCGATCACTCCGCCAATAATAAAGTTCAGCAGAAACAACGGAAGGGCGGTTCCCAAAGAGCCGCCCGGCACGATCCAGGCAAACATCCGTGGGATGCCAAAAGGCAGACCGCAAAGGATGAACAGCCATACATAGTCGGTGACTCCATCTTTTGTGCAGACGGATTTGAAAATGCAGTACAGCAAAGCCGCCACCGCCACGGGCAGCACGCTCTTTTTGAAAAACTCTTTGATTACTTCGGATTTCGTCACAGTCAGCACCTCCATTCCTGGTTCCATTATATCAGCCGGATAACCATGCGCCCAGGGGTTTTGCAAAGACTGTCAAAAGCGCCCAATCCCCGTTACTCCAAGTCGTTGCTCCGCTGCCGCTGCTGTTCCTGTTCCTTCGGCCTTTCCAGCAGGGCGTCCACATTCTGGCGGAGGGTGTCATATTCCTTTTCCTCCCGTTGTATCTTCCGAAGTTCCGTTTGCAGGGCGGCCTTGCGGGCGGAGAGTCCTTCCAGTTCTGCTTTCACCTTATCGGAGGAAGGAAGTTTGGTGAGCCCGGCCTTTTTGATTTCCCTGGCGGCCGCCTCGAATAAGATAATCTCGCTCTCAAAGCCGCGCAGGAATTTTTCCTTGTCCTTTGATGCCTTGTATCGGTCATAGACAGGTTTCAGCTTGCGGTAGGTGTCGATCTGCTTTCCCAGGAGGGCAAGGTCGGCGATCCGCTGTTCCGTATCCCGCAGACTTTCCCTGGTACGGATGGAGGCGGCGGCAACGGCGTCACACCGTTCCACCAATTCCTCATAGCTGCCGATGCCGTGTTCGGTGAGAAAGTTCATGGTGGCGGCCGCCCGTTTCAGATTCTCGATGGTTGCCCACCGCTGGTATCCGGCACTCTGCTGGGCCTTGATATTGTTCTGAATGTCAATGAGCAGGCTGACCTTCCCGCTGCGCTGTTGGGGCTGTCTGGAGGGCCTGGGACCTCCGGCAATGCGGGAGACAACGGCTGCTTCCGTGTAATCGGCGCCCAGGGTTTTGAGCCGGGTGAACCTCTCCTGGTCCGGCGCCCTGGCGGAGATATACTTTCCCCGCTTGATTTCGTACCCTTCCCGCTGCAACCGGGCAAGCAAATCTTCCAGGCTGGAGGACACGGGGATCAGCCGGTCGATGGCGGCTTTCAGCTTTGCCTTGTAGCTGGTGCCGTTCTGTGCGGCCTGATGCTCAATGTAGCTCTTGCCCTTATCCCGGCCAGGGACGATGACGGACAAGCCGTGTTCTTTGCACAGCCGGTCGCTGGCCCGGCGTATCTCGTGATAGCTGCGCTTGTTGGAATGGTAGTGCTTGTGGTCGGTGAAGCTGACCGCATTGAAAATCAGGTGATTATGGACGTGATCCTTGTCAATGTGAGTGGTGAGGACAAATTCATATTTGCCGCCCAGGACCTCCCGTGCCAGTTCCATGCCGATCCGGTGGGCTTCCTCTGGCATGACCTCCCCAGGTTCAAAGGCTTGGATCAGGTGACGGCCCAGGTGTGTGCCCTTGTCGATGGAATGGCGGCGTGTCCATTCAAATTCAATGTCGGCGGTCTCGGCGGCGCAGCCGAAGGAGGACACCAACAGCTTCCCGTCCGTCTTGTCAGGATTGCAGATATAGTCAATCGCAGCTTTCAGCGTTGACTTAATAGGATGCGTCTTTGTAACTGCCATATCTGATCCAGCCTTTCCCGGATTTCCTCCATGTCGGCCTGATAGGTGGGGCCTCCGGCGTTGACCCGCTTGGCAATCTGATTGATGTTCCGGCCAATGGCGGACAGAAGTTTGTTCATCTCCTTAATGTCCCTGGTGTCCACCTGGATGATATATCCGTCAATCGCCATCTTCCGCAGGTAGGCGCCGATCCGCTTTGTCTGGAGCTGGGCCATCTTCTGTTCCATCAGTTCCTTTTCCTCGGCGGTCACATAGAACTTCACCTGGATATTTCGTTTTCGGTTTGCCATCGTGGTATCTCGCCTCTTTTCGTATCAGGGTTTGGGATGTTCCCAACAAGCATTTTTCGGGTTTAGGGAGAGGGTTCCCTAAAGCCAAAAATCGCAAGCGGGTACTCGTTTGCTGTGCTTGCTATCTACTCCATACCCCCACCGAAAGGCGGTATTTGTTGCGCGTTCCTTTGATTTTGGACGCAAAAAAAGATTGCAGCCGCCATGCGCTGCAATCTCCCGATTTCTCATATTGTGAGGTTAATCCTCTGCTTTTTCGACTTCCGTTATCTCCCTTGCTGTTGCGGTTACAATCCGTATGCCTTTATCGCTCATACCGTCCAGCAGCGCGTCAAGCTGCCGCCGCCCGGTGGATTTCTCCGCATTGCTGTTCGGGAAGAAAAATTGATCTACCGAAATATGATACCGGGTTACAAGGTCATAGAATACCTGTAAACTCGGCTGTTGTCCCTTGTTCTCGATATTCGCAAGGTAGCGCGGGGAAATATATAACTCGTCGCTTACCTTTTTGCGGCTCTCGCCGTATTCATTTCTCGCGGCTTTTATAGCTGCCCCGAAAGCCTTAAAGTCGTACAATGGTACGGGTCTTTTTGCCATTTTCATTCACCCTGTTACATTTTACAGTTCACCTTTCTTTTTGGATATGTCCACACAATTCATATCATTAGGTTAAATACTTCCTGTTGTGTATTGACAGTAGACTGATTTTCTGATAAAATAAAATTTATGTAAAAGGAGGCGGCGTTTATGTTGCATAGCATGCGTATTAGATAAGCATTGAAAAAAAGGATTTTCCCATTTTCAACATGGGCTTTTTTGTCATGCTTATTTTGCGGATGCTATACAAAAAACTAACGACGTATAGATATAGTATAGACATAGTGCAAGCTATGCCTTAGTTTTGTTGTACTGCTCTGTGCATTATAAATGCAGGTCAATGCTCATGTTGAGGATTGACCTGCATTTTTTTGTGTAAAAAGGACGAGTGAAATATAATGCTTAAAAAATATTGGATAAAATGTCCGATTTGTAACGGAAAGACGAGAGTTCAAGTATTTCATAATACTGTATTAAAAGATTTTCCTCTTTTCTGCCCTAAATGCAAATTGACGCATATCATTGATGTAGAAAAATTAGAGATTGTAATCAAAAATACAGAAAAACAAACTTTTATTATTTAGAAGAAAGGATATAAAAATGAAACGTTTACCTAAATATACGCCTGCGGAAGTACGGAATGATCCATACGGATTTACTTACAAAGAAATGTCGGAAGTTATTGGCGAGAATGAAGCAAAAGCCTTATATGAAGAATTATATAAGCAATTACCACGCAAAAAAAATCTATCAATGTTGGTAAAAAATATTTGCAAAAGCAGTGATACTGAAAAGTATGTTTACGAACTGAAAGACAACAAATACATTGAAACGGTTTTTATCAAGCGGCGAGATGGTGGAACTGTTTGCGTGAGCACACAAGTCGGTTGTCCTGTTGGTTGTATTTTTTGTGAGTCCGGGCGAAATGGCTTTGTTCGTAATCTAACATCGTCAGAAATCGTACAACAGATTATATTGTTGCGTCGAAAAGTAAACCGTATCGTTTTTATGGGTATGGGAGAGCCTTTATTCAATTATGACAACTTGATAAAAGCAATCCATATTCTCCGAGATAGATATGGGCTCAACTTTCCAACCGACGGCATTACCATATCAACAGTTGGTCCGGTCGATCAATTAAAAAAATTGCGCGAGGAACATCTTAAAATTCAGTTGACAATATCTTTACACGCAGCAACACAATCTGCAAGAAATCGTATTATTCCTCACATGCGCATATATGCTATTGAAGATGTTGTTAAGCAAGCCTTATCCTATTCTGAAAGGCATAATCGCAAAATTGTCTTTGCGTATTTGCTTTTACCGGGTATAAATGACCGGCCCTCAGATGTAAGACAACTTGCAAAATGGTTTCGGGGCAAAAAAGTTATGATTAACGTGTTACAATACAACCCAACAAGCAATTCAAGAATTAAAGCACCACAGAAACGGGAAATAGTTGCATTCAAACATCAATTAGAGCAAGCAGGACTTGAAGTTACTATGAGAGTTTCTCATGGCAGAGAGATTAACGCGGCTTGTGGACAGTTAGCTAACACATATAATAAATTCAAAAAAAAATGATTAAAAGTGCCAGACGCATAGACGCAGAGCCGATAACGCATTAGGTCAAAAAACCTATGTGTTATCGGCTTTTTTATTTAATATTGCGCAAAAGCCGCTGTTCCCTATTATAGAATGGATTGCGGGTAGTGTATTAAAGTCGCCCTTTTTTAAGGATACGGCGGTATCGGGGAGGTATCGCCGTGTCCATTTTTATTTACTGTAACCCGCCTAATGCTTTGCGGTCAAAAAAAGCTATGCTCCGCAAGCGGGATATTCCGGCTATGAGTATGAACTGTCAATACATCTAAATACTTCTTACATTTCCTTTGCGCTCGTCCGCGTCTTGCGGACGGGCGCATTTTGCTTTTTTCAACTTTTTTCTGAAAAACGCACTCAAGAGCCATCTCCCGAACGGGTACGGAGCGAAAGGGGCAGAGAGGACAAGCCCTTAACTCCCGTCCTCTACTCCACGCGGGAAGGAGGTGAACTCTATGGAGCTATCTTCTTCCGACAAGGAAAGAATACAACATCAGTACGACGCATTAGCAAAGAAAACTTTGGTTGGCGAAGCGAAAAGCCACCGCCGCACTCTTGCGAAACGCGCAGCACGCGAAGTACCTTTTTCGGATTTGAGCGAAAGCGAACTCGCGCAGCTTTTCACAACGGACGAATACGAAAGCGATTATTTCCGTTTTCAAGTGTCCGGCTTTGATGTACTCGTCAAAAATGAACTGCTTGCCGAAGCCCTTACCGCTTTGCCTGAAAGAAAACGCGATATTGTTCTCTTGTCCTACTTCTTGGATATGAGCGACACGGAAATTGGCGAACTGCTGAATGTTGTACGCACGACGGTTTTCCGGCATAGGAAATCCGCGCTTGCGAAGATCAAACAATATTTGGAGGGAAAAGCAGATGATGAACACCGTTAGGAAATCTGAAAATCTGTTGCCGTTCCCTGTCATTTCCGCAGCGGCAAACGGCGACACAAACGCCATGTGCGCGATCTTGAAGCATTATGAGGGTTACATAGCGAAACTTTGTACCCGAACGTTGAAAGACGACGCGGGCAATACTTACTCCTATGTGGACGAAGAAATGCGTAACAGGCTGCAAGTGCGCCTTATTACCCGCACTCTTGCGTTTCATGTAGGCTAACTCTTTAAGCCCATGCGGGGAGCGTATACCCCTTTCCACGCTTCCCGTTATGGGCTGTTTGTCGTTCCGTAAAAGCATATCGGAAACGGTATGTTTTTACAGGCTGACAAAGCCTTATTGTTCCTTGACAAAGAAAGCCTTCGGGCAGAATAAGGCAGACGGATACAATTTGTCTGTGTGGAGCCGGTCGGCCGGTGCGCCATGACCCTGTTGCAAGTCCGCAGGACGGGACCCCTACCAAACAGGTGAGCGACAAAACCAGGCCGCAAAACAGGTGTGGCAGCCTGTGGGCGAGGATACGCAGACAGGATAATGAGACTCCCGCGTTGAACGCCCTCAAAGCATTGCGCGGCGCACCCATCAGCATGGGCCGGGGTGAGATTCCCGTGGAGCTGCGGCCAGCAGCCGTCCGTTTTCTGCCTCTTTTATGGTTTTAATGAAATGGCATGAAAGGGGCCTTATTATGCAGAAAATTCAATCTGAAAATAAATATGCCCCGCCTATGCGGAGCAAAAAGAAGATCGGCAACACGACCTTTATCGTCAATTCTTTTTTCCCTCAAACGGGAAATCAGACGATAGCCTCCAAACTGGAGAACCTGATAAAAGCCGATGTTCAGAAACAAACTGTGACTTGAAAACCTCTTAACAGGCAGACAGGGAAAAGAAAGCGCGGTATAATGAAGTTGGACTTCAATATCGTGTTTGACTGCCAGATAGGAGGTATTTATGTATTATCAGTCAAACACCGCTGCCGCGCTTCAATTCCCTTACACGGCTATGAGCTCCGAAGAACTTACAGCTTTGTATTGTCGCTTATCCCGTGATGATGAATTGCAGGGTGACAGCAATAGCATTGTAAACCAGAAAAAAATCCTGGAAAAGTATGCCCGTGAGCATGGATACAGCAATTTCAAATTCTATGTTGATGATGGCATCTCAGGTACGACCTTCAACCGCCCAGGCTTTCAGCAGATGATTGCAGACATTGAGGCTGGCCTTGTCAAGAGGGTCATCATCAAGGATATGTCACGTTTCGGACGTGATTATCTGCAAGTCGGCATGTATACGGAAATCATGTTTCCCGAACATGATATTCACTTTATTGCGGTGAATGATGGTGTGGACAGCACTCAGGGTGACAACGAGTTTATGCCCTTCCGCAATATCATCAATGAATGGTACGCTAAAGACACCAGCAAAAAAATCCGTGCCGTTATGAAAGTGAAAGGCAATGCAGGAGAACATTTGACTGTTTTGCCTCCGTATGGATACATGAAATCGTCTGATGACAAAAAGCAATGGGTGAAGGATGAAGAAGCCGCCCAGGTAGTTTATGAAATTGGTCTCTATATCATGGATGGTTTGGGACCCTCGCAGATTGCAAGAAAACTGACGGAAAGAAAAATTCTTACTCCGGCTGCTTACTATGCGAGCAAGGGCAGAACAACCAATGTCACAAAGAAAGGTTCTCCTTACGCTTGGGATTCTTCTACGATTGCCGACATCATGGACCGCTGGCGTGAATACCTGGGGCACACAGTTAATTTCAAAACCCGTAAAAAATCCTACAAGAGTAAAAAGACCTTGCACAATCCAGAAAGCGAATGGAAGATTTTTGATAATACCCACGAAGCCATCTGGACGGAGGCGATTGCCGATGCAGCAAGGCTCGCAAGGCAGACGCGGCGCCGACCCACAAAGATGGGAGAAATGGGTATGTTCTCCGGCATGATGTTCTGTGCCGACTGCGGCTCCATTATGTACCAATGCAGGGCAACCAATTTCCGGCGCGATCAGGAATACTATCTGTGTTCCGGCTATCGGAAAAGCCGTGATGTATGTGGGCAGACACATTCTATCCGAACTGTTATCCTGGAAGAATTGGTTCTGCAAAATCTGCGCGAGATCGTTTCCTTCGCATCACAGCGCAAAGACGATTTTGTGAAGATGGTCATGGATGCGGATATGCGCCAACGTAACCAAGATTTGGCAAAACGGCAGAAAACATTGGCCGATGCCGAAAAGCGGATTGCAGAGCTGGACACCATTTTCAAGCGGCTCTACGAAGATACTATTTCGGGAAAACTTTCTGACGAGCGTTTTCAAAAGCTCTCTACCGATTACGAGAAAGAGCAGCATCAGCTTCAAGATGTAGCGGCTGCTCTCCGTGATGAAATCGAAGCAGAGGAACAAAAAAGCGCCAATGTGGAAAGGTTTCTCTCCGTTGTAGAACGGTATACGGAAATTCCTGAATTAACCCCATGTATCTTACATGAGTTTGTCGAGAAGATCGTTGTCCATGCCGCCAGCGATCCAAAGGGCAAGAACCGCACCCAGGAAATTGACATCTACTATAAGGGCATTGGAGCCCTGGAAGTATCGAAAGTTACTTCATCAAGGCAAGAATGAGAAAAACGGCATAGCCGAAGCTATACCGTTTCTCTCTTGCCCCACGATGTTTTCTTATCGGGAGGCACCTTTATCCAGACGTCTCTTTTTTGTCGATTTGCTCCGGTTTGTCAGAATACTGGTCCGGATGGCAGAGAAAACGATTTCCACAGGTGGCGCATCCCCGGCCGCACCCCCGCTTTTTCCCATAGTCATTGTACAACAGGACCGCGATGGGGATACCAATGACCCCGATGGAAAACAGGGCTACAGCAAAATATTCCATAGAAGTCGCACCCTCCTCAAAGCCGTCAGTCAAAGTAAAAAAGGTCCTCAAATTTTTTGTCTAAGGCGATGCTCAGGACCAGAGCCAGCTTGGCCGTAGGGTTGAACTGCCCCGTTTCGATAGAGCTAATGGTCTGGCGGGATACACCCACCAGCTTGGCCAGTTCTCCCTGGGACAGATTTTTTTCCGCACGGGCTATCTTCAGCCGGTTCTTTAAGATCAGCTGGTCATCCATTTTATCACCGCCCCTGTGTAAAATATCTTACCAGACAGAATACCAGAAATGCAAGAGAAATAAGCCCAGTGATGATATCAGAAATGTTTTTTCGCTTGGTCAGCCGGTACACTCGGCTGCCCACACAACTGGCCCAAAACATGGCTAACACCTGGCTGCTAGGCAGGTCGTGGAGCCGATTATAGATGAGAATGACCAGCCCAACCAGAAAGACGAAAATCAGAGAGAAGGACTCCCCTTCCACTTGGACGGTGCGTTCCATCTCATCTTGGCGCATGTTTTCCTTCCTGCTTTTTTCTAAAATTTTCTCTTTGTCCATAACAGTTCCTCCATCTCCCCTGTGGGACGTTTTCTGATTTGAGGCCCCGGCTTATGGAGAAAGCATATCACATAGAAATTTTTGTGTCAAGTATACTTATCAAAAAAATAATAAAACTTGTCAAAATGGAGTGGGGTCATCCTCTACTGGTTAGGGAGATCGACAACTTACAGAGGTAGCCGGTATTCCCAAGAGGATATCTGTCCTGGATTGCCCTTACAGCCCTAGAGAGGGAACGCGGCGCCGTTTGCAAAGTCAGAGCAGCAGAATAAAAATTTCTCCACAGGGGGAATTATGAATAATTTCTGACCATTTTTTTGGCAAGAAATAGGTGCAGTTTTGGGGAGGTCAGGTGATTCCAGGTAATTTCAGGGAAAGGGGTTGCTTTTCTCTGCAAAAGACTATAAAATTCGGAGCATAGACTACACAGGCCCGAATCCCCGGGCCGGGAAGGATATTTGGAATGAAGGAATTTAGAGGAAGTCAGAATTATGTGGCCTCGGAGGAGCTGCTCCGGGCGGCCAATATCGCCATGGTGCTCCAGAAGCCCCTGCTCATTAAGGGGGAGCCAGGTACCGGAAAAACTATGTTGGCCGAGGCCATCTCCCAGGCGCTGGGGAAAAAGCTCATCATCTGGAACATCAAGTCCACCACCAAGGCCCAGGACGGCCTGTATGTCTACGACGTAGTCCAGCGGCTCTACGACAGCCAGTTTGGTGGACAGGGCGTGGACGATATCGAGAAGTATGTCAAGCTGGGCAAGCTGGGCGAGGCGTTTACTGACGAGGAACAGGTCATCCTCCTCATCGACGAGATCGACAAGGCGGACCTGGAGTTCCCCAATGACCTGCTGTGGGAGCTGGACCGGATGGAGTTTCATATCCCGGAGACAGGGCGAACGGTCAAGGCCAATCACCGGCCGGTGGTTATTATCACCTCCAACGCGGAGAAGGAGCTGCCCGACGCCTTTCTGCGCCGGTGTGTGTTCCACTATATCGAGTTCCCCGACAAGGAGCTGATGGCAGATATCGTCCGGGTCCACTTCCCGGACATCGACAACAAGCTGCTTACCCAGGTGTTGGAGGCATTTTACAAGATCCGCTCCCTGCCCACCATTAAGAAGAAGCCCTCCACCAGTGAGATTATCGACTGGATTCAGGCCCTTCAGCACGGCGGCGTCAATGTGGATAAAATCGTCAAGGAGGTCCCCTATCTGGGGGTGCTGCTGAAGAAAAACGAGGACATCGATACGCTTCGGCGGCAGTGGCGGTGAGCCATGTTTGAGGATTTTCTGTATCTCCTGCGGAAGAACGGCCTAAAGGTGTCCCTCACTGAGTGGATGGCCCTGGTGGAAGCCATGGACAAGGGGCTCCACAGCTCCAGTTTCACGGGCTTTTACCACCTGTGCCGCTGTCTTCTGGTGAAAAGCGAGGCGGACTTTGACACCTTCGACCGCTGCTTTCTGGAGTATTTTAAGGACGTGCCCTTCCAGCAGGAGGTGTCTCAGGAGCTGCTGGACTGGCTGAACAGGCCCGAGGTGTTGTCCGACTACGCCAGCTGGGATGAGGAACAGGCGCTGAAAAACCTGGGCTTCTCCGAGGAGGAGATCGAGCGGATGCTGAAGGAGCGTATGGAGGAGCAGACCGAGGAGCACAACGGGGGGCGTTACTGGGTAGGAACCCACGGAATGTCCACCTTTGGAAACTCTGGACTGTCCCCCAAGGGCATTCGAGTAGGGGGCCAGAGCATGTACCGACGGGCCTTCCGGGTGGCCGGGGAGCGGAAGTTTCGGGATTTCCGCCGGGATAACACCCTGGATACCCGGCAGTTCCAGGTGGCCCTACGGAAGCTGCGGCAGTTCTCCGGACTGGTGGACCTCCCCCCCACGGAGTTCGACGTGGACAACACCATCAAAGACACCGCCGACAATGGCGGCGTGCTGAAGGTGCGATACAAGCGGCCCAGGGAAAACACGGTGAAGGTGCTTCTTTTGATGGACTCCGGGGGGTCTATGGACTATTACAGTCAGCTCTGTTCAGCTCTGTTTCAGGCGGTGTCCAAGTCGGGCCATTTCAAGGATCTGAAGGTGTACTATTTTCACAACTGCGTCTATTCTCGACTGTATCAGGACCCCATGCTCATGAGCCGAAACTCAGTGCAGACAGATTGGGTGCTGTCCAATATCCCCAGCGACTATAAGCTGATCCTGGTGGGGGATGCCCAGATGGCTCCCCATGAGTTGCTGGGCGGCTACTACGGCGGCAGTCGGGAGGACGGGCCCAAGTGTGGCATGGACTGGCTGCGGCTGCTGAAGGGACGCTTTGGCCATACGGTATGGCTCAATCCCAGTGAGCGGCCGGGGTGGGGCCAGTACTGGTGCCAGACTTATGATGCCATTTCCCAGGAGTTCCCCATGTTTCCCTTGACAGTGGACGGCCTGGAGGAGGCCATGAAGAAACTCCTTGTTCGGTAATCAAAAAGGCCCCCGCCTGATATCAGGCGGGGGCCTTGTCTATTCAACGGGGAGGAGCTGGTTCTCTCTGAAATATTCGGCGGACAGAAACTGGTCCAGCAAAGCCTGATCCTCAGGCGCTAGTATATCAGTGAGCTGGCCGTCCACCAGATAGAGCCCCTGGGTGTGGACCAGGGGGGTGACGGCCCGGACCTGCCTGGACAGCTCCATAAAGCCGGGGCCAGTCCAGCCGCACTGGTCAAAGAGCTCTGTCATCAGGAAGCAGGGGGAGAAGTCTCCCCCGTCCCCCACAAAGTCCCGGCCCAGGGTCTCCTTGGCGGCAGAGTTGGCCCAAATCACATAGGGGGTGGCATAGTAGTCATAGAAGCCGTTCAGGGTGGACAAATCAAAGGTGGCCCCCATCTCAATATAGGCGGAGTTGCCGTTGCCGCCCCAGGGCTTGTGGTCGCCGAACAGGACCAGCACCACCGGCTCCTCCATCTCCTCCAGCCCCTGGACGAGAGTGGTGAGGGCCTGAAGGGTCTCGGCCACGCCGTTGAGATAATTGTTCCAAATATTACAGCTCTCCTGGCTTAGACCGGAGCCCTCTGGGGTGAGGTGCCGGGGCCCGGAGGGCAGCTCGGTACTGTATGGGCCGTGGTTCTGGTAGGATACAGAGAAGGAGAAGCAGGGGCCGCTCTGGACGCGCTCCTTCATCTGGGCCAGCAGCTCCTGGACCAACAGGGGGTCGGAGTGCCACTGGGCGAATACCGGGTCCACCAGCTCCCCATAGTGGTTCTCTGTGAACCAGTATTCCTCAAAGCCCAGGTACTGGTTCACGTTCTGGCGGTTGTAAAACCAGCCGAAGCCGGGGTGGCTGCCAAAGGTCTGATAGCCCTGGTCCTTCAAATACCACACATAGGAGTCGGTGTCCTTCCAAAACTCATCATGGGTGGAGTAGCCGGTGAGGAAGGCCCACTCGCTGTCCACCGTGCCCCCGGCAAAGATGTTGGTCAGCAGGTCGCCGGAGATGGACTGGGCCTCCAGCTGGTGCCAGGGGGCGTAGACCTGGGCCACCCCCTCCTGCCCGGCCAGGGCGTCGAAGTCGGTGAGGTCACAGAAGGCCTCCAGCATGATTCCCATGACCGATACCTTCTGACCCTCCGGGATGCTCTGGTCCTCGTACTGCTGAAGCAGGCTGTCGGCCTCCTCTTTGTCGTAGTTTTCCGGTGGGGTGGGAAGCATATCCCGGAAGGAGTGGAGAAAGGGGTACAGTCCACCCTTGGACAGATAGACCTCCACATCGGACCAGGCGTAGCGGATGGCCTGGGTGGGAGTCTGGTCATAGACAGTGGGGTTGAGGTAGAGGGACACAAAGGCGACGCCAATCAAGGCCAGACAGGACAAGGCGCCGAAGGTCCGCTCCCGCCAGCCCCGAATGCCATGGGGCATAAGGAAGATGGTAAAGAGCAGCCCGGCCACAAAGCAGAACAGGGCAAACCACACCAGCCAGGTCAGGTCCAGTGTGTAGTTGCCCACGATACCCCCGGCCTCTGCCGCCAACAGCAAGTCAGAGGCCAGCAGGGGGTCCGACCGGAGCCGGATCTTGAAGTAGTTGGCCAGAGCGATGGCCAAAACGGGCAGAAAAGTACAGATAAAGGCGGCCCAGCTCCGGCGGAACAAGAAGTAGAACAGCCAGATCAGCAGGACAGGAGGCAGAAGATTCAAGAACATGAGCAAGGGGCTGGAAAGATAGGCGCCCAGCAGATGCCAGGAGTTCAGACTGACATAGGCGGTAGCGGAAAAAAACAGGGAAAGGCCGCCGACGCAGCACCCCATTCCCGTCAGGGCCAGGGCCAGCCAGATGGTGTGAGCCCGGCCGCAGTGCTCCTGGGAGCCGTCGGGCAGTCGCATGATGGTAAGCAGCGTTTTCATTGGGAGGCACCTCTTACTATGGGGAGAAAAGGCCGGGTGGGAGAGAACGGCCGTGATTTTGGTCCCCAAATGACACTCCGTGTGGGAATTGTTGATATTATAGCACATATTTTGGAAAAGTAAAAGAAAACTCCCTCTGTGCTTTGAGGGAAAAGCAACGAGGTGGACAGCTTTGCTGTCCACCTCGTTTAAATGGTAAGAACAGATTTATTTGATGGGCTCGCCGGATTCTTTTCTGGCGCGGATCTCACGCAGGGCGTCCTTATAGGACAGGTTGACCCGGCCCTTGTCGTCAATTTCAGTGACCTTGACCCAGATCATATCGCCGATGTTGACCACGTCTTCCACCTTGTCCACCCGGTGCTCGGCCAGCTTGGAGATGTGGACCATGCCGTCCTTGCCAGGGGCCAGTTCTACAAAGGCGCCGAACTGGAGGATGCGGACCACCTTGCCGTAGTACAACTCACCCACCTGGGGGACAAAGACGATGGTCTCGATCATCTTCTTGGCGGCGTCGCAGGCCTCGGCGTTGGGGGAGGCGATGTGGATGGTGCCGTCATCCTCAATGTCGATCTGGGCGCCAGACTCGGCGGTGATCTTCTGGATGACGGAGCCGCCCTTGCCGATGACCTCACGGATCTTGTCGGGATCGATCTTGACGGTGATCATCTTGGGGGCGTACTTGCTCACCTCGGCCCGGGGGGCGGAGATGCAGGGCAGCATGATCTCGTCCAGGATGGCGAACCGGGCGTCACGGGTGATGTCCAGTGCCTCCTTAATGATCTCATGGGTCAGACCGTCGTTCTTCAGGTCCATCTGGATGGCGGTGATGCCGGCCTTTGTACCGGCCACCTTAAAGTCCATCTCGCCGTGGAAGTCCTCTACGCCCTGGATGTCAATGAAGGTAGTAAAGCCGCCGTTGTCGTCCTGGATCAGACCGCAGGAGATGCCGGCCACAGGGGCCTTGATGGGTACGCCGGCATCCATCAGAGCCAGAGTGGAGCCGCAGATGGAGCCCTGGGAGGTGGAGCCGTTGGAGGACAGTACCTCGGACACTACACGGATGGCGTAGGGGAACTCCTCCACAGAGGGGAGCACAGGCACCAGGGCCCGCTCGGCCAAGGCGCCGTGGCCGTACTCCCGGCGGTTGGTGGAGCGGGGGGCACGGGCCTCGCCCACGGAGTAGGGGGGGAAGTTGTAGTGGTGCATATACCGCTTCTCTTCCTCTTCCCAGATGGTGTCCAGCTTCTGGCTGGCGGCCAGAGTGTTCAGGGTACACACGGACAGCACCTGGGTCTGGCCCCGGGTAAACAGGCCGGAGCCGTGGACCCGGGGCAGGACGCCCACCTCGGCGGCCAGGGGACGGATCTCGTTTTTGGCGCGGCCGTCCACACGGTGGCCCTCCAGCAGCCAGGCCTTGACGATCTTCTTCTGGAACTTATAGGTGAACTCTTCCAGGTACTGGTCCATATCCGGATACTCCTCCAGATACTTCTCGTGCCACTTGTCGATCATGGCGTTCCAGCGGGTCTCCCGGACATTCTTGTCGTCGGTGTCCATGGCCTCCTTGGCCTCGTCCATGAACTCGTCCACGATCTTGTCGAACAGCTCCTGGTTGAACTGGGCGTGGTCATACTCCATCTTGGGCTTGCCGATCTCGGAGACGATCTGGTCAATAAAGTCGATCTGCTTGCGGATCTCCTCGTGGGCCTTCACGATGCCGGCGTACATGATCTCGTCGGGGATCTCGTCGGCGCCGGCCTCGATCATGACCACCTTTTCCCGTGTGGCGGCCACAGTGACGTCCATGCGGCTGGTCTTGCGCTGCTCCTGATTGGGGTTCAGGACAATCTGGCCGTCACAGTAGCCCACCTCCAGACAGCCGATGGGGCCGGCGAAGGGGATCTCAGAATAGCTGACGCAGGCGGAGGCGCCGATCATGGCGGCCACCTCGGGGGAGCAGTCGTAGTCCACACTCATGACAGTGCACTGAATGCACACGTCGTTGCGGAAGTCATAGGGGAACAGGGGACGCATAGGCCGGTCGATCAGGCGGCTGGCCAGCACGGCGGGCAGAGAGGGGCGGCCCTCCCGGCGCATAAAGCTGCCGGGGATGCGGCCCACGGCGTATAGCTTTTCCTCAAACTCCACGGACAGGGGGAAGAAGTCGATGCCGTCCCGGGGACGGGGGGACACCGTGACCGCCACATGGACCGTGGTGTCACCGTACTTGACCCAGGCGGCGGCGGAGGCCAGCTCGGTGGTCTTACCCACTTCAATGGTCAGAGGCCGGCCGCACAAGTCCATGGTCCAGGTCCTGTACTTGGGGAACTGTTTGTGCTTGATGATAGTTGACATCTCGGATTCTCCTTTGTTTCAAATTTTTCCGAACGTCCAACAACTCTTTAGCACTTGAATACAGGCCGAAACGGATAGGATCGAGCCAGAAAGTTCCTTTCCTGGGTTCTCGCCTTCGCCCCGGTCTAAGCACCCCTGCTGGGAAATTCGGCGCTTCGGCTCATATTCAACTGCTAAAAAAGTGCGGGAAATTCGGAGTTTTCGTTTGGTTTTATATGCGAACATAGGGCAGCACGCGGAACGCGCTGCCCTATGCGGCATAAACTTATTTTCTAATGCCCAGCTTGGCGATAATAGCGCGGTACCGCTCGATGTCCTTGGCCATCAGGTAGTCCAGCATCTTGCGGCGCTTACCGACCATTTTCAGCAGACCGCGGCGGGAGTGGTTATCCTGCTTGTGGACCTTCAGGTGCTCGGTCAACTCGTTGATGCGGGCGGTTAGAATGGCGATCTGGACCTCGGGGGAGCCGGTGTCAGTGGGATGGGTGCGGTTGGCCTCAATAACGGCCGTCTTTTCGTCCTTGCGAATCATGAAATTTCCACCTTTCTTAATTGCGGCATACTACTTTCCCGTCTAACGGTAAAGCCGCTTGTTGTTTTACCCTAAGGGCTGGGTAGCGGGCGGGCAGAACCCCGCGCACCTGCGCGGGCCATATCCCGGAACCAAGCCAGTGGGCATACCGACGCATTCTCATGCTGGGTTAATATATCACAATTTTCCCCCTATGTAAAGAAAAAAGTCCCGTATTCCAAGGAAATTTTTTATCTTTTCCCAGATCCGCAAGATGTAGTGGTCCTGCTGCCCGCCAGAGGCGAAGAGTTGAAGCGTAAAAATAATGCGAAATAATACAAAGTCATGCGACCGACGGAGCCTCCATTTCGGTATGATAGAAAAAAGGAGGTGATCCTGTGGCCAAGTCAGACGCTCAGATCAGCTTACGGCTGTCCAAAAAGCTCAAGGAGGAGTTAACGGCCCAGGCCAAGCGGGAACGGCGCAGCGTCACCGCTCTGATCCTTCGGGTGATGGAGGAGTATCTGAAGAACAGAGAAAGCGAAAAATAGCCTAAAAACAGCGGAAGGACCAATTTATTGGCCCTTCCGCTGTCTTTAGTTCTCTGGACAAAGCTGGCGCAGCACAGCCTGAGCCTGGGCCAGTATCTGGGGGGTGTAGAGGACCAGGGACACATCTAACTCTGGATGTTTGGCTTCAAATTTCAGGATCGCTTTTTCTGCTACTGTGAGGGCCTCCATTCTGGGTAGATGAAAGGCTCCGGAAAAGACCAGGGGGAAGGCCAGAGTTCTGCACCGGCACATCAGGGCTTGCTGCATGGCGTGGCGGTAGCAAGCCTCCATCAGCCGCTTTCCAGTTCGCAGGTCCCCCATCCACTCACCCAGGGCCACATGGATGATATACTTACAGGGAAGACCGAAGGACGGGGTGACTACTGCCGTACCCACAGGACAGCGGCGCAGTTTTTTGCAGGCGGCAGTAAGGGCCCTGGTATCAGCGGCGGCAAAAATGGCATCGCAGATGCCGGGAGACCGACGCAGATCGGGGGAGGCGGCATTGACGATGGCATCTGTCTCTATTTTGGTAATGTCACCAGTGAGTAGTTTCATAGGGTAAGACCTCCTGTCACAGTAAGAATCCGCACAGCAGATAGCCTGCCGCAGCGATGGCGGCGGCCAGCATGGCATAGGGAAACTGGGAAAGGGCGTGGTCCATATTTTCCATTTTACAGCAACTGGAGGTAAGAACGGTGGCGTCGGAGTAAAAGCAGGCGTGGCTGCCTAATACTGCTCCAGATACCACGGCTCCCATAACAACCAGCAGATTGGCATCCAGAGAAACGGCTAAGGGCAGGATAACGGGGACCACGATAGCGGGGATGCCCCACACACTGCCAGTGGAAAAGTTGAGGGCGGCTACCACCAGGAAGGTAATGCAAGGAAAAAATTCTGCGCTCATAAAGGGCTGAACCAAATTAATAATGTAGGGAGCAATGCCGATTTCGTTCATGGCCTCCTGCATGACAAAGGCAAAGTAAATGATGGCCACGGTGGGGATCATATTGCAGAAGCCGTGCATGGCCAAGTCGCAAGCCTTGGACAGGGACATGATCCGCTGGGGGACATACAGGAGCAGGCAGATAGCGATGGCGGCTATGACGGCCAGAAACAGCTCACCCCCCACGATAGCCAGGACGATGAGTACGCCGATGGGAATGACGAAGTTCCATACATTGCCCTGTATATCAGGGGCATCATCCTCGCCCTCCAAGTTCATCAGTTCGCTCTCTGGGGAGTAGACCGCTCCGGTCTTCGCCGCCCGCTGGTAGGCCGCCCGCATCTTGCCCATAGGTGGGATGACGGACAGGGCGAACAGGGGCACGATGACCACAGCGGCGATAGCATAAAACACAAAGGGAATGACCCGGTAAAAGGTAGAGATGCCGCTCCCGTAGCCCAGTTCTGGGACGCCGGCCTCAGCAAAGAAAAGACCGGAAAAGAACACAGCCCAAGTGGAGAAGGGGAGCAGAGCGCAGACCGGGGCGCCGGTGGAATCGATAACATAGGAGAGGGACTCCCTGGGGATATGGTGTTTGTCCGTTTCTTTTTTCATGCAGATGGATAGAGTCATGATGTTGAGATAGTCGTCTACAAAAATCAGGATGCCCATAATCCAGGTGATAATCAGTGTGCTTTTTGGCCCTCGGCACAGCTTGTCCAGTATTTTGGAAAAGCCCATGGTGCCGTGGGAGGCCCCCAGGAGGGCAATGAGGCTGCCAAACAGTAAACAAACCATAAATACCCACTGGTGGTCATAGCTGGTGGCCACCCGGAAAAAGGCGTCCATCCAGCCGAAGATAAATTTGGGTCCATCAATGATCAGATAGGCAACCAGGGTGCCCGCGATTAGGGGCTCCAGAGTTCGTCGGGTTTTTAATGCGATAGCCACCACTGTTACGATGGGCAGCAGGGTCAAGATGCCGTGATTCATATGAGGTACCTCCCTCTGTTTGGCACAAGTATAGTGTCAGAGGGATTAAGGAGGGCAAAGAGTTTGTCCGGAGGCATTAAAATAAAATAAGGAGGCGCCTGTGGAGTGAAGGGAAGGACTAGGGCAGTCCGATGATACGGCCGGTGTTATGGCGTAGCGGTGGATGATTGGGGTCTCCTGAGGGGAGAGTACGACTTGGGCGGAATAGACTCATGGACAAAAGAAAAAAGTTGCCTGGACATCCGTCCAGGCAACTTTTTTCTTTCCAGTTCCATTGCGCTTCCTGCGTGAAGCGATCATTATTTGAAGGTTCGGCGCAGGAGAACGAATCGAGAGGGGGTGGCTGTTAAAGCGCCTCAAAAGAGGTAGACTTTGCGATGACGCCTGCGCATCTGGGGCAGAGTGTGGGATGAGCCATATCGGCACCCACCAGGGGATGGTGCTTCCAGCAGCGCTCACACTTCTGACCGGCGGCCTCGGACACAGAGACAGCCAGCTCGCCGCCCACCGTGATCTCCACCTGGGAAACGATGAACAGGTCGGCCAGGAGGGCGCTGTCCATCTCGGCCAGGAAGGCGTCCTCGGACGGGACGGTGAGGGCCACGTCGGCCTCTAGGCTCTTACCGATCTTCTTCTCGTTCCGGGCTGCCTCCAGAGCGACGTTGACCGCGTCCCGGACGGCAATGATCTTATCCCACTGGGCCATCTGCTCCTGGGTGAGGGCATAGTCGGCAAAGGGCTTGTTCATCTCGTTGAGAAGCACGTTCCGGCCGTCGTCCTCCGCCCGGTGGGGCATGGCCAGCCAGATCTCGTCGCAGGTGAAGGCCAGGATGGGGGCAAACAGCTTGGTCATGGTGTCCAGGATAAGGAACAGGGCGGTCTGGGCGGAGCGGCGCTCCAGGCTGTCCTTGCCCTCGCAGTACAGCCGGTCCTTGATGATGTCCAGATAGAAGGAGGACAGCTCCACCACGCAGAAGTCATTGATGGCGTGGGACACCACATGGAACTCGTACTCATCATAGGCGGCGAAGCACTTTTCAATGAGCTGGTTCAGCTTGGTAACGGCCCAGCGGTCCAGCTCCAGCATCTCCCCAGGCTGGACCAGGCAGTTGGGGTCAAACCCATCCAGATTGCCCAGGCAGTAGCGGGCGGTGTTGCGGAACTTTAGATAATTCTGACTGAGCTGCTTGAAGATATTGTCCGAGCAACGCACGTCCACATGGTAGTCGGCGGAGCCGGCCCACAGGCGGATCAGGTCGGCGCCGTACTTCTTAAAGATGTCGGCGGGGTCTACACCGTTGCCCAAAGATTTGTGCATGGCCTTACCCTCGCCATCCACGGTCCAGCCGTGGGTGACGCACTCCTTAAAGGGAGCGCCCTGGCCCAGAGCGCCCACGGCGGTGAGCAGGCTGGACTGGAACCATCCCCGGTACTGGTCCAGGCCCTCCATATAGACGGTGGCGGGCCAGAAGCCCTGGTCCTTCTTCATGGAGGCGTAGTGGGTGGAGCCGGAGTCGAACCACCCGTCCAGAGTGTCCTCCTCCTTGGTAAAGCCTGCTTTGCTCCCACAGTGGGGACAGGAGAAGCCGGCAGGCAGAATGTCAGCGGCCTCCATCTCGTACCAGGCGTTAGAGCCCTTCTCACCAAAGAGCTTGGACACGGCGGAGATGGTGTCGTCGTTGCAGATGGGCTTGCCGCAGTCCTGACAGTAGAACACGGGGATGGGCAGACCCCAGCGGCGCTGGCGGCTGATGCACCAGTCGGCCCGCTCCCGGATCATGGACTTCATCCGGTCAATGCCCCAGCCAGGGATCCACCGCACGTCGTCGCAGGCGGCCACGGCCTGCTCCTTGAAGGCGTCTACAGAGCAGAACCACTGGGGGGTAGCCCGGAAAATGATGGGATTCTTGCAGCGCCAGCAGTGGGGGTAGGAGTGGACGATGTCCTCGCTGGCGAAGAGGGCGCCGCTCTCCTTCATATCGGCCAGAATGACGGGATTGGACTCCTCGGTCTTCATGCCGGCGTATTTTCCGGCGTAATCGGTGTGGCGGCCCCGGTCGTCCACGGGCACCACCATCTCGATTTTGTAGCGTTTGCAGGTCTCGTAGTCGTCTGCGCCAAAGCCGGGGGCGGTGTGGACACAGCCGGTGCCTGAGTCCATAGTGACATACTCGGCGGTGCAGAGCTGGCTGGTCTTGTCCAGGAAGGGATGCTGGGCCAGCATATACTCAAAGTCAGCGCCCTTGAACTGCTTGACGATCTCATAATTCTCAAAGCCGCCGATCTTCATCACCTTGGCGCACAGGGCCTCGGCCATAATATACATTTCGCCGTTGTCCGCCTTTACCAGCACATAGCTCTCCCGGGGGTGAACAGCGATGGCCAGGTTGCCAGGCAGGGTCCAGATGGTGGTGGTCCAGATCACAAAGTACATTTTGGACAGATCGCCGTACTGACTGAGCTTGCCCAGATCGTCCCTGACCTGGAATTTGACATATACGGTGGTACAGGGGTCGTCCTGATACTCGATCTCCGCTTCGGCCAGGGCGGTCTCATCCTTGGGGCACCAGTACACAGGCTTCAGGCCCTTATAGATGTAGCCTTTCTTGTACATCTCGCCAAAAACCTTGACCTCCTCTGCCTCGAAGCCGGGGTCCATTGTGAGGTAGGGGTTCTCCCAGTCCCCCACCACGCCCAGCCGCTTAAAGCCCTCCCGCTGGATATCCACATACTTCTGGGCGTAGTCGTGACAGGCGGTGCGGAATTCGGGGACGCTCATCTGCTTGCGGTTGAGTTTCTGCTCCTTGATGATAGCGGACTCGATGGGCATACCGTGGTTGTCCCAGCCGGGGATATAGGGGGTGTAGCGGCCCCGCATGGCCGCGGCCCGGACCATGAAGTCCTTGATGGACTTGTTCAGAGCGTGGCCCATGTGCAGATTGCCGTTGGAGAAGGGAGGGCCGTCGTGCAGGGAGAACAGGGGCTTGCCCTCGTTCTTCTTCAGCAGCTCGTGATACAGGTCCAGCTTCTCCCAGCCCTCCAGCATACCGGGCTCCCGGGCGGGCAGTCCGGCCCGCATGGGGAAATCGGTCTTGGGCAGGTTGATGGTCTTGTTGTAGTCCATTGGTTTGCTTCCTCCTATTTCAGGTCTTTTTTAGACTTTTCTATCAGATTACATGGGAATGTGACTAAGCCGCAGTGCCGGCAGAGCATCGTATGGGGAAATTGGGGAAACGGGTCCCGGGTAAACATACTGGTGGTATCGTCACCGTGGGGCCCCAGCTCCACCACGTCCGTCGGACCGCGGAAAAACCGTAATTCCTGTTGAGTCCAGAAGGGGTATTTTTAGGTGTGCATCGTCCCCTCCTCCATAGGGCGTCCACATTGGGGGCAGTCATAGAAGCCGCTCCTTTCAAAAAAGAAAACGCCTCTGTCCCCCGAAAGAGACAAAGGCGAAACATCCTCTGCGGTACCACTCTTCTTGCCGCGGGAAAAGACCACGGCCACTCAAGCCTGCCTGGTAACGGGGGCGTCCGGAGGCGCTTACTGTCAGGGAAGCCTGATCTCACAGCGCTTCCCGGTTCGGCCCTCTGCTCCAAGGTGATTTTCCCCTCCCCCTCCTGTCCGCCTCGCACCGGACCGGCGGCTCTCTGTACCATTCAGGGGTGGATACTCGTCCTTTTCATCGCGTGTTTCTATATGCAGTTGATATCTTATCTGCTTTTTCGGGGAATGTCAAGGGGGATGGAACAGCATATTACGCTTATTTTATCCAATCTTCAAGGAATTTTAATTTCCTTTTCCGGGAAAGTGTGATATGATACAAAGGAACATCTATAACGGCCAGCAGGCCGGAAAACGAGGTGGGATGGAGCTTGGAGGAGAAATTTGACGTTCTGGCCGTGGGAGCGGGCTATGCCGGCGCCGTGGCCGCCCGCGCTTTGGCGGATCAGGGGAAACGGGTCCTGGTGCTGGAGCGGAGGGACCACATTGGCGGCAATGCCTATGACCGTCCGGACCAGGCGGGGGTGCTGATCCACCAATACGGCCCCCATATCTTCCACACCAATGACAAACAGGTCTTTGACTGGCTTTCCCGGTTCACCCGGTGGCGGGACTACCAGCACCGGGTGGTGGCCAATATCCCGGACGGCCGGGGCGGACGGATAACCTATCCGGTGCCCTTCAACCTGACCTCCCTGGAAACGGCCTTCGGTCCGGAGGAGGGGAGACGGCTGGGGGATAAGCTGACCGCCGCCTATGGAGCGGAGAAAAAGGTCACCATTCTGGAACTGCGGCAAAATCAGGACCCGTCAATCGCCGCCCTGGCGGATTATGTGTACGAGCACGTCTTTGTCCACTACACCATGAAGCAGTGGGGCCAGAGGCCGGAGGACATTGACCCAAATACCACCGCACGGGTGCCCGTGTTCCTGTCCAGGGACGACCGCTATTTTCAGGATACATACCAGGGGATGCCTTTGGAGGGCTATACCCCCATGTTTGAAAGGATGCTGGACCATCCCAGCATCACCGTGGAGCTGGGGACGGACGCCTTGGGTCGGTTGGACCTGTCCGGTAACACACTGAAGGTAGACGGCGCCCCCTTTGACGGCCAGGTTATCTACACCGGCCAGGCGGACGAGCTGTTTGGCTTCCGGTTCGGCCCCCTCCCCTACCGCACGCTGGATTTTGCCTTCGAAACGCTGGAGCAGGACGACTTCCAGGGGTACGGCACAGTCAATTACACAGTGGACGAGGACTTTACCCGCATCACTGAGTTCAAACACCTGACCGGCCAGGCGGCGCCCGGCGTGACTACGATTGTAAAGGAATATTCCAAGGCGTATACCGGGGAGAGGGGCGAGATCCCCTATTATGCGATCATCAACCCGGAGAACAACGCCCTATACGCGAAATACAGGGCGGAGGCGGACCGGTTCTCCAACCTCCATCTGCTGGGCCGTCTGGCCGAATACAAATACTATAACATGGACGCGATTGCCGGGAAAGCACTGGAGCTGGCAGAAAAACTCTAGCCAATTCGGAGCCCGGCGGGGCGACTGAGAGGCTAAAAGCGCGGCGGGAACTTGGTTCCTGCTGAGGAAATCCACGTACAATGGGAGAGAAAGACATGGAAAAGCTCATTACTTTCGCGGTCCCCTGCTATAACTCGGCGGCCTATATGGAGCACTGTGTGGACACACTGCTCCAGGGAGGGGACGATATTGAGATCATCCTGGTGGACGACGGCTCCACCAAGGATGAGACCCCGGCCATCTGTGACCGTTACCAGGAGCGGTATCCCGGTATTGTCCGGGCCATCCACCAGGAGAACGGCGGTCATGGAGAGGGAGTCAACCAGGGCATCCGAAACGCCCAGGGCGTCTACTATAAAGTAGTGGACTCGGACGACTGGGTGGACGTGGACGCGCTGAAAAAGGTGCTGGACAAGCTGCGGCAGTTCCAGCGGGACGAAAAGCCCATCGATATGATGATCGCCAACTATGTCTATGAGCATGTGGAGGACAACACCCAAAAGGTAGTGAACTACCGGAACGTATTTCCCGTGGGCCGGGTCTTTGGCTGGGAGCAGATCGGGCGGTTCCGTCCCTCCCAGTATCTGCTGATGCACAGCGTCATCTACCGCACTCAGCTGCTGCGGGACTGCGGGCTGGAGCTGCCCAAACACACCTTCTATGTGGACAATATCTTTGTCTATCAGCCCCTGCCGGCGGTGAAGAATATGTACTACATGGATGTGGACTTGTACCGCTACTTTATCGGTCGGGCGGACCAGTCGGTCAACGAGAAGGTGATGGTCACACGGGTGGACCAGCAGCTGCGGGTCACCTATCACATGATCGGCTCTCACGATCTGCGCCAGGTCAGCGCCCAGCACAAGAAGCTGGGCCGCTATATGTTCAACTACCTGGCCATGATGATGGCTATTTCCTCCATTTTCCTGATTATCGACAATTCCCCCGAAGCACTGGGTAAGCGGACCCAGTTGTGGGAGTACCTGCGGACGGTGGACAGCGCGGTGTACCACAAGATGAAGTACCGGGCGGTCTCCGCCTTTACCGCCTTCCCCGGCTACCAGGGGCGGCGGCTGTCGGTGGGGCTCTACCGGCTGGCCCGGAAGATTTATAAGTTCAATTAAAGAGCGCGGGGCCGCCCATGGCTGTCATGGGCGGCCCCGCCGGCAATATGGGGCAGTCCTCTCCCCCGCGCCCCGCGCCTTCACTCCTCTGGTGGAAGCCGGCGGATGTGTTCCCGCAGGAGCTTTCGGATGTAGCTGGGGACAGAGCGGCAGTCCCGGTCCGCCAGATCCTTCAGGGCGGTGTAGAGCTCCTGGGACATTCGGACGGATACAGTTTTGTATGATTGTTCCATAGTATCACCTCAAGCAAACGATACCATATAGTTACCATGAAGTCAATATATGGACACTACTTGACGGTGAAAAAAATTACTGTTACCCTAATGACAGTAGATAGTAACTATATAGTACATAGGTGATGCGATTATGGGAGAAGCAGTATTGGTCAATCGAAAAAAACTCATCACATCCCTTGCCAATGAGCTGGTAGAGCCCTTTGACAAGCTGTCTAAAAAGACAAGGGTCCCCAAATCCCGCCTGATTGACGAGGCTGTGGAGGACTTGTTGAAAAAATATGAAAAAAGGATGGCCGAGTAGGCCATCCTTTTTGTTTATCCTGTGATCGTCGTTCCAGAGGCCCGCTGGCCCAGCATATGGAGCAGCAGGGAGTGCTCCACCCGGCCGTCCAAAATGGACACCTGGCCCACTCCGGCCCGAATGGCGTGGATGCAGCCCCGCACCTTGGGCACCATGCCCCCGGCGATGAGGCCCGTGTCGATGAGCTCCTCCGCCCGCTTGACGTCCATGTGGTCCACGGCGGTCTTGCTGTTGTGGCTGTCGATCAGGATGCCCCCCACGTCGGTGAGAAAAACCAGGCTCTCCGCCCCCAGAGCCTCGGCCACCGCCCGGGCGGCGTCGTCAGCGTTGCAGTTCAGGCCGTCGCCGTCTTCTCCCAGGGCGATGGGAGAGACCACGGGCACAAAATCCCCATCCAGCAGGGTGGTCAGCACTCTGGGGTCTACACGGGTGATGCTTCCCACCCGCCCCAGAGCCGGGTCCTTGACCACGGCGGTGATGAGCCCGCCGTCCTTGCCCGAAATGCCCACACCGGAGACCTCTAACCGGGCCAGGTCCCGGACGATGGCCTTGTTCACCTGGGCGGACAGGGCCATCTCCGCCGCCTCCAGGGCGGCCTCGTCAGTGACCCGGTAGCCGTTCTCAAAGCGGGTGGGCACCTGCAGCTTGTCCAGCAGGGCAGTAATGTGCTTTCCGCCCCCGTGGACCAGCACCACCCGCATACCCACCATCCGAAGGGCGGCCACATCTTGGAGGGTGGTGTCCAGGGCGGCCTCCGCCCCAATGGCGGAGCCACCGTACTTGACCACTACGGTCTTCCCCTCATGCCGATTCAGAATGGGCAGGATGGACAGCAGATTGCGTACCTTTTCCATGCCGTCCAGACCATGCTGGACATCGTACTCCCGCAGGAAAGCCTGGACATAATCCACGTCAGAGGGGGTGTCCACATACTCATTCCCCCGCTTCTGGCGGGTCTCCGCCCCCTTTCCAGTGATGAGCAGGACGGAGGGGACATGACAGCCCAGGACAGCCTGGCGGATAGCCTCCCCCCGGTTGGGCTCAATGGACCACTCGCAGTTCTGTCCGGCCACATAGGAGGCGATCTCCCGGCAGATGTCCAGGGTGTCCTCCTCTCCGCTGTCCTCCTCGGTGAGGACCACCAGATCGGAGTATTTGCCCGAAATCTCCCCCAGGTCCTTCCGCCGGTCCAGGGCCTTTTTCCCCGGACAGCCAAAGACGGTGACGATCCGCCGGCCGGGATATTCCGCCTGGACAGAGCGGAACAGCGTTTCGAAGCTCATTCGGTTGTGGGCATAGTCTACGATGGCGGTGACCGTTTCATCAGCATTAGAGTAAATCTCCATCCGGCCGGGGACCCGGGCCTTCATCAGCCCCACATAGACACACCGCTCCGGGATGTTCAGCGCCTCGCACACGGCGATGGCGGCCAGCGCGTTCTCCACGTTGAACAGGCCGGGCATAGTCAGCCGAAATTCCCGCAGATAGCGCCGGGTGCGGACCCGGAACAGAATGTCGTTCCCCCGCTTGCGGACCTGGGAGGCGTAGACATCCGCCTCCTGATCCTTCTGAGAAAAGGTGAACAAGGGCCTGCCCGCCGCCCGGGCCGCCTCTAGCACCCGGTCGGCGTAGTCGCAGTCCAGGTTGACGCAGTTGACAGCCCCTTGGGAAAAAATTTTCAGCTTGGAGGAGAAGTAGTCCTCAAAGTCCGGGTGCTCAATGGGTGAGATGTGGTCAAGGCCGATGTTGAGAAAGCAGGCGGCGGCGAACTCGGTACACAGAGTCCGGTGGTATTTCAGGGCCTGGCTGGATACCTCCATGGTGAGATACTCCATCCCCGCTTCCACCCCGTGGGCAAAGTGGCGTTGGAGCTCCAGCGGTTCGGGTGTGGTGAGGTGGGACTCGAACCGCTCCACCCCGTCATAGGTGTCAATGGAGGAGATGATGCCGCTCTCCGGCTTCTCCCGCTCGGCCATATACTCATCCAGGATATATTTCAAATAGTAGGCGGTAGAGGACTTCCCCTTGGTGCCCGTCAGGCCGATGACCTTCAGCTTTCCGGAGGGGTGGCCGTAGAACAGGTCGGCCAGGGGAGCGATGGCCGAGCGCATATCATGGACTTGAAGGCAGGGCAGGTCAGACTGGGGATAGGGGACCTGGCTCACATAGGCCAGCGCCCCTCTCTCCTGGGCCATTTCCAGAAATTCCGGCTTAAAGTGGGCTCCCTTGCAAAGAAACAGGGTACCGGGGACCACCTCTCGGGAGTCGTAAGACACCAGAGCCACCGGGGCGGTCTGGTCTATTTCCCTGGGAATGGGGGCGGCTAAGAGGCCGGAGCGATCCAGCAGGGCGATGTAGTCCTTCAGAATGTGCGCCATGATGAACACCTCGATTTCAGGGTTGAGAGGGAAGATATTGTGTTTGTCCCAGGCAAACCGATTTTAAGGCGTCCGGCAGGGCCGGACACAAAATCTCTATGCTTCACGCTATTTGATGAAGATGTGCCGCAGGGGCTTGCGGCAGGCCTGGACCGACCGCTCGGCCAGGACGGCCATGGCGTCTGTGTAGAAGGGAGGCAGGTGGTGCCTGTCGGCAAAGACGGACAGCTCGGTGCAGGCCAGCACGCCACAGTCGCAGCCCTGTTCCTCCAGGTCCCGGTGGATGGCGGCGAACTTCTGGGGGTCCCCGTCCCGACCGGACTTCACATCGTCGTAGATCAGGGACATGACCAGCTTCTGGGCCGGCGGCGTGGGTACTGTCGCCTGAATCCCCACAGCCTCAAATTCCTTTTGGTATAATCCGGACTGAATTGTACCATCCGTAGCGAGGATGCCAGGGCGCTTCAACCCCTGGGAGGCCAGCAGACGGGCGGTTTCCCGTATCATGTGGAGGATGGGCACCCCTACCTGCTCCTGCACCCTGTCCAAAAAGAAGTGCGAGGTGTTGCAGGGGACGGCGATGACGGTACAGCCCGCTCCCTCCAGCAGGCGCGCGTCGGCCAACAGCCGTTGAAAAACAGCCTCCCGTTCCCCCTCGCTGCCTAAAATAGCCTCGGTGCGGTCGGGCATCTGGCTGTCCGAGAGGATCAGGGCGTTGACGTGCTCCTGGTCACAGGAGGCCTCCGTCCGGTCAATGACAAATTGATAAAAGGTATTGGTTGCCTGGGGGCCCATTCCCCCCAGAACGCCTAAACGATATTCCATAAAATCACCATGGTGGGAAGAAGAACAGCAAAAAAGAGGAGCCGCAGGTCCTGTGCCGGTCAATCCTCCGCGGGTATCTTGTTATACTGGTCGAACCGCTTGATATTCCCCAGGTGGTTTTTCATCACCCGGAGCCGCCGCTTGAGAGAGCCATCCTTGTCGTAAACCAGGGAGTGGCTGTCCGCCCCGGCTTTAATGAGGGCCCGCATCTCCTGGTGGTACTGCTTTGGGGTGAATTTGAAGGCCACCTTCCGGGGAACCATGCGCCACAGGGAGCGGTTGCGGGTCATCTCAAAGGGCAGGTCCTTCCCCTCCACACGGTCCTGGACGACCATCTTGGCGATGTTGTGGCCCGCCCCGGTGACGTAGTAGTTGCTCCGCCCCTGGCGGCAGTTGATCTCAAAGGCCTTGTACTTCCCGTCCCGGCTGTCGTACTTGATGTCAAAGTTGGAGAAGCCGGTGAAGTGAAGGGCCTCCAGGAGAGTTTTGATTTTCAGCTCTAGGGCCTCGTCGCACTCAGTCAGGATGACGGCGTGGTTTCCGATGCCGTGGGGGGAGTGTTCCTCCAGCAGCACATGGCCCAGGCACATGGTGGTCACCCGACCGTTCCGGTCGGAGTAGCTGGTCAGCACCCGCATATAGCTGTCATCTCCGGGGATGAACTCCTGAAGGACCATGTGGTCCGGGTAGCCGGCGGCATATACATGGTCCAGAGCGGCCAGCAGCTCCTCCCAGCTCTGACAGATGTAGACCTTGGCCAAGGAGTGGTCCCCACAGGCCCAGTAGGCCACGCTGTCAGCGGGCTTGGCAATGTAGGGCGGACCCCAGGGGAGCTGAAAGTCGTGGCCCATGGACTTGTCGTAGATAAAGGTGGCCGGGTGATCGATGCCATGCTGGTCGCACAGGGCGTAAAACTTTTCCTTGTTGATGAGGGTGTCCAGCAGGTCTCCGTCAATGTAGGGGGCGATGACGTTGGCCGGCAGGCTGTCCTTACAGTGGGCGGCCAGCTGGACATAGCTGTCCCCGCAGCCCAGCAGGAGGACTTTTTTGTCCGGAAACTCCCTGGCTACCGCCTCTGTGTTCCGGCGGAAGGCCGCCTCGCTCTCGTTGTCGGGGCACACCCGGTAGTCGAGGATGGCGGAGCCGTGGCAGGGGAAGGAGGGATATTTGCCATAGGCCACGCTCCTTACCCCATAGGCCTCATGAAAGGCCCTGGCCACGGAGTACACGTTGATGTCCCCGCCAAAGAGGAGGGGCTGAAATTGTAAAGGATCGGACACTTGATAGGACTCCTTTTTCTCAAGAGTAAAGGGTAAAGAGGGGGCGTGCCAAAAGGCAGGTCAGCGGTACTCAATGACAAAGCCCCTGGCAAACAGAGGGTCCATCTCAAAGACCGCCAAATCCCCATAGGCGCATTTCATGTTGGTTACATCCAGAATAGTCTCGCTGGCGCCCACGGGGCCCAGCACCCGGGCGCGCTGCTCTCCGACGCGGACGGTGCGTCTCCGGCTCCGGCGCCACTGGGCCAGCAGGGCGGTCAGGCCGGACTGCCGGGGGCGCTCCACGCCAAAGCCGTTCTGATAGCCCACGGGTAGGACGGCCACTCGGGTAGGCTTTTTCAGCACAAGGGGCTTGTCCGCCCCGATGGTGTGGCCCCTGGGCAGCCAGCGGACCTCGGCCAGAGGGGCTTCCCCATAGCCAACGGTTCGCAATCCGTCGTCCCGGGTCCGTCGGCACCGCCCCAAAATAGCGGAGCCGGCCCGCACGCCGTCCAGCCGGGCGCTGTCGTCGTGGAGCAGAGAGAAGGAGCCGGCGGCATGGACCACTCCGGTCTCAAAGCCGGCGGCATGGATCGTGTCCAGCACCTGGTGGAACTGCTCCAGCTGCTGCTTGGCCTCCGGGTCGTTGGGCTGGGCGGCGTGGAGCTGAGTATAGATGCCAGATAGAGCCACATTGGGGAGAGAGCGATAGGCCAGCAGGATCTTCTCCGGCTCCCCCACCAGAAAGCCTCCAAAGCCCATCCCGGTGTCCACCTGAATGTGGGCCTCCACCACGGTGGAGCGGTTCTCCGCCAGCGCGTTCAGAGCCATCCCGGTGTCCACCGAAGAGATGGTGCACACCGCGTTTAGGTCCACCAGCCGCTCCAGCTCCTCCCGGTCAGTGGTGGAACGGAGCATCAGGATTTCCTCGTCCACAAAGCCGGCCTCGCGCAGCGCCTGGGCCTCGGACACTTCAGACACCGCAAAGTGGCCGATACCCTCGTCCCGGAGAAGCTGGGCCAGGGCCGCGATGCCGGCGCCCCCTCCGTCCCCAGACAGCACGCCATAGATCACCGCCCCGGCGGCCCGCTCCTTGATCACCGCCAGGTTGTTTTTGACCGCCGACTTTTCGATGACTAATTTACGCATATGGATGGCTCCCCTCTATCTCTCCAGGATATATCTTACCCATATTAACGCTTCATTTTACCACTATTTGAAATAAAAGGCAACGGATAGATGGCGCCTCCCCTTTCCCCTTTGGACCGATTTAGGCTTACCTAACAATTCGTTCGTCGAAATGACGAAGAGAGGCATATTCTCAGTTGATAACTGATACATAAGTCGGAATTTCCTTGTTATTATCGCTTTATTTCCATGCAATAAAAGGAAGGCCTATTTGGATGCATTTTATCCGGGGTATTCCAAATATCTGCACTATCAATGTCCTTGATATGTTTTGTGGTAAGATCAGAAATGGATATTGTTCTTCTGTGAACTACAGGGCTGTCCTCAAATTCATAGCAGTCCATCAGCCACACATGCCAGAGCTCTATAGAATCAGTATTTTGCAGCGCGTTTTTTATATATGCAATTATTTGCTTGGCTCTGCCATCGGTATAATTCCATTCCAGATAGACAGCGTTTCTCTTTTCGGTATAGTCCTCAACATCTGTAAAGGTGTACAGGCAATAGTTATCATCCGCGCCGCCATCATGTACTGTGCCATCATCAATATGTATATCCAATGGGTAATCCTGTGAAGGTTCTATTTCAGTCAAAGGATAGTCTGAAGCGATAAATGTACATACACTCATTGGAGATGCCCCCTTAAAATATTCCAATCTGTCCTTTTGGTTTAATTTATCACATTGTTTTGTTTGTATCAATGCTTGGTAAAATCGATGGAGTTAGACTCCATGCATTCAAAAGGAAAAAGGGATAATGGATCTCACCGGGACATCCCTATGGAGAAAAAGGAAGCGGACCTCTGTTGTACGGGGGAAGAAAGCGTGGTAAACTAAACAATACGGGCACGGCCAGACAGCGGCCCGCAGGATCGGAGGAACATCTATGAGAAAAGACATTATTATCCGGAGGGAAACAGAGGACGACCGGCCCAGGGTAGAGGAGATCGTCAGGCGGGCCTTTTATAACTTGTATATTCCCGGAGCCGCGGAGCACTACCTAGTCCACATCATGCGCTCCCACCCGGACTTTATTCAGGAGCTGGACCTAGTGCTGGAGCTGGAGGGACAGGTCATCGGAGCGATCATGTACACCAGAGCCCACTTGGTGGACGAGCGTGGGAAGGAGCGGGAGATCCTCACCTTTGGTCCGGTATGCGTTTTGCCGGAGTATCAGCGCATGGGGTACGGAAAGAGGCTGATGGAGGCATCCTTCCAAAAGGCGGTGGAGATGGGCTACGACACCATTGTAATCTTCGGCGCACCGGGCAACTATGTGAGCCGGGGCTTTAAGAGCTGCAAGAGGTACAACGTCTGCCTGGAGAACGGCTCCTTCCCGGCGGCCATGCTGGTAAAGGAGCTGGTCCCCGGCTCCCTGGACGGCAGGAAGTGGGTGTACCGCCAGAGTCCCGTCTTTGAGTTTAGCGAGGAGGAGGCCCTGGCCTATGACGACACCCTGGAGCCCCTGGAGAAAAAGGAACTGCCCTGCCAAGAGGAGTTCTATATCCTAAGCAGCGCGATGCTGCCGGAATAGACCGATATAAAAAAGCAGGCAGCTCGTCGAAAAAGTAGAAATACCCCAAATTTTGTGTAAGAGCCTCGCGGAGTTCCATCGTCCGCAGACGACAGAATGAAATTTGTTTTTCCGAGGATATGCGCCTGGAAAAAACACTTCTCAGCCTGCAAGTGTGCGAGCACAGCGAGTGCGACGCAGCAGGCTGCAGGTCTTCGAAAGAAATGTTTGCGTTTTGGAGAGGGCCTGTTGACTTTGTCGAAAGGCCTGAGAGGGGGCGCCAGATCGGCGCCCCCTCCTTCTTGTGTTTCCGCTCAATAAATGCTATAATATAATGATTCAGTATGTGCGCCCGAAACAGGGCGGCAAATACCCCTGTATCGGGAGGAACAACATGGAAAAGACCACTACGATCATCCCCCAGGGCGACGTAGAGCGCCAGCTTTGGTACTGCGAACAGGTCGCCGCCGTCACCGCCCAGTGGCCGGAGCGGCCTCTGGCCTTTGTGGACACCTATGGCTGCCAGCAGAACGAGGCGGACAGCGAGCGCATCCGGGGCTATCTGAAAAAGATGGGCTTCGGCTTTACGGACGACGAGGAGCGGGCCCGGATCATCGTCATCAACACCTGCGCCATCCGGGAACACGCCGAGCAGCGGGTGCTGGGCAACGTGGGCGCGCTGGTCCATGTGAAGCGCCGCCACCCGGAGCAGCTGATCTGCCTGTGCGGCTGTATGATGCAGGAGCCTCATGTGGCTGAAAAGATACGCCAGTCCTACCGCCATGTGGACCTGGTCTTTGGCCCTCACGCACTGTGGAAGTTTCCGGAGATGATCTACACCCTGCTGACCCAGCGGGGCCGCATCTTCTCCAACGCTGACGAGGCGGGTTCCATCGCTGAGGGCATTCCGGTAGTCCGCCAGGATAAGGTGAAGGCATGGGTGTCCATCATGTACGGGTGCAACAACTTCTGCTCCTACTGCATTGTGCCATATGTCAGGGGGCGGGAGCGGTCCCGGAGGCCGGAGGATATCCTCCAGGAAGTGGAGGAGCTGGCGCGGGAGGGCTATAAGGACATCACCCTGCTGGGTCAGAATGTGAACTCCTACGGCAAGGATTTGGAGGAGCCGATGGATTTCGCCGACCTGCTGGAGCGGGTCAACGCTATCCCTGGGGAGTTTCTCATCCGCTTCATGACCTCTCACCCCAAGGACGCCACCCACAAGCTGTTTGAAACCATGGCTCGGTGTGAGAAGGTGGCCCCCGTCCTCCACCTGCCCTTCCAGGCGGGAAATGACCGGGTGCTGAAGGTGATGAACCGGAGGCATACCAGAGAGCAGTATTTAGAAAAGATTCGGGACCTAAAGTCCCTGATCCCCGATATCGTACTGACCTCCGACATCATCGTGGGCTTCCCTGGGGAGACCACCGAGGAGTTTGAGGACACCTTGAAGGTGCTGGAGGAGGTCCGCTTTGACGCCCTGTTCACCTTCATTTTTTCCCCCCGGGTGGGGACCCCGGCGGCCAACATGGACGATCCCATGCCCCGGGAGGAGAAGCTGGCCAACTTCAACCGGCTGACCGCCCTTCAAGACGCCATCTCCGAGGAGAAGCACCGGGCCTATGTCGGCAGGACCGTGCGCTGTCTGCTGGACGGACTGTCCGACGACGAGCGGTACGACCTTACCGCCCGCACCCCCGGAAACCGCCTGGTCCGAGTGGTGGGCGGCAGGTCCGCCCTAGGCCAGTTCCGGGATGTGAAGATCACCGACGCCAACAAGTGGTCCCTGTTTGGGGAGCTGATTGAGTAGAGAGAGAAGAAAGTAGGTGCCCCCTATGCCGGCAGAAACCACCCCCATGATGCAGCAATACCTGGATATCAAGGCCCAGAACCCGGACTCCATCCTATTTTTCCGGCTGGGCGACTTCTACGAGATGTTCAACGAGGACGCCAAACTGGTGTCCAAGGAGCTGGACCTGACGCTGACCACCCGGGACCGGAACAAGCCCCCGGAGGAGCGCACCCCCATGTGCGGGGTCCCCTATCACTCCTGTGACAGCTATATCGCCCGGCTCATCGCCAAGGGCTACAAGGTGGCCATCTGCGAGCAGACCGAGGACCCGGCTCTGGCCAAGGGCCTGGTAGACCGAGAGATCATCCGGGTTATCACTCCGGGCACCGTCATCGCCTCCTCCATGCTGGAGGAGGGGAAAAACAACTACATCTGCGCCGTCTACGCCGACTCGGCCGCCTTTGGCCTGTGCCTGTGCGACATCTCCACCGGCGAGGTGTACGCCACCTCTTTCCCCGCCGGAGCGGAGGCCCTGGACCACCTGGAGAACGAGCTGGGTAGATTTCACCCCGCCGAGGCGGTGCTGTCCGACGGGGCGTTTCAGCTTGACGGCCTGGTTCCCTTCCTGCGGGAGCGGCTGGACTGCCCCTGTGAGAACGGTGGGGAGGCCAGGTTCCGCCTGGACGCCGCCCGTCCCCTGGTGGAAAAGCAGTTTAAGGCCGGGCTGGACACCCTGCCTCGGGGGGACGAGGGGGCGGTCCAGGCCGCCGGCGGCCTGCTGACCTATCTCTACGAGACCCAGAAGACAGACCTGTCCCACATCGCCAACTTTACCTACTACACCGCCGAGCAGTTCATGGAGCTGGACCTGACCGCCCGGCAGACCCTGGAGCTCACCTCCACCCTCCGGTCCAAGGACAAGAAGGGCTCCCTGCTGTGGGTGCTGGACAAGACAAAGACCGCTATGGGCGGCCGCCTGCTCCGGGGCTGGATGGAGCGGCCCCTCCTCTCCCCAGTCCAGATCGGCCGGCGGCAGCAGGCCGTGTCCGACCTGGTGGAGGACATCATCACCCGGGAGGAGCTGGCCCTCACCCTGCGGGAAGTCACCGACCTGGAGCGGCTCATCGGCCGGGTGGTCTATGGCTCCGCCGGCGGGAGGGACCTGGTGGCCCTGTCGGGCGGCCTGGCCCGACTGCCCCGTATTCGGGAACTGCTGGGCCACTGTCCCTCCGCCCTGCTCCAGTCCCTCCGGGAGGAGCTGGACGACCTGCCCGAGGTCCGGGACCTGCTGGACCGGGCCCTGGTGGACGAGCCCCCCTTCTCCGTCCGGGAGGGCGGCTTTATCCGGGATGGCTATGATCCGGAGGTGGACGAGCAGCGCAACCTGCTGGAGCACTCCGCCGAGCTGCTGGCCCAGCTGGAGGCCCGGACCAAGGAGCAGACGGGCATCAAGAACATGAAGATCAAGAGCAACAAGGTCTTTGGCTATTACATCGAGGTGGCCAAGTCCCAGATCGACCTGGTGCCCCCTGAGTGGGCCCGGAAGCAGACTACGGTGAACGCCGAGCGGTACATCTCCCAGGAGCTGAAGGAGCTGGAGCACGCCATCCTGTCCGCCCAGGATAAGGTGACTGCCCTGGAGTACCAGATCTTCTGCCAATTAAAGGGGGCCGTGTGCGCCCAGGTCTACCGGGTGCAGAAGTCCGCCGCCGCCGTGGCCCAGGTGGACGTGCTCAACTCCTTCGCTGCTGTGGCCGCCGCCAACGGCTACTGTATGCCTCAGGTGGACGCCTCCAACTCTCTGACCATTGTGGAGGGCCGCCACCCCGTTGTGGAAAAGGTGTTGAAAAATGCCCTCTTTGTCCCCAACGATACCCACATGGACTGCGGCCAGGATATGTGCGCCATCATTACCGGCCCGAACATGGCGGGCAAGTCCACCTATATGCGCCAGGTGGCCCTCATTGTCCTCATGGCCCAGATGGGCTCCTTCGTCCCAGCCAAGTCGGCCCATATTGGGGTGGTGGACCGGGTGTTTACCCGCATCGGAGCCAGCGACGACCTGTCCGCCGGCCAGTCCACCTTTATGGTAGAGATGACCGAGGTGGCCGCCCTGCTGAAAAACGCCACCCGGCGATCCCTGCTGATCCTGGACGAGATTGGCCGGGGCACCTCCACCTATGACGGCATGGCCATCGCCCGGGCGGTGCTGGAGCACTGCGCCGACCCCAGGCGGCTGGGGGCCAAGACCCTGTTCGCCACCCACTACCATGAGCTTACTGCTCTGGAGGGCCAGATCCCAGGGGTGAAGAATTACAACATCGCCGCCAAGAAAAAGGGCTCTGACGTCATCTTTCTGCGGAAGATCGTCCGGGGCGGGGCCGATCAGAGCTACGGCGTGGAGGTGGCCAAGCTGGCCGGGGTGCCCGACCGGGTGGTGCGCCGGGCCAGGGAGATTCTGGAGGAATTGGAGGCAGGAGTACCCCAGCCCGCTGCCGGGACACAGCCATCGGTTGAGGAGCAGATCTCCCTGGGCGACCTGGGGGGCCAGACCGTGCTGAAGAAGCTGCGGATGACCGATGTGAACGTCCTCTCCCCCATCGAGGCGCTGAATCTGTTGGCCGAGCTGAAGCAGGATCTGGCCCAGTGAGGGGAGCGCCATGGACCGCCGCTATATCGACCGTATCTACTTAAATCAGCCTGTCCCGGCGGACAGCTATCTTGCCGCCCTCCCGGCCGTCCGGGCCCTGGGGGGCCGGGACCACCCCCTGACCTTCCCCGCTCCCGTCACCTTTTTGGTGGGGGAGAACGGCACGGGCAAATCCACTCTGTTGGAGGCCATTGCGGTGGCCTGTGGCTTCAACGCCGAGGGAGGCACCCGAAATTTCAGCTTTTCCACCCGTGACACCCACTCTCCCCTGCACCGCTATCTGACGGTGGGGCGAAGGAGCTACCCACGGGACGGCTTTTTTCTTCGGGCGGAGAGCTTCTATAACGTGGCTACCAACATCGATGAGATGGACGAGGAGCCGGGGCCGGGCGGACGGGTCATTGACAGCTACGGCGGGGTGTCCCTCCACCGGCAGTCCCACGGGGAGAGCTTCCTCTCCCTGGTGGAGCACCGCTTTGGCGGCCAGGGCCTATACCTGCTGGACGAGCCGGAGGCCGCCCTCTCCCCTGCCCGGCTGATGACTCTGCTGGTCCACATCCGCCATCTGGTGGGACGGGACTCCCAGTTTCTCATCGCCACCCATTCCCCGATCCTGATGGCTTACCCCGGCGCCTGTATCTATCAGTTGTCAGAAACAGGGATCTCCCAGGTGAACTATCGAGATACAGAGCACTATCAGCTGACACGGCGGTTTCTGGAGGCCCCGGAGCGGATGATGGAGCTGCTGTTTCAAGAGGAGGGCTGACCATTTCCCGGAAGGTCGCCATGGAAAGCGGCCCCTCCGCCCCACAGCTTAGAACAGAAAAAGAGGTATATCATGCCAAATATCCAAGTGTTAGACCCCCATGTTGCCGACCTGATCGCCGCCGGTGAAGTCGTAGAGCGGCCCGCCAGCGTGGCCAAGGAGCTGATGGAGAACGCCATCGACGCTGGGGCTTCCGCCATCACGGTGGAGATCTCCCACGGAGGAATGACCTTCCTCCGGGTGACGGACGACGGGAAGGGCATCCCCGCCGGGGAGCTGAAAACCGCCTTCCTCCGCCACGCCACCAGCAAGCTGCGCACTGAGTATGACCTGGAGGCCATCGGAACCCTGGGCTTCCGGGGGGAGGCTCTGGCCGCCATCTCCGCCGTGTCCCGTGTGGAGGTGATGACCCGGACAGCGGACGCCCCTCTGGGGGCCTCCCTGGCCCTGGAGGGCGGAGTACCGGGACAGGTGGAGGAGGCGGGCTGCCCCCTGGGCACCACCATGGTGGTGCGGGACCTGTTCTACAACACCCCCGCCCGGCTGAAATTCATGAAAAAGGACGCCGCCGAGGGGGCGGCCGTCTTTGCCGTGGTCCAGCGGGCGGCCCTGTCCCACCCGGAGGTGAGTGTGAAATTTATCAGGGACGGCAAGCAGGAGCTGCTCACCCCCGGTGACGGACAGCTCCAGTCCGCCGTCTATTCCGTCCTGGGCCGGGAGCTGGCACTGGGCTTCCGCCCGGTGAAGTCCAGCGGCGAGGATATGACTGTGACCGGCTTCGTGTCCATGCCCGCCTGCTGCCGGGGCAGCCGGAGCTGGCAGTTCTTTTTCGTCAACGGCCGCCAGGTGAAAAGCCCGCTGATGGCCGCCGCCCTGGAGCAGGCATATCAAAACCAGAAGATGGTGGGCAAATTTCCAGGCTGTGTCCTCCATCTGGAGTTGAGGCTGTCCGCTGTGGATGTGAACGTCCACCCCGCCAAGACCGAGGTGAAGTTCGGCCAGGAGCGCCAGGTATTTTCCGCCATATACCACGCGGTCCTCTCCGCCCTGGAGCGCGACCGCTCCCACCCCCAGGTGGAGCTGAAAAACACCGTCCTGGCCGGGGTGAGGCCCCAGGATACGGTTACGCCGAACCAGACCCGGCTCGGAGGTCCGTCCTGGGCGGCGGAGGGACGGCAGGGGGAAAGGCCCCCCGTCCCACCCCAGCCCCCCCGCCGGGAGAGCGTCCCGTCCGGCGTGGTCCAGGTCCATGACACCAGCTACCAGGGTCGACCGGCCGCCCCCGCCGGAGAGAGGAAGCCCGTTGGGCGCTTCAGCCCCAGCCCTCTGGCCGCCGTCCTGACCCCGGCCGCCCCGGCGAGGCGGGAGGAGGCGCCCGGCCGTGCCACAGGGAGCCCCATTCCGCCAAAGGGCGATTCCACCGGGCAGGGGGAGCTGCCCCGTAGGAATCAGGAGGCTCCGCCGCAAGTGACGGTGGCGGAGGAGCGGCCTGGTCAAGAGCGGGACGCCTCCGCCGGGGACACCCCCCTTATCCCCCAGGAGGAGGGCTGGCGCTTGGCCGGGGAGGTGCTCAACACCTATATCATCGTGGAGCGGGGGGACACGGTGTATTTGATCGACAAGCACGCCGCCCATGAGCGGATGAACTTTGACCGGATGAAGGCGTCGGGCTATGACCCCATGGCCCAAAGCCTGCTGGCCCCCGCCATCTGCCGCCTGTCCGCCCAGGAGCGGGAGGTCCTGCTGGCCCACGGGGCGCTGCTGGAGGAGTTCGGCTTTGAGGTGGACCAGCTGGGGCAGGACCTGGCGGTCCGTCAGGCCCCCTTTGACGTGGCGGTGGAGGATATCCCCGCCACCCTGGAGGAGATCGCCCAAAAGCTGCTGACTACGGGCGGGGCGGACCCCGCCGCCGCCCGGGATGAGCTGCTCCACACCATGGCCTGCAAGGCGGCCATCAAGGGGGGCTGGAAGACCAGTCCTCAGGAGCTGGAGCGGGTGGCCCAGGCGGTCATGGAGGGCAGCGTAAAATATTGTCCTCACGGTCGGCCGGTAGCCATCGAGCTGACGAAAAAGGAATTGGAAAAACAGTTTAAAAGAGCCTGATAGGGCAATATTTTACAGGCGCAGCCGCCGCAGGGGGGAATCTATTTTCCCCGAGGAGAAATCAAAAAAGGGCTCCCGGCGTGGAAGCCCCCTTTCCATAAGGAAACGGAGCGTCGAAAAGCGAGGGGCGGCAGACCGCCCCCGGTGGTTGGAGGTGAAGATCCATGGCGATCGAATGGAATCGGTATCTGGCCCGCTACCAGCAGGAGCGGGGCGGCTATTTCTTCGGCAACGGAGACTCCTGCTGGGACGGATATCTGGTACTGGCGGAGGGGGAAAAGACCCCCCTTCTGGTCTGGTTTGACACGGAATTCACCGGAGGGAGCAGCAGAGACGTGCTGAGGGCCCGGACCATGGTGTGGCTGGATGGGGAGTATACGTTACACATCCGGGCCAAGAGCGTGGTGGGGGCGGGGGTTCAGAACGTGATGGGTCTCGTGGGCGGAGATATGGAGTTTGGATATCCTGAGGCCACCCGTGGCCGGATCATCACCACCAACAGCCCCGCCTTTACCAAGCTGGTGCTGGGAGATCTGGCCCTCCGCAACGCTTTGGCTATGCGGGAAAAAGATTCCATCCAGGTGGGAGAGGCCCCCCAGAGCGGGGGCTGGCATAGGATAGAAGTCAATGCCGGCGATGTGTTCGGCACAATAGGGGGCGCCTCCCCCTGGATCAATGAGGCTATGGCCGCTGATACCCTCTATATGGACCCGGAGGACAAGGAAGCCCTTTTACAGGCGGGCAGCAGGTGCTTTAATACTCAAATGGACGGGTTTTTAGGGCTCCTCCGGGCGGCACGGGACGGGGTGACCATGTGGCCTATGCCCAAGACAACGTAACTGACAGCGGAGGTGGCTCTTATGCCCCCAAAAATCTTAGTCATCAGCGGCCCCACCGCCTCCGGCAAGACAAAGCTGGCGGTGGCGCTGGCCAAGGCCCGGGGCGGCGAGGTGGTGTCCGCCGACTCCATGCAGATCTACCGCCGCATGGACATCGGCACCGCCAAGCCCACCCATGAGGAGATGGAGGGTGTGCCCCACCATATGCTGGATGTGGCCGAGCCGGAAGAAAACTTCTCTGTGGCCCGGTATGTGGACATGGCCGCCCGCTGTGTGGACGACATTCTCGCCCGGGGCGGTCTGCCCATCGTGGCCGGAGGGACCGGACTGTATATCGACTCCCTGCTTTCCGGGCGGACCTTCGCCCACTTTGACCCGGACAGCGCCCTCCGTGCCCAACTGGAGGAGCGGGTCCGGCGGGAGGGGGGCCAGGCCCTGCTGGACGAGCTGGCCAGGGCGGACCCGGATACCGCCGCCCGCCTCCACCCCAACGATGAGAAGCGGATCGTCCGTGCCCTGGAGGTCTATCTGTCCACGGGAAAGACCATCACCCAGCACAACAGGGAGACCCTGGCCCTGCCCCCCCGCTATGACGCCCTGACCATCACCCTGGCCTTTCAGCGCCGGGAGGATATGTGGGCCCGCATCGACCGCCGGGTGGACGAAATGATGGAACGGGGGCTGGCACAGGAGGTCCGCTCCCTGCTGGACAGCGGCGTGCCGGAGAAGTGCACTGCCATGCAGGCCATCGGCTATAAGGAGATGGCCGCCGCCCTGCGGGGAGACGGGGATGTGGACCGGGCCGCGAGGGAGATCCAGCTGCGCTCCCGTCAGTACGCCAAGCGGCAGCTCACCTGGTTCCGCCGGAACGGGGCGGCCAAATGGATCACCTGGGACTCTGAGCCAAATTTTGCCCAGGCCCTCCAGGTTTCGACAGGATATCTGGAAGATTTTGGTATATAGTGGAAGCACTCAAGGGTGGAAAACAAATCTGATTTCCCCCTTAAAGAAAAAAGGAGTGCTACATATCATGCAGAAAACCAACAACCTTCAAGAAATCTTCCTGACCCAGGTCCGCCGGGACCGCCGGCCCGTCACCATGTTTTTGATGAACGGCTTTCAGATGCGGGGCTATGTCACCGGATTTGACGCCTTTACTGTAGTGCTGACCAGCGATGGCAAGCAGCAGATCATTTATAAACACGCCATTTCCACCATCGTTCCGGAGCGGCCGGTGCCCCTGTGCGAGCCCGGGGAGGGAGACTAATCTGCTGCTTGCCGCGGGAGCGCCAGCGACCCGCGCGAAGCGCGTAAAATTGCCGGCCGAGCCGGCAATTTCCGGAGGGGCAATTCATTTGCCCCGAGGATATAAAAAAACGGGACCCCATGGGGGCTTGCCCCCCCATGGGAAAAGCAGCAGATCATTTATAAACACGCCATTTCCACCATCGTCCCGGAGCGGCCGGTGCCCCTGTGCGATCCGGGGGAGCTGGAATGACCACCGCCTGTCCCAAGGGCGGTCTAGTGGCTCCAGGGCTGTGAATTGCGGGTCCTCCGGGGTTCCGCCGGGGCAGGCACGCTGTACAGAAAGAGAGAATACCCATGAAGCAAGGACAATCTGTCATCACACTGGTGATGGTCCTCATCGCCGGGGCGCTGGCCATCTACTTTGGCTACTACGTCTTTGACACCTTGAACGACCCCTTCACCACCACTCTGGCCTACTCCTACACGGTCAACGACAGCGTGGAGGCCGATGGCCTGCTGGTCCGTGAGGAGAAGGCGCTGTCCGGTCAGGCCGGCATCCTGGACGTGACCCGGACCGAGGGAGAGAAGGTGGGCGTGGGCCAGACCGTGGCTCTTATCTACCGGGACAGCCAGGCCCAGGCCGACCAGGCCGAACTGGACAGGCTGTCCATGGAGATCGAGCTGCTCCAATATGCCGCCGCCCAGAGCGGCGATGTGGAGTCGGCCGCCCGGCTGGATGAGGATATCCTCCAGTCCGTGGTATCTCTGCGGGCCTCTACGGCCCTGGGGGACTACGCCGATCTGGAGGATCAGGTGCGGGAGGTAAAGAGCGGCGTCCTGAAGCGGGGCTATACCTACGGCGACGGCCTCACCTCCGCCGATTTGACGGCCCAGCTCCAGAGCCTGAAGAGCCAGCGTTCCGCCCTGTACAAGCAGTCTTCCGGGGCCACGACCCGGATCACCGCCGACCGGTCCGGCGTGTTCTCCAGCCTGGTGGACGGCTATGAGAGCTTGCTGACTCCGGAAACGGTGTTCCAGCTCACCCCCTCCTCCCTGGCCGCCATGATGGACAGCCAGAGCGCCGACGAAGGCGCGGTGGGCAAGCTTATCACCTCCGACCGGTGGTACTTTGCCGCCAGCCTGCCCAACGAGGCGGCGGAGCGGCTGCGGGAGGGGGGAACGGCCCTCCTCCGGTTTACCGGGGACTTCTCCCAGGACGTGGACATGCGGGTGGAGCAGGTGGGTCCCACAGAGGGAGAGGTGACCCTGGTGGTCTTTTCCTCGGACCGGTATCTGGCCCGTACCACTCTGCTGCGCCATCAGACGGCAGAGCTGATTTTTGAGAGCTTCTCCGGCCTGCGGGTGCCCAAGGAGGCAGTCCGTATGATAAAATCTACCCAGAAAGATGAGGAGACCGGCGAGGAGCGGGAGGTCAGCAAGCTGGGCGTCTATGTGCTGGTGGCCGGCCGGGCGGAGTTTAAGGGCATCCAGGTGGTGACGGAGGGCGGCGACTACTATGTGGTCAAGCCTACTTCCACCAGCAGCGATGCCCTGCGGGCCGGGGACGAGGTCATCACCCAGGCCATCGGACTGTTTGACGGCCAACTGCTTCAATTCTAGAGAGGATTAAAAGGGGAAGATCCCTTGAGATAGAGAGAAGGTCATATTTTATGGAGCTGGCACAAAATATTCAGGCGGTGCGGGCAAAAATCGCCCAGGCGGCGGCTGACGCCGGCCGGACGCCGGGTGAGATCACCCTGTGCGCCGCCACCAAGGTACAGACGGACGAAACCATCCGGGCGGCCATTGCCGCCGGGGTCCAGGTGTGCGGGGAAAACCGGGTTCAAGAGCTGACCGCCCACCTGGAGGCCGGGGCCTATGAGGGGGCCGGGGTCCACTTTATCGGCCACCTCCAGACCAACAAGGTCAAGCAGGTGGTGGGAAAGGTGGAGCTCATCCATTCGGTGGACTCGGAGCGCCTACTCCGGGCCATCCACAGCCAGGCGGAGAAGTTGGGCATCGTCCAGGACATCTTGCTGGAGGTCAATATCGCCGGCGAGGAGAGCAAGGGAGGCTGCTCCCCCCAGGAGGCGGAGGAGCTGGCCCGGCTGACGGCCCAGCTTCCCCATGTCCGGCTCCGGGGCCTGATGGCTATTCCTCCGGTCTCGCTGGAAATTGGTTCCAACCGGCCATATTTTCAGGCCATGCGACAGCTTTTTGTTGACATAAAGGAGAAAATGTCGGATAATCAAGCTAGTATAGACTGTCTGTCCATGGGGATGAGCGGCGACTACGCCGACGCCATCGCCGAGGGATCTACTCTTGTCCGGGTGGGCACCGCCCTGTTTGGGCCCCGGCCTCCCATGGGCACGCCCCGGACGGACATACACAAATGACGCGCTGAAGAAAAGAGGAACGTGTGATGGGACTTTTTGACGAATTTAAGCGTTTGGCCCACCCCTATGAGGACGAGGAGCCCGACGACGACTTTGATGGCTTTGACGACTTCGACGCCCCCGCCCCACGGGCAGAGCGCCGGGAGCGGCCCGAGCGGTTGGAGCGGTCCTCCCGGAATGTGGACACCCTGTACGGCTCCTCCCAGGAGGAGGAGCGCCGGAGCAACAAGGTGGTCAACATCCGGGCGGCGACCCAGCTCCAGGTGGTGCTGGTCAAACCGGAGAAGTTTGAGGACGCCTCCGCCATCGCCGACCATCTGCGGGAGAAGCGAACGGTGGTGCTGAACCTGGAGTCCACCAACAAGGAGATCGCCCGCCGCCTGCTGGACTTCCTGTCCGGCGTGGCCTACGCCAACGAGGGCAAGATCAAAAAGGTGGCCATCTCCACCTATATCATCACCCCTTACAACGTGGATATCCTGGGCGACCTGATCGACGAACTGGAGAACAACGGGCTATATTTCTGAGATCGCCGCCCAAGCCCCGTCACGGATGGGGCGGCGCGGCAAGCGCCGTAAATTGGAAGGGCCGGCATACCCGTCGGCCCGCTTCCCTTTTGGCAGTAGAAAGATTTTAGGAGGGATCACACTATGCTTACGCCCCAGGAAGTGTCTGAGCGCGCCTTTCAAAAGGCCACCTTCAACGGCTACAATATGTCCCAGGTGGACGAATTTTTGGATATTCTGACGGCGGATTACTCCGCCCTGTACAGCGAGAACGCCGTGCTGAAAAGCAAGATGAAGGTGTTGGCCGACAAGGTGGAGGAGTACCGGGCCACCGAGGACGCCATGCGGCAGGCCTTTATGATTGCCCAGCGCCGGGCGGATGATCTGGTCCGGGAGGCGGAGCAGAAGCGTGCCGCCCTGATCCACGAGGCGGAGGGCGAAGCGCGCCAGCGTATGGAGAGCATTACCAAGGAGGTGGAGGCGGAGGAGTTCCGGCTTCAGCAGGCCAAGAACGCCACCGCCGCCTTTGTGGATAAGCTGCGGGCCATCCACGCCAAGCAGGAGGAATTTTTGGACCAGCTGGGCGAGATGTGTCCCGACGCCCAGCCCCAGCCGGCCCCTGATCCGGTGGAGGAAACGGTGTCCGAGATAGACGACAATGTTCAGCGATTGCTGAACCAGGCCATGCTGGAGGCCACGGCGGAGAATTTGAAGGCCCGCCAGGAGGCGGAGGAGGAGCCTGAGGATCTGGAGGATACCGCCGAGTTTGGCCCCGTGTCGGGCGGCGAGGCGGAGGACGAAGATGAGGAGGATCTGCCCCCAGTCCGGGGCAGCCGCATTAACTTCGGTGAGCTCCAGTTCGGCCGAGACTATGAGATCAAATGAAGAGAGCCGGACTTGTCCGGTGTGAAATAAGCGGCCTCTCAACCGATTTCCGGCTGAGAGGCCGCTTCACGCTGTCCATCTTCCGCGCCGCCGCGGAGGAGGGTAAAGATGGGCTCCTCCTGAGGCGGGGTCCCCCCCGCCGCCTGCCATCCAGCGGCAAAGGCCAGACGGGCCAGGGTGAACATCTGGTTCGCCGCCTCGTCATAGTCCCTCCGCTCTAAAAAGCAGGAGAAGGCGGCTTCAAAATCATTGGAATACATATGCATCACCTCTTGATAGACATGATACTACATTATTTGACATTAATCAACATGAATTAATCGTACTTTACCATAAATAATAGTATTATCTCCACAATGAGGTGGTACGATGAAGCCATTAAAAAAATCTGTGACAATTACATTAGATGACCCAATACTGGAGCAGACAAAGCGTCTGGCTGAAAGAGAGGACCGCTCTTTGTCCAGCTATATCAATCTGCTCCTGAAGGCCCATCTGGAGCGGATGGAAAAAAACGGGGCTGACGGGGCGAAAAAACCGTAAATTCCCTTGACAACGGGGAAAAACTGTCATACAATACGCTTCAAAGCAAGGACAGAGAATAGTACCCAGCGGCGGGGCTTCAGAGAGAGGATGGCTGGTGAAAATCCTCCAAAGCCGCGAAGGGAAGGCGCCTCTGGAGCGCGGGCAGGAAATGGCCCGCCGGTCCCCCCGCCGTTACCGGGAACGAAGCGCGTGTCAGCCAGACACGAATTCAGGTGGAACCGCGGATATTTGTAACATATTCGCCCTGAGCCCAAAGGGCTCGGGGCGCTTTTTTTGCTCTGGGCCATGAGAAGAACCCATGATCCTGGTAGGGCGGGGGCTTGCCCCCGCCGTTCTATCGGTTCATGTCCTGTGCCGGGGGCGGGGGCAAGCCCCCGCCCTACCGTCTTCTTCTCAACGAAAAAACAAAGAAAAAGGAGCAAGCATCATGAAAAACACCGAAAAGACCATGGAGAAGATCGTCAACCTGTGTAAGGGCCGGGGCTTCATTTTCTCCGGCAGCGAGATCTACGGCGGACTGGCCAACACCTGGGACTACGGCCCCCTGGGTGTGGAGCTGAAAAACAATGTGAAAAAGGCATGGTGGAAGAAGTTCGTTCAGGAGAACCCCTACAACGTGGGCCTGGACGCCGCCATTTTGATGAATCCCCAGGTGTGGGTGGCCTCCGGCCACGTGGGCGGCTTCTCCGACCCCCTGATGGACTGCAAGGAGTGTAAGGAACGCTTCCGCGCCGACAAGGTCATCGAGGATTGGTGCCAGGAGAACAGCTTTGACCTGGGCCACAGCGTGGACGCCATGAGCCAGGCCCAGATGAAGGAGTTTGTGGAGGAGCACAACATCCCCTGCCCCTCCTGCGGCAAGCACAACTGGACCGACATCCGCCAGTTTAACCTGATGTTCAAGACCTTCCAGGGTGTTACCGAGGACGCAAAAAACACCGTCTACCTCCGCCCCGAAACCGCCCAGGGCATCTTTGTCAACTTCCAGAACGTCCAGCGCACCACCCGCCGGAAGCTGCCCTTCGGCGTGTGCCAGGTGGGCAAGTCCTTCCGCAACGAGATCACCCCCGGAAACTTCACCTTCCGTACCCGTGAATTTGAGCAGATGGAGCTGGAGTTCTTCTGCACCCCCGGCACCGAGCTGGAATGGTTCGCCTACTGGAAGGACTTCTGCCATCAGTGGCTGTTGAACCTGGGCATGAGGGATGAGAATTTACGCCTGCGGGACCACGACCCGGAGGAGCTGTCCCACTACTCCAACGCCACCACTGACTTTGAGTTCGTATTCCCCTTCGGCTGGGGCGAGCTGTGGGGCGTGGCCAGCCGGACCAACTTCGACCTGACCGCCCACCAGAACACCTCCGGCAAGGACATGACCTACTTCGACCAGGAGAAGAACGAGCACTATATCCCCTATGTGGTGGAGCCCTCCCTGGGCGCCGACCGGGTGACACTGGCCTTCCTGGTGGACGCCTATGACGAGGAGGTGGTGGATGCCGAGAAGAACGATGTCCGCACTGTCCTGCGCCTCCACCCTGCCCTGGCCCCCTTCAAGTGCGCCGTGCTTCCCCTGTCCAAGAAGCTGGCCGACAAGGGCCGGGAGATCCAGGCCGAGCTGTCCAAGTATTTCATGGTGGACTACGACGACGCCGGCTCCATCGGCAAGCGTTACCGCCGGCAGGACGAGATCGGCACCCCCTACTGCATCACTGTGGACTTCCAGACCGTGGGCAGCGACACCGATGAGGCGGACAACGCCGTTACCATCCGGGACCGGGACACCATGGAGCAGGTCCGTGTTCCCATCAGCGAGCTGAAGGGCTGGCTGGAGGAGAAGCTGGCCTATTAAGCAGACGGCCGCCACCTGCTCCATGCCGCCTGCTGAAGCGGCGGTTTAAAAATTCGACCGCAGGGAGAATTTCCGGAGGGCGGATCCATTCCGTCCGAGGATTTTAATTGCCTTGGGGCCCCACACAAAGCGAGCTTTGTGTGGGAGCGCAGGTCCGTGTTCCCATCAGCGGGCTGAAGGGCTGGCTGGAGGAGAAGCTGGCCTATTGATTTGCCCCTCCGCCCCGCAATCAGGCCCTCCGTGCCGCCCATGACCTCCATGGGCGGCGCTTTCTTTTGCCTCCGGTGGTTGCGGACCGGCCTGGGATACGGTATAATCCATTTGAATAGAAGTGGTACCAACTTGGAGGAGGGGCTTTGTTATGCTGTTGAAGATACTGGCCGTGGGGGATGTGGTGGGCGAGGGAGGCCAGGATATCCTGGCCCGCCGGCTGCGGGAGCTGCGGGAGGACACCGGGGCCCACTTTGCCGTGGTCAATGGGGAGAACGCCTCTGGTGTGGGCATCACCCCCGCCCAGGCCCGGCGGATGCTGGAGGCGGGGGCCGACGTTATCACCCTGGGCAACCACACCTGGAACCGTATCCAGATCGGCGAATTTTTGGACAAGGACCCCCATATCCTCCGTCCGGCCAACTACGCCGGCCGGGTGCCGGGCCGGGGAATGGGGATATACCAGTGCCAGGGCCAGCGCGTCGCTGTCCTGAACCTGATGGGCCGGGTGGAGCTGAACCCCAACCTGGACAGCCCCTTTAAGGCCACCAATTTCCTCCTCCGGGGGCAGGACTACGACCTGGCCCTGGTAGACTTCCACGCCGAGGCCACCAGCGAGAAGGGGGCCATGGCCTGGTATCTGGATGGGAGGGTCCAGGCCGTCTGGGGCACCCACACCCATGTGCCCACCGCCGACTGCCAGATCCTGCCCAAGGGCACGGGCTTTGTCACCGACCTTGGAATGACAGGTCCCAAGCGGTCCGTGCTGGGCATACGGCCGGAGCACTCCATCAATCTGTTCCTGGGAGGACTGCCCCGGCGGTATGAGGAGGCGGAGGGGAACTGCAAGCTCAACGCCTGCCTGTTTACCATCGACACGGAGAAGAAGCGGTGCGTGGAGGTCCGCCGGGCGGACCTGGAGGAATAATCATGATTAGAATAATCCATGGGGCTGACTTCCACCTGGACAGCCCCTTTTCTGGCCTCTCCCCGGACCAGGCGGCACGGCGGCGGGGAGAGCAGAGGGAGCTGCTGGGCCGCATGGCCCAGGCGGCACGGGAGAGGGCGGCCGACCTGGTGCTGCTGGCCGGAGATCTGCTGGACTCGGAGCGGGTCTTTCAGGAGACGGCCCAGGCCCTGGCCCGGGCCCTGGGGGACATCCCCTGCCCGGTGTTCCTCTCTCCGGGAAACCACGATTTCTGGTCCCCCCGGTCGGTGTACGCCACCCTGGACTGGCCGGAAAACGTCCATATTTTCTCCTCCCCACAGATGGAGGCGGTAGAGCTGCCCCAGTTGGGCTGCACGGTCTGGGGCCGGGCCTTTTATGACAGCCGCCAGACAGACAGCCCGCTGGCCGGCTTCCGGGCCCCAGAGGGGAAGGGTGTGCAGATCATGTGCGTCCACGGCGACACGGCGCCCCAGAGCGAGTATGGGCCCCTCTCCCCCGCCGAGATCGAGACCAGCGGCCTGGACTACCTGGCCCTGGGCCATATCCACCAGGGGAGCGGCCTGCGGCGGGCGGGCCGGACCTTCTGGGCCTATCCCGGCTGCCCGGAGGGCCGCGGCTTTGACGAGCTGGGACAGAAGGGCGTGCTCTATGTAGAGCTGGAGGAGGGCCGGGCCCAGGCCCAGCTCCTCCCCCTGGGCCGCCGCCAGTATGAGATTCTGCCGGTGGATGTTACGGGAAAGGAACCGCTGGAGGCCGTACTGGCCGCCCTGCCCCAGGACACCAGCGAGCACATTTACCGCATTGTGCTCACCGGCGAGGGAGAGAGCCCAAATCTGCCGGCGCTGGAGCGGGAACTGGCTCCCCGGTTTTACGGCCTGACCCTCCGGGACCAGACAAGACTGCCCACAGACCTGTGGAAACGGCGGGAGGAGGACACCCTGACTGGCCTCTTTCTCCGGGCCATGTGGACAAAATGTCAAGAGGAGCCGGAGGAGCGGACCTATCAGATGGCCGCCCGGTTCGGCCTGGCCGCCCTGGAGGGCGGGGAGGATGTGTCCCTATGAAGATAAGATCCATGACGGCCACTTTCGGCAAGCTGGACCACGCCCGGCTGGAGCTGGGGGATGGCTTAAATCTGATCTATGCCCCCAACGAGGGGGGCAAATCCACCTGGGCCGCCTTTTGGAAGGCTATGCTCTATGGCATCGATACCCGGGACCGGGATAAAAAGGGGTATTTGGCGGACAAGAACCGGTATCAGCCCTGGTCCGGCGCCCCCATGGAGGGGACTATGGACCTGGAGTGGCAGGGCCGGGACATCACCCTCCGCCGGGGTCCCAAGGGCAGCGCTCCCTTCGGGGCCTTTTCCGCCGTCTACACCGGGACGGAGGAGGCGGTCCCCGGCCTGACTGCCGCCAACTGCGGCGAGCTGCTCACCGGTGTGGGACGGGAGGTCTTTGAGCGGTCGGCCTTCATTGGATCGGGTGGAGATCTGGCGGTTACAGCGGCCCCGGAGCTGGAGCGGCGTATTGCCGCGCTGGTGTCCTCCGGGGAGGAGGACGTGTCCTACTCCCAGACCGAGGGGAGGCTGCGGGAGTGGCTCAACCGCCGAAAGGTCAACCGAAGCGTGGGGCTGATCCCCAGGCTGGAGGGAGAGCTGCGGGAGGTGGACCAGGCCCTGGAGCAGTTGGAGGAGCTGTCCGGCCGCATCGCCCTGCTGGAGGGGGAGCGGACCGCCCTGTCCGCCCGTAGAGACCTGCTGGCCGCCGAGCGGGCGACCCACCGCCGATTGGCCCAGCGAGAGCTGGACCGGCGCTTTGCCCAGGCCAGGGAGGAGCTTGAGGCGGCCAGGAGCCAACTGGCCACCCTGGAGGGGGAGACGGCCAAATACGGCCCGCTGCCCGACAAGGACCTGCTGAAGAAGGCACAGGGAGAGCTGCAATATTTGAAGGTGCTGGACGAGGAACTGCGCCAGGGCGAGGCGGCCCGGAAGGAGGCGGAGGAGGTCTATGTCCAGGCACAGATCGCGGCCCAGGACGACCGCTTTCCTGGCATGACCTGGGAGGAGGGGGTCCAGGCCGTCCAGAAGGCCCTGTCCGACTACAACACCGGTCTGGCCACCGCGCGGGTCAAGGGGATGGCGTCCAAGCTGTTCCCTGCTCTGGGCCTGCTGTTTGCCCTGATTGCCGGTGTGGTCGGCGGGGTCCGGGAGGGACAACTGCTGTCCTATCCCCTCTACGCCGGGGGCTTCATCTTTCTGCTCACCTTGATGGCGGGGTTTGTCAACCACACCGGCCGACGGGCCTGGGAGGACCGGTGCGCCAAGCTGCTGGAGCGGTACCGGGTGCAGTCCCCCCAGGAGCTGGAGGAACTGGCCCAGGACTACCGGCGGCGGTGCCAGGCGGCGGAAGAGGCGGCCCGCCAGGTTCGGACCATCCGGGGAACGTTGAGCGACCGGCAGGCCCGCCGGGACAACAGCCGGACGGACCTGTTGGACTTTGTCCACACTTTCTCCCCCCAGGTCACCGACCTGTTCGGCTGCTCCGCCGCCCTGTCCAGAGGGCTGAATCTGGACCACGAGCTGTCCCTGGCGCGGGAGCGGGTGGAGGAGCGCCGCCGCCGTCTGGATGACTTAGAGGCCCAGGGAGGCGGGCTGCCTGAACCCGTTGGAGAGGCGGAGCCCCCCGCCCGGACACCGGAGGAAACAGAGCGGGCCCTGGCGGAGACGGAGCGCCGGCTGGCCCAGACTGACCAGGACCTGAATCAGGCCCTGGGACAGCGGAAGGCGGTGGGCGATCCGGCGGCCCTGGCTGCCCGTCGGGAGGAGTTGGCAGCACAACTAGACCGCCGACAGGAGGAATATCGTGCCCTGGCTGTTGCGCTGGAGGCACTGAAAGAGGCCAACGCCCAGCTCCAGCAGCGATTCTCCCCGGAGCTGAACCGGCTGTCCGGCCAGTATCTGGCCCGGCTCACCGGGCAGCGGTACCAGTCGGTGGCACTGAACCGGGAGCTGGAGGGTGCTGCCGCCCGGATAGAAGATGTGTCGCCTAGAAACGCGCTGTTCCTGTCCCGAGGGACCGCGGACCAACTGTACCTGTCGGTGCGGCTGGCGGTGTGCGGCCTATGTCTGCCTGAGAAGCCCCCCATCCTGCTGGACGACGCCTTGGCCGCCTTTGACGACAGGCGGATGGTCCTGGCGCTGGAGCTGCTGAAGGAGCTGGCCCGTGAGCAGCAGGTCCTCCTCTTTACCTGCCAGCGCCGGGAAGGGGCTGCCCTGGAGGGGACGTCTGCGGTTACCCGGTTGGAATTATAAGTTGAATTTGGATGGAAAAGCGGCTATAATAGCAGGGCTTCACGGTGATACAGAAGGAGGGATACCCTTTGTCAGAAGAGATGGATCAGTTCCTGGACCAGAAGGACGAGGAGCCCCAGGAGGTGCGGCCTCTGGGGTCGGAGCTGTATGAGTGGCTCCAGATGCTGATGGGCTGTGTCCTGGCCGCGGTGCTGCTGTTTACCTGCTTGGGCCGTCTGACCCGGGTGGATGGAGAGTCTATGAACAACACCCTGCAGCACGGGGAGATGATGCTGGTCTGGTCCCTGGGCTACCAGCCCCAGCAGGGGGATATCGTGGTTGTCAACAAGACCACGGCTGAGTTTTTAGGGGGCAAGGCCATCGTCAAGCGGGTCATCGCCACCGGCGGTCAGACCGTGGATATCGACTATGGCACCAGTACGGTCTATGTGGACGGGGTGGCTCTGGACGAGCCCTATATCAGAGAGCCTATGGGGGTGCCCTATACCCCCTCCGCCTACGACTCCACGGGAGTTCAGACCCACTGGGAGGTGCCTGAGGGCTCTATCTTTGTGATGGGAGATAACCGGAACAAGTCTACCGACAGCCGGGATGCCCGGCTGGGCGCCATCGACGAGGATTATGTGCTGGGCAAGGTGGTGTGCGGCCTGTGGCCCCCTTCCAAGATCGGTCCCCTGTAACGGAATATCGGCTTCAGCCCGTCCGCGCCCGGCGCGGGCGGGCTATTTTTTACGGAAAACCGCCGGCTGCACAGGGATTTGTTGCAATCACAGGGGGATTGGTGTAAAATAACAGGGAACTGTCACGGGTGGAGAGTGGTCTCCTCCCCTCTGACGAAACTGAAATACAGATGCGGGAAAGGAGCGCATAGTATGGACGACAAGGTGAAGGAACTGCTGGATAAGATCCGCGGCACTGCCTCTGTGGCCGCCGACGCCGCCGCCGACACCGCCAGGGTGGCGGGTAAGAAGGCGGGCCAGATGGTGGACGTGGCCAAGCTGAATGTCCAGCTCTTTGATCTGAACGGAGATTTCAACGACATCCTGCGCCGACTGGGCCAGGTGATGTATGACACCCACAGGGGCCAGACCCCTGAGGGAGACCCGGTGACAGAGCTGCTGGCCGAGGCCGATGAGACCGCGGCCAAGGTGGAGGAGGTCAAATCCCGCATCGCCGACCTGCGCCAGTCCCGCAGCTGCCCCACCTGCGGCGCGCCCTGCGGTAAAGGGGACAAGTTCTGCCGCAGCTGCGGCGCCTCTCTGTAAGGAGGGGGCCATGGGCTATACGATGGAGCAATACCGGGCCAGCGCCAAAGCGATCCGGGACCGCCTTGGAGACTTTATCCCCAAGGTGGCCATGGTGTTGGGCTCCGGTCTAGGCTATATGGGGGACGAGGTGGAGGGTGCCGTCGCCATCGACTACTTGGATATTCCCAACTTTAAGGCATCCACCGCGCCGGGACACAAGGGGCGGCTGGTCTTCGGCACTCTGGAGGGGCAGCGGGTGGCGGTCATGCAGGGCCGAACGCACCACTACGAGGGCTACTCCTATGAGGAGGTGTCCTACGCCGTCCGGGTGCTGCGCCTGCTGGGGTGTGACACCCTGATCGCCACCAATGCCGCCGGATGCGTCAACACCAGCTGGCAGGCCGGGGACCTGATGCTCATTACCGACCACATCAAGATGTTTTCCGAGTCTCCCCTCCGGGGGGAAAATCTGCCCGAGTTCGGGGTCCGATTCCCCGACGCCTCCCATCTGTACACCCCCCGCCTCCGGGAGCTGGCCCGCCAGACGGCCCAGGAGCTGGGCATTCCTCTGCGGGAGGGGGTCTACTTCTACTGCTACGGGCCTCAGTATGAGACCCCGGCAGAGGTCCGGGCCGCCCGCGTCCTGGGGGGCGACGCCGTGGGCATGTCCACCGCGCCGGAGGTCATCGTGGCCGGCCACTGTGGCATGGAGGTGCTGGGCCTGACTCTGCTGTCCAATATGGCTGCCGGCATCCTGGACCAGCCTCTCAGCGAGCAGGAGGTGCTGGAGGCCGGCGAGGCGGCCCGTGAAAAGTTCTCCGGTCTGGTGCGGGCGTGTCTGAGGAAGATGTGATCTCTTTGCCCGGCGATGAAAGGTGGCTTTGTCCATGATTACGATCTTCAACCGCGCAGAGCTGTTCCTGACCTATGACCTCAGCCGCTTTAACCAGGTGCGCGACACCCTGGAGGGGGCGGGGCTCGACTATATCTACCGGAGCAAGGATCTGACCAGCCCCACTATGTGGGAGGGGCTGTGCGGCGGCAGCAGCCGGGGCCGCACCGGCACCTTCGGTATGAACGACGGGGCCTGGGTGGAATATAAGCTCTATGTCCGCCGGAAGGATCTGGACTGGGCCAGAGCGATACTGAGAGGGATCTGATATGTCACTGTTGTTGGAACATGTCACCGCTGTGACCATGGACTCGGCCCAGCCGGTCCTGAAAGACGCCTTTGTAGCGGTGGAGGGCACAAAAATCTCCTCGGTGGGTACTGCCCGCCCCCAGGGGGAGTTTGACCGGGTCATTGACGGGACTGGCAAGGTGCTCATGCCCGGCCTGGTCAACGCCCACACTCACGTGGCCATGGCCCTCCTGCGGGGATACGGCGGCGGACACGACCTGTACCACTGGCTGAACGACTATATCTTCCCGGCCGAGGACAAGCTGGATGCCCGATGCGTTGCCGCGGGCACCGCTCTGGGGCTGGCCGAGATGATTGCTAGCGGCACTACCTGTATCGCGGATATGTATATGTACACCGACGCCATCGCCAAAACTGTGCTGGAGGCGGGCATCTCCGCCAATCTGTCCTGCGGCGGGGTCTATTTTGGCGCGCCGGAGGACTTTTCTCCTGACAAGTGCGGCGACTGCCAAAACCAGCTTCGGCTGGTGGAGGAGTGGCATGGCGCCGGTGAGGGGCAGATCCTAGTGGACGCATCCATTCACGCGGAGTATACCTCCTGTCCCTCACTGTGGGAGTGGACGGCTGACTTTGCCCGGAGGCATGGCTTAGGGATGCAGGTCCACATCTCTGAGACCCAGTCAGAGCATGAGAACTGCTGGAAGAAATATGGGAAAACCCCCGTCGCCCTCCTGGACCAATACGGAGTGTGGGAGCGGGGGGGTATCGCCGCCCACTGTGTCTGGGTGTCTGACCAGGATATGGACATCATGGCCCAGAAACACATCACCGCCGTCCACAACCCGGTCTCCAATTTGAAGCTGGCCTCCGGCGTGGCCCGAGTTCCCCAGATGCTAAAGGCCGGGGTCAACGTGGCCCTGGGGACCGACGGGGTGGCCTCCAACAACAGTCACGACCTGTTTGAGGAGATCAAGCTGGCCGCCCTCATCCACAAGGGAGTCGGCCTGGACCCGGAGGCGGTCACGGCCCAACAGGCCCTGGAGATGGCCACGGTCAATGGGGCCAGGGCCCTGGGCCTGGATACCGGAGTCATCGCCCCCGGCAAGACGGCCGACCTGATCCTGGTGGACTTTTCCGCCCCCAACCTGTTCCCCTGTCACGACGCGGTGGAAAACTTGGCCTTTTCTGCCCGAGGTTCCAACGTGGTCATGAATATGGCCAGGGGGAAGGTCATATATGAGAAGGGGGAATTTTTCACCCTGGATCTGGAGAAGATCCGGGCCGAGGTGGAGGGCTACGCCCTGCCCCGAATCTTTGGCATATGAAGCGATACCCACGGAGAGGTGGGAAAGCGGAGCTCTCTCCCCTCTCTGTGCCCAGCATAAAGGAGGCTGCCTATGTCCCAACGAGATACCGCCCCCCGCCGGATCAGCGGTCAGAAACAAAATACCTTTTTTGGCGGAGCGGCCATCCTGGCTGTGGGCATCCTGGTGGTCAAGCTCATCGGTATGTTCTACAAGATCCCCCTGGTCAATATCATTGGGGAGCAGGGGAACACCGACTTTACCAACGCCTATAATATCTATGCGGTCCTGCTGACCATCTCCACTGCCGGCCTGCCTGTGGCCGTGTCCAAGCTGGTCAGCGAGGCCAGTGCCCTGGGTCGCCACAATCAGATGCGCAAGACCTTTCGGGTATCGATGCTCCTGTTTTTGTCCCTGGGTCTGATCTCCTTTTTAGTGATGTATTTCAAGGCCGATACGCTGGCCGCCATGATGAACGACACCAAGGCCGCCGCCGGCATCAAGGCGCTGGCTCCCGCCGTAGTGTGCGTGGGCTGTCTGGCCGCCTTCCGGGGGTATTCCCAGGGACACAGCGACATGGCCCCCACCTCCATCTCCCAGATCATTGAGGCCCTTTGCAAGCTGGTCATCGGCCTGTCCCTGGCCTACTGGCTGATTCAGGCGGGGCAGCCCGCCCATGTGGCCGCTGCCGGCGCTATTACCGGCGTGACGGTGGGTACTGTGGTGGCCCTGGCCTATATGCTGCTCAGCTACGGCTTTGGCCGGGCCCGTGAGCCCCGGCTGTCCCGAGATGTGCCAGACGGCGCGGGCAGTATTTTGAAGGATATCCTGCGCATCGCCATTCCAATCACCCTCAGCTCCTCTATGGTGGGCATCGTTACGGTCATCGACTCCTCGCTGGTCCAGGGGCAGCTTCAGCGGGCACTGGTGGAGGACCCCGCCAGTTGGGCGCTGTATGCCGACTTTGTGGACTTTGGCGCCCTGGAGAACGCACTGAACACATGGAAGGAAACTCTGGCTGCTGGGGCCGCCGCTAACATGGCCTCTTTGACCCAGCAGATGGCCCTGGAGGCCCCGCCGGCCGCTGCCCAAGCCCTGAGCGACGCGGTGCAGGATGTGAGCCGGACCCTCTACGGGAATTATGGCGGGGCGCTGAATATCTATAATTTGCCTACTTCCCTTATGGCTGCCATCACTGCCTCGGTCATCCCAGCCGTTTCTGGCGCGCTGGCCCGCCGGGACCGCCGGGGAAGCGCCAAGATCACTGGCTCCGCTCTACGCATCACCGCCCTTTTGGCTTTCCCAATGGGAGTGGGCCTGTTCGTCATGGGCCAGCCTATCATGCGGCTGCTTTTTACCAAGCTCAACCCGGATCTGGCTGGTCCCCTGCTGTCCACTCTGGGCCTGGCTACTGTCTTTGTGTGTATGATGCTGGTGTGCAACTCCATCCTCCAGGCCCATGGGTTTGTCAACCTGCCCGTGTTGGTCATGGTGCTGGGTGGGGTGCTGAAGATCGTGACCAACTATAACCTGGTGGTCCGGCCCGAAGTCGGTATCTTCGGCGCACCGGCGGGTAATATTCTGTGCTTCGGCCTATGCCTGGCGCTGGACTTGCTTATTATTTCCCGGGTCATCCCCAAGAGGCCCCGGTATCTGCCTATTTTTGTTAAACCGCTGGCAGCTTCCGCTCTGATGGGCGGAGCCGCATGGGTAGTCTACCGTGTGCTGGCCCGGTTGCTCAGTGCGGTCCCCGAGGGGGGGACGGAGGCGGTCCTCAGCAGGATGGGCAACGCTGTGGCCACCTTGGCGGCTATCGGAGTGGCTATGGTGGTCTATCTGGTGCTGGTGGTGGCCCTGCGGGCCATCTCACGGGAGGACCTGTCCCTGATGCCCAAGGGGGATAAGCTGGCCCGGTTGCTCCGGCTGTAAGCGCAAATTCCATAATGTGGCATTATTTCAAAGATTTTAGGTATTTTTCCTGAAAAACTTGAAAATATATAAAATGACTTGATAAGGAAGCGAAATTGTGGTAAATTTTCAGTGTATGGACCACTATTCCATGGAGGACCTTCTCCGCATCATGGAGCTGCTCCGCGCTCCGGAGGGGTGCCCCTGGGACAGAGAGCAGACCCACCAGTCCATCCGGCGCAATATGCTGGAGGAGGCCTATGAGGTGGCCGAAGCCATCGATAACCGGGACACAGCCAACCTGAAGGAAGAGCTGGGCGACGTACTGCTTCAGGTGGTGTTTCATTCCCGCATGGCCCAGGAGGAGGGGCTGTTTACCTTTGACGATGTGGTGGACGGCATCTGCAAGAAGCTGGTATTCCGCCACCCCCATGTCTTTGGCACTGTAGAGGCCGGGGATGCGGACGGCGCTCTTACCGCCTGGGAGAAGCAGAAGCGGGAGGAGAAAGGACAGAAGACCGCCGCTGATTCTCTGGATGGTGTGGCCCGTTCTCTGCCAGCGCTGATGCGGGCGGAGAAAATTCAGGACAAGGCCAAAAAGGCGGGATTCGACTGGCCGGATATCAGTCCGGCGCTGGACAAGCTGTCCGAGGAGCTGGGAGAATTGAAGACGGCCGCGGCCCAGGGCTCCAACGTGGAGGAGGAGCTGGGCGATCTGCTGTTCGCTGCAGTCAAGGTCGGCCGGTTTCTGGGACTGGACAGCGAGCTGGCACTCCACGCGGCCTGTGAAAAATTTATCCGGCGCTTCCGCCGGACAGAAGAGCTGGTCGGGCAGCCGATGACCCAGATGGAGCTATCTGATTTGGAGCGGTTCTGGGCACAGGCAAAGCGGGATAGCGACTCCACTTCGATGACTTAACATCCCCCGGGATTTAAGTATAATCACGGCGGCGGCGCGCTGGCGCTGCCCAAATTCACAGGAGGAGAAAACCACCATGAACAAGACCGAACTTATTGCTGCTGTTGCTGAGAAGGCCGAGCTGTCCAAGAAGGACGCTGAGGCCGCCATTACTGCCACCATCGACGCCATTACTGACTCTTTGAAGAACGGTGAGAAGGTACAGCTGGTCGGCTTTGGATCTTTTGAGGTTAAGGCCCGCGCTGAACGTGTCGGCCGCAACCCCCTGACCAAGGAGACCATTCAGATCCCCGCCTCCAAGACCCCTGTTTTCAAGGCCGGCAAGGCTCTGAAGGATGCTGTGTCCAAGTAAGTTCCGTAAATAGAACGGGGACGCTGTATACAGCGTCCCCGTTTTCCGTAAAGGAGATCATTCTATGCGATTGGACAAATGGTTGAAGGTTTCCCGCCTCATCAAACGCCGCACCGTGGCTAATGAGGCCTGTGACAATGCCCGGGTGGTCGCCAACGGCCGTCCAGTGAAGGCCAGCTATGATGTAAAAGCAGGAGACATCCTGGAGCTCCGCTTTGGAGAGCGCGTTGTCAAGGTAGAGGTGCTGGTGGTGGCCGATAATGTTGGGAAAAGCGACGCGGCGGCTATGTATCGTGAGGTTCTGTAAAGCCTGAGCGGAGAAGGAAAAGGAGGGACCTCTGTGGTCAAAACGCGCATATGGACTGCCGCCCTGGTCCTGGGGCTGTTCCTCTCTCTGCCGGCAGGCTGCCAGGTGGAGGATGTCGAGGAGGAAAGCCGAATCTTTGCCATGGATACGGTCATGACCTTGACCTACCATGGGCAGGACCGAGAGAGCGGACGGGAGGCCCTAGAGGAGGGGGTGGCGGAGGTCTATGAACTGGAGGACCTGCTGTCCGTCACTGCCCCAGACAGCGAGATATCTGCCCTTAATGAAGCGGGACAGGCGTACCTCTCTCCTGACACGGCCCAACTGCTCTCCGCCGCTCTGGAGCTGTGTGCCCTCACCGGGGGGGCGCTGGATATCACAGCCTACCCCGCGGTGGAGGCATGGGGTTTTACCACCGGGGAGTACCGAGTACCCAATCAGGCGGAGCTGGAGGAGTTGGGTGACCATATCGACTATACGCGAGTGAGCCTGGACCAGGAGAGCGCCTCCCTGCCCGATGGGATGAAATTGGATCTGGGGGCTGTGGCCAAGGGATACACGGCTGACCGTCTGGCCAAGCTAGCCCAGGAGCGAGACATCACCTCCGCCCTGCTGGACCTGGGCCAGAGCACCATTTTGGCCCTGGGAGCCAAGCCCGATGGTTCTCCCTGGCGCATTGGAATCCAGGATCCCCAGGGAGAGGGCTATCTGGGCGTTCTGGAGCTGGAGGGGCAGGCCATGGGCACCTCCGGCGGCTATCAGCGGTACTTTGAGAGGGATGGAGTGCGTTACTGGCACATTATTGATCCGGCCACCGCTGCTCCAGCCCGAAGCGGTCTGCTCTCGGTCACAGTAGTATCCCCCTCCGGCCTTGCATGTGACGGCCTGTCCACCGCTCTGTTCGTTATGGGACTGGAGCGGGGGACACAATTTTGGCGGGATTACCCCGAACTGGAGTTTGAGGCCCTCTTTATTCTGGAGGACGGCTCTTTGGCCCTTACCTCTGGGCTAAAGGACAGTTTTACTCTGGCGCAGGGCTATGAGGACCGGGAGGTAGAGGTGCTGTCATGAATAAAAATACCAAGATCATCCTGGCCCTGCTTGGGGCAGCGGTAGTTGCCTCTGCCCTGGCGGTGTTCTTGAAGCAGGAACGCCCCGAGGCCCCTGTGGCTGTTATCACCCAGCATGGACAGGTGCTCCAAAAGATAGAGCTGGACAAGGTGTCCGCGCCCTACTCCTTTGTACTGTCTGACGGAGCGGGCGGCACAAATACGGTACAGGTGGAGCGGGGGCGTATCCGGATCAGTCAGGCCAACTGTCCCGACCAGGTTTGTGTGGACCAGGGCGCCATATCCGACGGTACGGTACCCATCGTCTGCCTGCCCCATCAGCTTATCATCGAGATTACAGGAGGGGGTGGCGGCCTTGACGCGGCCACCGGCTAGGGGGGCCCGCAGGCTTACTCTGCTGGCCCTATTTACCGCTATCGCCCTGACGATTTTTATGGTCGAGGCCCAGATCCCCGTGCCGCTTCCGATTCCAGGAGTGAAGCTGGGGCTGGCCAATATTGTCACCGTGTATGTGATGTTTGTCCTGGGGCCCGGTGATGCCCTGCTGGTGCTGTCCGCCAGGGTTTTCCTGGGCGCGGTGTTCTCCGGACAGATGAGTACATTGTTGTACAGCGCCGGAGGCGGACTGCTGTGCTGGCTGGCCCTATGCCTGCTGAGAAGGGTCCTCTCCAGAGACCAGATCTGGCTGTGCAGTCCTGTGGCTGCCATATTTCACAACCTGGGCCAGCTCCTGGTGGCAGCCGGAGTAATGAAGACCTGGGCGGTTTTGGCCTATCTCCCCTATCTGGTCATGGCCGGCGCGGCGGCCGGTCTGTTTACCGGCCTATGTGCCCAGGTGCTCATCCGACATTTGGAGAAAATACATTAAAAAACTCCCGACACAACGTGTCGGGAGTTTTTTATAAGGTTAACCCACTAGATTGGGCAGTAAGGTAACCGTACCAGGGATATAGGTAATGATGATCAGAACAATGAGCAACACACCCAGCATAGGCAGCAGGTCCTTCATCTGCTCCTTCAAGGAGACTCGGCCAATGGATCCAGCCACAAATAGGCACACACCCAGAGGAGGAGTACACATACCGATAGTCAGGTTTACCGCCATAACCAGGCCAAAGTGAATCAGGTCGATACCCATGGACTGAACCAGGGGCAGGAACAGGGGAGTAAAGATGACCAAGGCGCTGGTGGTGTCGATAAAGGTGCCGGCGATGAGCAATACGATGTTGATGACCAGCAGCAGAACATACTTGTTGCTAATGGTAGCGGACAGGAAGGAGCTAACCATCTGAGGTACCTGGGCCACAGTGATGATCCAAGTAAACAGAGATGCGCAGGCCACCACCAGCAACACCTGGCCGGTGGACTTAGCACAGTCAACGAACAGGCCAAAGAGATCCTTCAGCTTCAGCTCACGATAGACGAAGATGCCCAGGATGAGGGCGTAGGCGCAGGCAATGGCACCGGACTCGGTGGCGGTAAAGACACCGGACAGGATACCGCCAATGATAATAATGGGCATAATCAGAGCCAGAATGGCATCCTTACCGGTGGAAAGAATCTCCTTCATAGAGGCGCGGGTCTCACGGCCGACATAGTGGCGCTTCTTGCCGATGAAATAGCTGAGGATCATCAGTCCAACGCCCATGATGATGCCGGGGATGAAGCCGCCGATAAACAGCTTGCCCACGCTGACGCCAGCCATGGTGCCATAGAGCAGCAGAGGGATAGAGGGGGGGATGATGGGGCCGATGGAGCCGCCGCAGGCAATTAGAGGAGCGGAAAAGGTGTTTTCATAACCCTTTTTCTCCATGATGGGCATCATAATTCCGCCGATTGCCGCGGTAGCCGCAATGGCGGAACCAGTAATGGCGGCGAAGAACATACAGGCTAAAATACTCACCAAGGCCAGGCCGCTGGGCAGGTGGCCAATCAGGGCATCGGCAAAGTCGACAATACGCTTGGAAATGCCGCCCTGTACCATCAGACCGCCAGCCAGGATGAACAGAGGAATAGCGATCAGTGCGGTGCTGTCAGCCCCGGTAAACAGGCGCTGGATGACTACGGTAAGGGGATAACCGCCGGCAACGATGCCACCCAGGGAAACCAGCCCCAGGGAAAAGCAGATAGGAATACCAATGAGGAAGAGAACAAAGAGCAACAGAATATAAATCATTTCTTTTCCTCCTCCTTATTAAAGTTACGGAACTGGCCGATAATATTCTTGATCATGTAGTACAACATCAGCACGGCAGCGCTGGGGATGCTTGCGTAATAAGCGGTCATGGGCAGGGGCAGATAAGAGGTGGTCTGGCGCATACCGCCGATTGCGAACTGATAGCCAATAACAATCAAAAAAACAAAGAAGCCGCACAGAACCAAGTTAATTATTATTTCCACTACCTTCTGGACCTTATTGGGCAGAGAGGTAAGGATTACGTCTACATTCAGATGGTTCTTGTCGCGGACACACCAGGCGGCGCCCCAAAATACTAGATAAGTAAAGGCAAGGCGGAGGATATCCTGGCTCCAGGGTAGGGGGGACTTCAAAACATAGCGGCAGAGGACCTGGGCAAAGGTAACGCCGAAGACGGCGATAGCGCTGACGCCCATGACCAGCCGTGCAAGGAAGTCGACGATTTGGTCAATTACTTTCATATTTTCTCCTTCCCTTAGTACAAAGGAACGTCCGGCGCAGGCTCTGCCTGCGCCGGACATCGTCTTGCAGGCCGATTCCCGAAATAGATCCGGGGAGAGGCTTACTTGTTGGCGTTGAACTCGGCGACCTTGGCCATGACAGCCTCCGTCAGAGAGGGATCGACCAGCTCAGCCACCTCAGGCAGCTTGTACATATCAGCGGTGGCATCCTTGAAGGACTGGATGTCAGGATCCTCGCACACGATGGTGCCGCCGTCCTTGATCTGCTGCAGGTACTCGGCCTCAACAGCGTCAACGGCCGCGCGCTGGGTATCTCTGGCATAGGCAGCAGCCTCGTCCACCCAGGCCTGCTGCTCAGGGGTCATGCCGTTGTACAGATCCAGGTTCATAATGATGCTCTCGGCACCATAGGTGTGGCCGTCCATGCACATATACTTCTGGACCTCACCAAAAGCGGAGGTGGCAATAGAGGCAATGGGGTTTTCCTGGCCGTCCACGGTGCCCTGCTGCAGAGCGGTGTACAGCTCATTAAAAGCGATGGGGGTGGCGATAAAGCCCAGTGCGTCGGCCAGAGCGAACCAGATGGTGGCCTCCTGAACACGGATGGACTGGCCCTTCAGATCAGCGGCGGACTTGATCTCCTTGCCGTTGGTAGTGAAGTGACGGAAGCCCAGCTCACAGAATGCCAGGTGCTTGATGCCCTGCTCCTCGAACAGAGGGGCAAACTCGTCCTGCAGGAAGTTGTCCAGCACATAGTAGGCCTCTTCCTTGGTTTCAAACAGGTAGGGCATAGACAGGACCTGGGTTTCAGGCACCCAGTTGGGCAGAGTGCCGTCAGTGGTCACGACAGTCATCTCCAGAGAACCCATCTGCACGCCCTCAGCGGCCTCACGCTCGCTGCCCAGGGAGGAGTTGGGATACACCTCACCCTTGATCTGGCCGCCGGAGAGCTCCTCGACCTTCTCGGCAAAGGCGCGGGCGGCGATGGTGGACTGGTGATCTTCGTTACCAGTGGTGGCGATCTTCAGGGTGTAGGATTTACCCTCAGAGTTGGTGTTGCTGGCGCCGCTGGAGGTGTTCCCGGCGGAGCTCCCGCCGTTCGTGCTGCCGCAGGCGGCCAGAGAAAGTGTCATGGCGGCGGCCAGGGCGAAACTCAAAATTCTTTTCATTTATCTTTCCTCCTCAGAAATAGCGATTACGTTGTAGTCAGAAGTAATCTTGCGGTTCAAAACTTCGTCCACCATCTCATAACGGAAATTGGTGCCGAAGGTAAACCCATTCAAAAGGGGCACGGTGCCAGAGAAGATGACCACGTTGTCAATGCCGCCTACACGCTCGTCCAGCTCCTTCAGGATGAGGTCGGGGGGCAGGATGTCGGCCAAAGTACCGTCTTGATAGGCGATCTCTTTGCCATCCACAGTCTGATAGGAGCGCAGCTTAATGCCATCCCAATGGTCCTTCATATCCTCATAGTCCCAGACCTGGACGGCAATGGGCTTGGCACAGGCCTGCTTGGACTTGGGAACGCTGGCGCTCTCCAGGGCACGGTCGGTGTGGTCACTGCCCACGCCAATGTAACGCTTGCCGTTTTTGATGATAATGACGTACTCCACCTCACCACAGGTCTTCTCGCCCACAAAGTGCAGGTCCTTCTCCTGAGTCAGGGTGTAGTTGCCACACTGAAAGATGGTGGGGATGCGCTTGGGGGCGGGAACACCCAGCTGCTCCTCCAGCTCCTTGATGTGCTCCATGGTTTTTTCCATGTTGCGTCCGGCATAGCCGATGGCGAAGACACGCTCATAGTTCAGCTCGAGAGCCTCACTGCCATTTGCCTTCTCCAGAGTAAAATTGATTTTGCTCATGTCAATCCTCCGTATCTATGAAGTCAGTTGACTTGATAAAGACCGGGCTGGCGGTCCCTATACACATTGATGCTGCTGCGGATCCCCTTGATGATGTTCAAATCCATGTCGGTGGTCAGAATCATCTCATTAGGGCCGCAGCCGCCGACCAGTTCGCCCCAGGGGTCGTAGACGGCGGAGTAGCCGGCGTTCTTGGTTTCTCCAGCGGTGCCGCAGGAATTGGTGCAGGCTACAAAGCACTGGTTCTCGATGGCCCGTGCCTGGTTCAGCGCCTGCCAATGGAAGCGGCGCAGAGAGGGCCACTGGGCCACGACAAACAATACGTCGATTCCTTGGACGGTAATGGTACGGATTAGCTCCGGGAAGCGGACATCATAGCAGATAATTAAGCCGCAGGGGACGCCATCCAACTCAAACCGGACGGTATGGTCTCCGGACTGAAAGTATTCATGCTCGCCGGAGGGAGAAAACAGGTGCGTCTTATCGTACTCGGCGACGCAGGTTCCCTTGCGGTCAAAGACAAAGGCGGTGTTATAAATCTTGCCATCCCGGACATTAGACACAGAGCCGGCCACGATGTTTACGTTTAGCTCACTAGCCAGACGGGAGAAGGTCTCCTTCACACGGGCGCCGTCCTTGTCGCTGAGTTCTGCCAGGTTCTCCTTGGGGAAGAAGCCTACGTTCCAGGTTTCCGGCAGGGTGATCACATCTGGGTGGCTCTGGGCCGCCTGACGGATCAGCTCTTCCGCGTGGGCGAAATTCTCGTCAGGAGAGGCGAACTTCATATCCATCTGGATCAGACTGACTTTCATATCTCATAACTCCTTTTTGAGAAACTTGAGAACAGTAATTTTGAATTTTGTATACCAAATTCAAAATTCCAACATAGATTTTATACGCAGGGCATTATTTTGTCAAGAATTACGCAGCCTTTCTTGCATGATTGTAGATTTTCACGAAAGAATATTTGCTTTTTTGTATAAAACTATCAACATACGAAGTAAAACACACGACAGGGGTTTGACCTGCCGTGTGTCTGCTGCCATATAAAAAAGATTCAGTCTATAGAGGTGTTATGCTGAACATTACAGTGAGTCTGCTCCATGTGGAGTTTCATGGCCCGGACTGCCTGGTCCGCGTTCCGGCAGCGCAGCGCCTCCAAAATTGCGGCATGTTCTCGAATGGTAGATTGGCGCCGAGGCGCGCCGGACAAAGCCTTGGTAGCGGTGACAAAAATCATATCGTTCAAGTTGCCTAACAGGTCGATTAGGGTATTGTTGCCACTAAGCTCATAGATGCTCTGGTGAAAGAGGCGGTCAAGTTGGGCGAAATCCAGATTGTTTGAGGAGTCCATAGCTGCGACCTGCTGCTGATAGGTCTGTTCAATAGCGGCGAAAGTTTCGTCAGTAATATTTTTGGCCGCGTCTTCCACAGCGGATAACTCCAGAGCTGTACGGACTTTCATTAAATCAGCCAGATATTTTCTACCAAAGCTGCGAATGACCGCCCCTTTGTAAGTTTCAATACTCACCCAGCCGTTGTGTTCCAGCATCTGAATCGCTTCACGGACAGGGGTGCGGCTGACCCCCATAGTCTCGGCCAGCTCTCGCTCGTTCAGTTCTTCTCCAGCCTGATACTTCCCGGAAAGGATATCCTCCTTAATGATCTCATATACTTTATATTTGTAAGGGAGTTGCTTTTCAATCAATGTTTTCATCCTCCAGAAGTAACGTCTTCCTCTTGACGGGCAAGGGTCAGTTCCGCATACTCTTGCCGTCACAGTAAAATATTATACTAGATGGAGGACCTTGTCAAGAAACCGATGCTTTCCTCTTTCCATAGGTACTTTTGTAGAGAATTGTAGTCTTTTATAGAAGCTCAGTAGGGCGGCAACGTGTCGTCTGGGCGGAGCACACTGCCGGCTCATCGTTGCCGACCAGGGAGGTGGGGTCATTGGAGCGCTAAGAGTTCCGGCTCCTCTTTGATCTCGGGAGGGTGTTGGCCGAAGGAACTGCTGCCCGCCTCTATGATCCAGTCAATGCCCCGTCCGGTGGGCTCCAGCCGCAGCAGAGCGTGGGTCCCCTCCAGTTCCCCCTTGGAGTAGGTTAGGGAGATGACGGCGGCTTTATGATAGCGGAAGGGGAGGTTTTCCAGGACCAGAGTGGCCGTTTTGTTGCGGAAGGCGACAGGAAATTCCTCCTGGTGATAAGAGGGAGCAGGGATGACTGTGGTGTTTCCATCCTGATAGGATGGCTGTTCCGGAAGGACTGTAAAGAGGGATACCTGGGTGTCATAGCCCCTAAGCCCGCCATTCTCCGTCAGGGAGAGCGCTAGGTCATAGGTCATGGTTTCGTAGTCAGGCCGGACGGCATACAACACCTGCTGAACGGGGGCAGACGGGGCTTGAGGTGGGTCCAGGATCATGAGGACCCGGTAGCGATAATAAAAATTGAAGCCCAGAGATACTGCCAAAACCACGGAAAGGAGGGCGCACAGGGCGGCCAGCAGGCGGGACCGCCTGCCATGAGACACCTGTTTTGCTTCCGACACCGGCTGTTCTGGCTCCTCTACCCCCAAAAGCTGGTTCAAAGAAACTCCAAAGAGCCTGGCCATGGCGATGAGTTTGTCCACCTCGGGGACCGCCCCGTCCATCTCCCAGCGGGAGATAGCCTGTCGGGAGACACCCAGCCTCTCCCCCAGGCCCTCTTGGGACAGGCCGTGCTGCTTTCGCAACGCCTGAATACGCTGGCCAAGGGTCATGTTCTCATCTCCCTGTTCAGAATATGGCAGGCTCGCAGGCCCCCAACTTTTTTCTGTGAAAAACATAGCATAAAGGGACGAATGGGGTCTACCATCCGTCCCTGACAAGTTGTCAATCTGTGGTTGCCCCCTTGGGCCTCAAGGCTTTCAGCCTTCGTGGACCAGGAAGGCCGCGCCGGACAGAGGGGGGATAGTCAGGGTGGGCCCCTCCTCCCCGGGGTCCACATGGGCCCGGCCCAGCAGGGGCGTCAATTCCCTGGGAAAGCCCAGCTCCATGGCGGCGGGCCCATCCCCGGCGTTGCAGGCACACAGGATGGTCTCCCCTGCCGCCGACCGGGTGAAGGCCAGCAGAGGCCCCTGGCCGGCCACATACCGGATGTCCCCCCGTCGAAGGGCGGGGTGGTCCCGGCGCAGGGCGCCCAGAGCCCGAAACCAGTCCACTAGCTCCCGGTCCTCGCGGCCCCAGGGGTAGGTCTGGCGGTTGAAGGGGTCCTCAAAGCCTTCCATCCCTGCCTCGTCTCCGTAGTACACGGTAGGGGAGCCGGGAAAGCAGAACAGCAGAAGGGCCGCCGCCCGGAGCAGGTCCTTGCCCCGCCGCCTCTGTTTAGGGGACAAACGGAAGTGGGCCCGCCAGTCTCTGGACTGATCCCGGTACTCCCCTCCTGCCCCCAGCAGGGTGAGGATGCGGGGGGTGTCGTGGGTGCCCAGGGAGTTCATGGCGGAGTAGAAGGCGGAGGGGGGATAATTCTCCCGAATGGTCTCCATGGCCGATACGAAGTGCTCTCCTCCGCCGCCGCGGAAAAAGGCAAGGATCGCGTTGCGCAGGGGGTAGTTCATCAGCCCGTCACAGTGGCCGCCCAGAATGTGCTTGCGCCGTACTCCGTAAGCTACTTTGGTGGAGCCGTCCTCCCACACCTCGCCGATGACCAGGGCGTCGGGCTTCTCTGCCCGGGCGGCCTGGTGGATGCCCGCTACGAAGTCGTCGGGCAGCTCGTCGGCCACATCCAGCCGCCAGCCGTCCGCTCCGGCCCGGAGCCACCGGCGGACCACACTGTTCTCCCCGGCGAAGATAAAGTCCCGGTAAGAGGGACAGCTCTCGTTGACGGCGGGCAGGGAGTAAATGCCCCACCAGCTCTCGTACTTCTTGGGCCACTGGATGAAATTGAACCAGGGGCGGTAGGGGGAGTCCCAGCTCTGGCTGGCCCCCACGTCGGGATAGAAGCCGTCCCCGTTGAAGTAGCGGCTGACATAGCCGGTGTGGTTGAACACCCCGTCCAGCATCACCCGCATCCCCCGCCTGTGGGCCTCGTCGCACAGCCGGGAGAAGTCCTGATTGCTGCCCAGCATGGGGTCGATCTTGTCGTAGTCGGCGGTGCCGTAACGATGGTTCTCCGATGCCTCAAAGATGGGGTTAAAATAGAGGGTCTCCACTCCAAGGCCCTTCAGATAGTCCAGCTTTTCCATGACGCCCAGCAGGTCGCCGCCGAAAAAGTCCCGGTTCCGGATCTCTCCACGCTGGTCAGGCCGCCACTCAGGCAGTTCCTCCCAATCCTGGTGGACCCAGCGTCCTCCTACCATCCCGGCGGGATCGGGGACACGGGAGCGGAGAAAGCGGTCCGGAAAGATTTGATAGGTCATCCCCTCTCCAAACCAGGAGGGGACCTCCTCCGCCTGATAGACGGTGAGTTGATAGGGGCCCAGTTCCTGGCGGCCTCCATCCAGCCGCTCCAGCAGGAAGGAGTACCACACCAGCCCCACATAGTCCCCAGTGTCCAGGCTGCCCTGAAACAGGTCCCGATCCAGCTCCAGACCGCTCCAGAGCATCGGGAGGGACTCAATCTGATCCCCACGACTTTCAAAGCGGGCGGAGAGGGTGGCGCGGGAGAAGCCCTCCACCCTTCCAGGGCGGAGGGTGAACCGGACCTGTGTCCCGGAGGGGACCGCCCCGTAGGGCGTCTTGTACCGGGAGTCCCGGGAGTTATAGATAGGCTGGTCGGTCAAGTCGATCACTCCGGAAATAGGATAAAAGCTTTGCTGGAGCCCACCGCGGAAAGAGAAGTCAGGGCCGGGGGCTGGAGACTTTGCCCCTCCCCGCGCAAGACAGCGCCATGGATTTGATAGGTCAGTGATACTGGTAGCTCCCACCGCCGATGAACTCCCGCAGCAGGGAGTCCTTGGGCACCAGGGCCGGGTCAATGGCCTCGAAATGCTGAAAGGCGTCCACCAGCTGGAGCATCTCGTCATGGCGCTCGTTCTCTTGGGGGACAGAGCGGAGGATGGGGATGGCGTAATTTTTCATAACCGGCACTTCATAGGGGAGGGAGGAGTCAAAGATGATATCCGCCCGGCCCTTAAAGGGGGAGATATACAGCTTCTCTCCCCGGCGGACATTGGCCCACATCTCCAGAGTTTCGGCTACCCCGGTGCCCCGGAAGTTGTAGTCCCGGACCGCCCGGCGGGTCAGCCGCATCCAGGTGCCCTTGAAGCGGAGGACGGCCCCCTCGTTCACGTTGGACCGGGCGGAGATATAGAGCTTGGTGGCCTCTGGGTGGCGGCCGGCGATGTCGTCATTCAGGGCGTGGATGCCCTCGAAAATGGCAATCTCGTTCTTCTCTAGCCGAAGGGGGCGGCCCAGGGAGTCGTTGCGCATCTGGCGGGCAAACTCGAACTTGGGAATGAGGATCTCCTCTCCACGGGACAGGGCGGCAAAGTGCTCATCCAGCAGTTCCATGTCCAGGCACAGGGGGGACTCATAGTCGATGTCTCCCTCCGGGGTGCGGGGGGCGGTTTTTTTGTTCATGGTCTTGAAGTAGTTGTCCATGGCCACCGCGTGAGAGTTGACTCCGCGGCGCCGAAGCTCCTCGGCGATCTTCAGGGCAGTGGTGGTCTTGCCGGACCCGGAGGGCCCGGACAAAAGCACGATGGGGCTGTGCTCCAGATTGCCCAGGATCTTGTCTGCCGCCAAGGACACCCGTTGGGCGTAATTTTCGTCGCACTCGGTCAGGAAGGCGGTCACGTCAGTCTGAATGCGCCGGTTGATCTCCTGCAGTTGATAAGCCATTTGGAACTCCTTTCCCTTGGGCAGGCTGCCCAGCGGTATAGATGGTCAGCGGAAAAACGCCAGCATCTCCCTCTGCTGCTCCGCCAACTTTTCCCCGGCGGACAGGTAGTCCTGGGGATACTTCGGGTTGGACAGCCGGAGGAGCCGGCCGCTCTGGGGATCGATGAGCTTGGTAACGCCGCCCGCCCCCAGAGAGATGACAGTGTGGAGCTCCTCCATCATGACGATGTTGTACAAGCTCTCCGTGCCCGGCCTTGCCCAGCCCACATTTTCCAGAGAGCCGGACATGTACTTCTGCCGATAGAGGTAGTAGGGAAGATAGCCGCCGGACAGGGTCGTGCGGGAGTAGTCCAGCATTTGGGCCACCTCCTCCCCGCCGGGAAGGGCGCCTTTCCTCTGAATCAAAGCGGAGCCCTTCTTCATGGCCAGGGTGTGGACGGTGATATTCTCCGGCCCCATGGCCAGCACCCCATCCAGAGAGCGGCGAAAGCCGTCCAGGGAGTCCAGAGGCAGGCCGGCGATCAGGTCCATGTTGATGCAGTCGAAGCCCACCTTGCGGGCCAGGTCGTAGGCAGTCTGAATATCCCCCGAGGAGTGCTTTCTGCCAATGGCCTCCAGCACATGGTCCTCTAGCGTCTGGGGGTTGATGGAGACGCGGCCGACACCGTGGGCCCGGAGCACCTCCAGCTTTTCCCGGTTGATCGTGTCCGGCCGGCCCGCCTCCACCGTAAGTTCGGTGCATCCCTCCAGAGGGAGGACCTGCTCACAGCGGGTCAGGACCCGGTCCAGCTGCCGGGCGCTTAGGGTAGTCGGGGTGCCGCCCCCCATGTAGAAGGAGCGGATGGTCCTGCCACTCTCCGTCAGTACACGGGCCGTCCCATCGATTTCTTTCAGCAGGGCGTCCACATAGGGCTCCACCAATGTTAATGTCCGGCCCACGTCGGCGGATACAAAGGAGCAGTAGGCGCACCGGGTGGGGCAAAAGGGGATGCCGAGGTACAGGGATACCTCCCCTTCCTTCAGCGACCGCTGGGCGGCGATGCTGGCCTGGGCGCAGTCCACCGCCAGCGCGGCCCGGTCGGGAGAGACATAGTATTCCTCCCTTAGCTCCTGCTTGGCCTGAAGGGGTGTGGCCCCGGACAGCAGGGCGCGGGTGGGCAGTTTCACCGGACGGACACCGGTAAGCATCCCCCAGGGAGGCGTATGGCCGGTGAGCGCACGGGCGGCCAGAAAAAAGCACTTGCCGATGGCCCGGCGGCGGATGCCCTCCCGCTGGAACTCGCCGCCGACCAGAGGAACATCCAGGGAATAGGGCAGGGACTTGCCGCGGAAGCACAGCTCTACGGTGACATGGCAGCGGTCATCTTCCCGGAGGGTGACAACGGCCCAGCTGTCATCCCCAGGGCCGATGGGCTCATAGACGGGACGCTCGCCGGGAAAGAGATTGAGCATTCCCTGCTCTACAACATACCGCTCATCATGCCCGTTCAGAACCAATTTCATAAGATAGTCTCCTCATTGCCCCATGGCTTCCCGGAGGAAGGGGTTGTACTGCCGCTCCCGCTCCAGAGTGGAGGTCTGGTCATGGCCGGGGCAGACGTGGAAGTCCCCTTCCAGATGCCCCAGGCGATTTAGAGAGGACATGATCTCCTCATAGCTGCCTCCCCGCAGGTCGGTACGGCCGCAGGAGCCGCAGAACAGGGTGTCCCCGGTAAACAGCACATCCCCGACCTGGAGGGTGACGGAGCCCTTGGAGTGGCCTGGGGTGTGGAGGACCTGGATAGTGAGAGAGCCCAGAGTGAGGGTATCCCCCTCGTTGTAGTATTTCAAGTCCGCTACCTGCCCGGCCAGGGGAAAGAGCTGGCTTCCAGCCCCGTTGGCGTCCGCCTGGTGGATATAGACCTCCGCCTGGGGCAGGGCCCGGATCAGTTCGGGAACAGCGGTAGTGTGGTCGTAGTGGCCGTGTGTCAGGAGGATATACTCCACCTGTACCCCGTCCTCTTTTAGAACAGACAGGATGCGGTCCCCCTCGTCGCCGGGGTCGATAACGGCGGCCTTGTTGGTGGCTTCGTCCTCTAAAATATAACAGTTTGTGCCGATGGGACCGACCTGCATGACTTTGACTTTCATGAAAACACCCCTTTAGGTTGAACGTGGAGAGTTAAAAGTAGACAGTGGGGGTGGCCGAAGGCGAACAGCCCGCCCAGCGCGGCCGGATATGGTATCTCCGCGCTTCATACTTTTGGCTTTCCTCTTACTGGTCTGTATCGTATAAAATGGTGACCGGCCCGTCGTTAACAGAGGCCACCTGCATATCCGCTCCAAATCGGCCGTGGGCCACCTGAAATCCCCTGGCCCGGCACTGGTCGATAAACCGCTCGTACAGTGGGACGGCAAGGTCAGGCTTGGCCGCCCCGGTAAAGCCGGGGCGGCGGCTCTTGGTGTCGGCATACAGAGTAAATTGGGACACCACCAGCAGAGAGCCGCCAACCTGAGACAGATCCAGATTCATTTTGCCGTTTTCGTCCTCGAAAACCCGCAGGTTGCAGATCTTTTCTGCCAGCTTATCACAGACCGCCGGGGTGTCGCTGGGGCCCACCCCCAGCAGGATCAGGAAGCCCCGGTCAATGGTCCCCTCCACCGCTCCGCCGATGGTGACAGAGGCGGAGGAAACTCTTGTGACGACTGCGCGCATAATTTGACCTCGCTTTCTTAACAATGTTTACAGCAGTGCGAACAGCGAGCTGAACCCGCCCAATATGACAGCAAAGAACAGGGCGGCCCAAAAGGTATACAGGACGGACTTGTGGTCTTGGCCGTCTCCCGCCTCCTGGATAGCCCTAGAGATAGCGGCTACTAGACAAAAAACAAACAAAAAAGCCCATAAGATCCAGGTCCATGCGAAAAAGATTCCGAATACTTTAAACAGCATATTGCTTCCTCCCTGTGGATGTTATTTCCCGGAAGACCGGGCCACATAATAGACCCCCTGGATGTTGTTCAGCTTGTTGATGACGGCGCTCAGTTCCGCCTTGTCCTTGACCTCCACCACGATGTTGACCGTGGCGTGTCCGTCCGGCTGGGAGCGGGCGGACAGGGCGGTCACCTTTACCTTGGCGGCGGACAGAGCCATGGCCACATCCAGCGTCAGGCCGTCCCGGTCCTTAGAGGCCAATTCCAACGCTGTTTTATAATTGGGAAGGTCGCTCTCCACCCAGGACACCTTGACCCAGCGGTCCGCTTCTTCTGGCCGGCGCTTGTCGGGGGAGGCGTTGGGACAGTCCGCCCGGTGGACGGACACGCCGTAGCCGCGGGTGATAAAGCCGATGACCGGGTCGCCTGGCACGGGGGTGCAGCACTTGGCAAATTTGACCAGACAGTTGCCCAGTCCCTCCACCACAATACCGGAGTCAGAGTGCTTGGGCTTGACCTGGCCTGCGGCGGGGGCTGCGCCGGTTCCGGGGACGATCACGCTCTCCTCCAGACTCTTGGAGGAGGCCGCCGCCTTCTCCGCCTGGAGCCGGCCCAGCCGAAGCAGCTCGTCCTTCACCCGCGCCACCGCCTTGACCGCAGTGGTGCCGCCATAGCCGATGGAGGCGTACAGCTCGTCCAGAGTGCCAAAGCGCACTTTGTGGAGGATGTGAGGCAGCACCTCCTCCCCAGTGATGGCGGACAGGGGGATCTTTACATGCTTTAGCTCTGCCTCGAAGGCAGCGCGGCCAGTGGCGATATTTTCTTCCCGCCGCTCCTTTTTGAACCACTGGCGGATCTTGTTCCGGGCCTCGTTGGATTTGCAGATTTTCAACCAGTCCCGGCTGGGGCCTTTGGCGGATTTGGAGGTCATGATCTCCACGATGTCGCCGTTTTTCAGAGGCGTTTCATAGGTGACCATCCGGCCGTTGACCCGGGCGCCCACCATGTGGTTGCCCACAGCGGAGTGGATGTTATAGGCGAAGTCAATGGGGGTGGCCCCGTTGGGCAGGTTGATGACATCGCCGTTGGGGGTAAAAACGAACACCTCGTCGGCGAACATATCCACCTTCAGGGTGCGGACGAACTCCTCAGCGTCGGTATCCTGCTGGCTCTCCAGCAGCTTGCGCACCCACTCAAAGTCCTTCTCTGTCCCCAGCTTTTGGTTGGCCATCCCCTGTTTGTACTTCCAGTGGGCGGCGATGCCGTACTCGGCGGTCTGGTGCATCTCCCAGGTGCGGATCTGTACCTCAAAGGGGATGCCCTCCCGGCCGATGACGGTGGTGTGGAGGGACTGGTACATATTGGGCTTGGGGGTGCCGATATAGTCCTTGAACCGCCCCAGCACCGGCTTGAACATATCGTGGATGCAGCCAAGCACATTGTAGCACTCCGGAATGTCGTCCACGATGACCCGGAAGGCGTACAGGTCGAAGATCTCGTCCAAGGTCTTATTCTGGGCGAACATCTTGCGGTAAATGGAGTAGATGTGCTTTACCCGGCCGTAGACGGTGCAGTGGATGCCGTCCTGGGCCAGCCGCTGCTGGATCTTATGCTGGATGGAGGTCATAAACTCCTCATGGGCGGAGGAGCGGCGGGCCAGCTCGTCCTCGATCTCCTTATAGCCAATGGGGTCCAGATAGCGCAGAGAAAGGTCCTCCAGCTCCCACTTCAGCTTCTGCATACCTAAGCGGTGGGCGATGGGAGCATAGATCTCCATGGTTTCCAAGGATTTTTCCCGCTGCTTTTTGGGGGACTGGTACTCCATGGTGCGCATATTGTGCAGCCGGTCACACACCTTGATGAGGATGACTCGGATATCACGGCTCATGGCCATGAGCATCTTGCGCAGATTTTCCATCTGCTCCTCTTCCTTGGTGACGAACTGCATCTTGGTCAGCTTGGTGACGCCCTCCACCAGCTCGGCCACAGAGGCGCCGAATTTTTTGGCGATCTCCTCATGAGTGGAGGCGGTGTCTTCGATGCAGTCGTGGAGCATAGCGGCGATGACGGAGTCCACGTCCAGCCCCAGGTCGGCGACGATCTCCGCCACAGCCAGGGGATGGATGATATAGGGCTCTCCGCTCTTGCGCAGTTGGCCCTTATGGGCAGCGTCGGCATAGGTGAAGGCGTCGAACAGCCGCTTGGTATCCAGATTTGGGGTATAGGAGGCCACCTTGTCCTCAAGGGCCTGATAACGGACCAGAATAGGGTCCATAAGATCACCTCGAAGTAGAGTAAAAGTTTGAGGAGCTCGCCTTATTCACGCAGGACATCCCGCAGCCGCCGCAGCAGCAGAGAGGCGTCCAGATCCACCTTCCCCTCCAGCCGGTTCAGGGTGATCTGAAGGCGGCCGGCGCTGCGGCCCAGCTGGATCAGGCCCCGCTCCTCCAACACCTCCAGACACAGGAGGGTCCGGGCAGGCACCTCGACCTGCCTTCCGGAGCGGGCCACCGCCCGGGAGATCCGGGGCAGGGTGTCCTCCAGTGGACCACTGGGGGAGCAATGCCGGTCCAGCCATTTCCACAGGCAGACAAATTCCTCCCGGCTGGGCAATAAGAACCGGGCCTCCTGGGGAGTCAGGGCCTCGTCCCGGCGATACTTGTCATAGATGGCCTGCTCCAGCTGTGCCCTGGAGGGGGCGGGGCGCAGGTCGATGATCTGGAGCTGCACGGAGCGACAGCCGCGAAACTCGTTGATCTGGGGATAAAAAGCCGCGTCCACCCGGCAGCCGGGGGACAGGCCCAGCTCCCCGCCGTCGGCGGAAAACCAGATGGCGTCCAATAGAATGCCACGGGACTCCAGTTTCAGCTTCAGGTGCCGGCCCCGGCCCACTTGAGCCATAGAATGGATCTGCACTCCACTGAGGACCAGCACGGGCCGCGGGTTTCCAACCCCACAGGGCTCCAGCCGGTCCAGGGCGGATACCTCCTCCACGGTGAGCAGCTCCGGTGGCACTACCCCATCCGCCTCCAGAACAGAGGGCAGCTCGGTCCCCTGGGCTCGCTCCGCCACCGCCTGTGCTAGAGCCTGCGCCAGGGCGGGGATGCGCTCCTCCCGGACGGTAAAGCCGGCGGCCAGGGCGTGGCCCCCAAAGCTCTCCAGCAGAGGGGCGCACTCCTCCAGGAGTTCAAACAGATTGATTCCGCCCCAGGAGCGGCAGGAGCCCTTGCCCATCCCCTGGTCCAGGCAGATCATAAAGCAGGGCCTAGCATATTTTTCTGCTAGGCGGGAGGCCACGATGCCCACTACCCCTTGGTGCCAGGCCCGGCCAGCCAGCACGAGGGCCTCGGCCTGGGGAGCCTCCCCCAGCCGCTGGACGCACTGCTGGAAGATCTCGCCCTCTACGGTCTGGCGCTCCCGGTTCAGGGCGCACAGCTCCTGAGCCAGCTCCTCCGCCCGCTCCGGGTCCCCGGTCATGAGCAGCTCCAGGGCGGCCTCTGCCCGCCCCATCCGGCCGGAGGCATTGATCCGGGGGGCCAGGGTATAGCCCACCGACACAGAGCTGATGGGGCGGTCCCCCTGTCCGGACAGAGAGATGAGCCGGGCCAGCCCCAGCCGCCGGGAGGGGTTCAACCGGGCCAGGCCGGCGCTGACGATGCGCCGGTTTTCCCCGGTCATAGGCATCACGTCGGCCACGGTGCCGATGGCGGCCAGGTCGCAGGAGGACTCCCACACCTTGCAGGCTCTCTCTGAACCGGCCACGGCCATGGCCAGCTTGAGGGCCACTCCCACGCCGGCCAGCCCCTTGAAGGGATAGGGACAGCCGGGCTGGTGGGGGTCTACCACCGCCACGGCATCAGGCAGAATACCCTTGCAGGTGTGGTGGTCGGTGATCACCACGTCCACACCCAACTGACTGGCGAAGGCCACCTCATCCACGGCGGTGATGCCGCAGTCCACAGTGACGATCAGCGTGACGCCCTGTCGGGCCAGGGAGGCGATGGCCTCCCGGTTCAGGCCATAGCCCTCCTCCAGCCGGCCGGGGATATAGGGCAGCACAGCGCCCCCTTCGCCGGACAGAAATTCGGTGAGCAGACAGGTGGCGGTGATGCCGTCCACATCATAGTCCCCATAGACCGCTATCTGCTCTCCCCGCTCCAGGGCCAGCCGGACCCTTGCCGCCGCCTGATCCATGCCCAGCATCAACAGAGGAGACAGAAGGGACTCCCCTCCGGGGGATAGCAGTTGCTGGGCCTGGTCCCCGCTATGAATGCCCCGGGCAGCCAGGATGGAGGCCAGCAAGGGGGGCAGTCCCGCCCCTTCCAGGGCGGAGCGAAGGGCCGCGTCGGGGGACGCCACTGACCACTGTCTGTATTTCATTGGCATCCACCTCCAGACCATGCAGGATCCCGCCAAAGGGCGGATATGGGGAGTATTAACTTATCTATTATATCACAGTGGCGGAGGGACCATCAAGACAAAATCCCGTTCAGCACCTCTTTTTGCCTGTTTTGTCTCAGTTTTTTCCACGTTGCGGGCTCCCTTTTACCTTTTGGACTGATTTAGGCTTACCTAACAATTCATTCGTCAGATGCACAGAAAAAGCTCCGCCATTGAACAGGCGGAGCTTTTCCCTGGTCTGTGTTCGACCTGTATGCCGAGAGCCTTAAAGGACACATACCAACATACTGATGAAAATTTAGCATGCGCCCTTTCAGATAAGCCCAGTTCACAAATTAAAATGGGTCCGGCTTACTTCGGCAACTCGCTTTCTTCAACGGAAACTGCTTCAAGGTCGATATCGTTCCAATAAGATCCAATGTCTGCACTTGTAAAGTATTCAAAATTACCTGTTGAGGATTTTAGCTTGCCACTCTTTACTCCATAGCAGACATAGATCAATTCATAGGTTGTTCCGTCGGATAGATTAAATCTGAAACTGGTTATCTTCCCGCCTGTGGTTTCTTCTGTCTCTTTGAGTTTTAAGGTTAAACCCTCGAACCTATCATACAAGTCTTTTATGGTTTCTTCTGCGTCAATAACTTTCTTTTCTGCTGAAACAGGCGCCCCCGCATAGCGATACAGTTCAATGGTTTCAACATCTCCGACCTCAAATGGAAAGTCGATATTGACCGTTTTTTCCTTGCAGCCGACCAGCCCAAGCATTAAAATCAACGCTAAAACTAACGCTATGTATTTTCTCATACAGATTACCTCCTTGTTATAGTTCTATTTGCATAGACAATATCAATAAAAAATCTGAAAAACATCTCGGTTTTTATATAATATACCATTCTCGTGATTCTTTCAATGCTTGAAAATAGGCCGTTTTAGCTAAAGCGACAGAGTTAGGACCCATCAGTCCAAATGTAAAAGGGACGTTGTGGACCACCTCTTGCGGCAGGGGGGAAATCGTGATACAATACCCCCCGAATTAGACGCCTGCCTGGACAGGGTGCCAGACAGGCGCGCGATCATACCAAAGGATAGAGACCTATGACGACTTATAACGCCGGACAATATGATATCGCTATCATTGGGGCGGGCCACGCCGGGATTGAGGCTGCCCTGGCCGCCGCCCGGATGGGCCTGCGGACGCTGTGCTTTACCATCAACCTGGACGCGGTGGGTAATATGCCCTGCAATCCCGCCATCGGGGGGACAGGCAAGGGCCACCTGGTCCGGGAGCTGGACGCCCTGGGGGGAGAGATGGCACGGGCCGCCGACCAGGCCTGCATCCAGTACCGACTGCTCAACCGGAGCAAGGGCCCCGCTGTCTGGTCCTTACGGGCCCAGGCGGACCGCCGGGAGTACCAAAAGGTGATGAAACACACCTTAGAGCGCCAGGAGAACCTGTGGGTCAAACAGGCAGAGGTGGTTCAGGTGCTGACGGAGGGGGGAGCCGTATCCGGGGTGGTGACCCACACCGGGGCGGTGTACCAGGTCAGAGCCGCGGTCGTCGCCACCGGCACCTATCTGGGGGGGCGGACCATCGTGGGAGAGGTGGTCCGGGACTCCGGGCCCGACGGACTGGCGGCCGCCCTGCCGCTGACCGCCTGCCTAGTAGAGTTGGGCCTATCGATCCGTCGATTCAAGACGGGTACGCCCCCACGGGTCAACCGCCGTTCGGTGGATTTTTCGAAAATGGAGCTTCAGGAGGGGGACCGGGACGCCCAGCCCTTTTCCTTCTGGACGGACCACCATCTGGAAAACCGGGCTGTATGCTATCTCACCTACACCAATGAGAGAACTCATTCGGTGATCCGGGCCAATCTGGACCGCTCCCCTCTCTATGACGGCACCATTGAGGGCATCGGTCCCCGCTACTGCCCTTCTATTGAAACCAAGGTGGAGCGGTTCCCAGACAAGGAGCGCCACCAACTGTTCATTGAACCCATGGGGCTGGATACCGAGGAGCTGTATATTCAGGGCCTCTCCTCCTCCCTGCCGGAGGAGGTCCAGATTCAGATGCTCCACACGATTCCCGGCCTGGAACAGGCCGAGATGACACGCCCCGCCTATGCCATCGAGTACGACTGCATGGACCCCACCGGCCTGCTCCCTACCTTGGAAACAAAGACGGTGTCCGGCCTATATGGAGCGGGACAGTTTAACGGCTCCTCCGGCTATGAGGAGGCGGCGGTCCAGGGCTTTGTGGCCGGTGTCAATGCCGCCCTGAAGATACTGGGAAAGCCCCCCCTGGTCCTCCGGCGGGACCAGGGATACATCGGCGTCCTCATCGACGACCTGGTGACAAAGGGGACCAACGAGCCGTACCGCATGATGACCTCCCGCACAGAATACCGCCTTCTCCACCGCCAGGACAACGCCGACCGGCGGCTGGCCTCCATCGGGCGGGAATTGGGGCTGCTCTCTGAGACGCAATATGGGCGAGTGCTGGAAAAGGGCCGGGCGGTGGAGCTGGAGGTCCGCCGTCTGGAACACACGGGCACCCCGCCCTCCCCTGAGCTGGACCGGCTGCTGGAGGAGCGGGGCGAGCCCCAGGTGAGGAATGGGGCCAAGCTGGCCGACCTGCTGCGCCGGCCCAGGCTGACCTACGCTGATCTGGCCCCCTTTGACCCGGACCGCCCGGACCTGGCCCCCGCCGTGGCCAGCGAGGCAGAGATCACCATTAAATATGAAGGCTATATCCAGCGGCAGCTGCGCCAGGTGGAGGAGGTCAAGCGGCTGGAGGCCCGGCCTCTGCCTGCGGACCTGGACTACCAGTCCATCCAGGGACTGCGGCTGGAGGCCCGGCAGAAGCTGAATGATATCCGCCCCCAAAACCTGGGCCAAGCCAGCCGGGTGTCCGGGGTATCCCCGGCGGACGTGGCGGTGCTGATGGTATATTTGAAGCAAAATAACAGCATCTGATTTTGGAGGACCATCCATGGATGTTTTTATGCTATGGCACATATACGAGCAAAGAGATGGCACTGGTATTCATAATGAGGAAAAGCTGATCGGCGTTTTTTCCTCGAAGGCCAACGCGCGGGAAGCAATAGAACGATTAAAAGATAAGGAAGGATTTCGGGATCTCCCCCAATGCTGTTTTGAGATTCATAAGACAGAGATGGACCGGATCAGCTGGGAAGATGGATTTACTACGATCCGTTGGAGGGAAGCTGAACCATGAACCTGACACAAATCAAGGGCAATACCTGGGTGCTGGAGGGACAGGAGTTTATCCCTCTTTATAGGCTGGATGAGCGCCGCTGCGTCCTGCTGGACAACGGTCTGGTCCAGGAGCAGGAGGAGCTGGAGGAGAGCCTGAAGGGGGCCGGACTGGTCCCGGCGGGCATCCTGTGCTCCCACGCCCATATCGACCACTGTGGAAACAGCGCCTATCTCCAGCGGAAATACGGTATACCGGAAGCGCTTACCGCTCCGGAAGCGGGGATGTGCGCCAATCTGCTGACGCTGAAGTGCTATTTTCTCACCCTGCCGCCTGAAACGGTGGCGGAGGAGTCCTCCAATATGATTCATACCCCCGACGTGATTATCCCGCCAGGGGACGGCCCCTTCTCCTTCTGCGGCGCGGAGTTTCACATCGTCCACACCCCAGGCCACTCCGCTGGCCACATCTGTACGGTCACGCCGGACAATGTGTGCTATACAGCTGACGCCCTGTTGAGCTATGAGATGATAGAGGCCAAGCTGCCATACAGCTTGAGCCACCAGGCGGCTATTGATAGCCGGGAAAAGCTGCGGGGGCTGGGGTGCGACTACTATATTATGGCCCATCGGGGGGTGTGCGGTTCCGGGGAGATCGACACGCTTATTGAGGAGAACCAGAAGCTGGTTCGGCGCCGGGCCCAGGAGATATTCGAGCTGGTGGACCGGCCCATGACGGCCAGTGAGATCGACCAGGCCGCCTGCGCCCGCTATGAGTTGTACACCAGAAAGAACCGGCGGGCCCTGCGCTTTGAGCGGAATATCCGCTTCTTTGTGGAGTATCTGGTGGATACAGGGCAGCTGGAAATGTCATGCCAGAGGGGCGTAGTGCTGTACAGCCGTCCCAAGGCTTGAGCCCCCTTCGGTCTCTGACAGAAAAAGATAGACAGGCGCTTGTGGAACGGAGCAGTTCCTGATATACTGACTCTAGCTTATGCAAATATGAAAGGAGCTTTTGTCATGAAAGAGATCATTTCCACCGAAAAGGCGCCTGCCGCCATCGGACCCTACTCCCAGGCGGTCAAGGCCGGAAACCTGCTGTTCATTTCGGGGCAGATCCCCGTGGACCCCGCTACCGGCGAGGTGGTAGAGGCCACTATCCAGGCCCAGACGGCTCAGTCGCTGACCAATCTGAAGGCCATCCTGGCCCATGCGGGCGGGACGATGGGCCATGTGGTGAAGACCACAGTGTTTCTCAGCGATATGGAAAACTTTGTGGAGATGAACCGGGTATATAAGACCTTTTTTGAGGCCGAATGCCCCGCCCGCTCCGCTGTCCAGGTGGCCCGGCTGCCCAAGGACGTACTGGTGGAGATCGAGGCCATCGCCGTCCTGTAAGAACTATCCTGCGCTTGCGGCCTGGTTTGGATATATAAGCTATGGTGTTTCAGGCGCGCGTCGGAAGAAAATCGCGGAAAAGGCTTGCAATCCGGGAAAAATTGTGGTACACTTTCCTGTACTTCCGGGTTCGCCTGGATAATTTCTGGAATCTGTGCCCCACCGGGCGTTGAAAGGAACGAAAACAATGCTGAATATGATTCTTACTGTCCTCCAGGTCCTGTGTGGTCTGGCTGTTATCGCTGTGGTTATGCTCCAGTCTGGTAAGAGCGCCGGCCTGTCTGGTGCCATCGCCGGTGGCGCGGACACCTTCCTGTCCAAAAATAAGGCCAAGAGCGTGGATGCCAAACTGGCCAAGATGACCAAGTGGGTGGCCATCCTCTGGATCCTGCTGACCTTGTCCCTGAGCATCGTACACTGATCAAAAAGCGCCCCGTCCATCTGGACGGGGCGCTCTTCTTATCTCCAGGATAAAATACACCGTGTTCTGGCCTCCGTCAGAACACGGTGCAGCTTATTTTTGCAGTCAGGACTTCTTTCGGGAAGCCTCCCGCATCCGGTCGCCGTGGTCCAGCAGCCGCTTGCGGAGACGGAGATTCTCCGGGGTACACTCCAACAGCTCGTCGTCAGCCAGGAACTCCAGGCACTGCTCCAGGGACAGGACCTTTGGGGGCACCAGGCGGAGGGCCTCGTCAGAGCCGGAGGCCCGCATATTGGTCAGCTGCTTCTTCTTGCAGACATTGACGGAGATATCCTCCGCCTTGGGGCACTCGCCCACGATCATGCCGCCGTAGACAGGGGTGCCGGGGCCGATAAACAGCTGGCCCCGCTCCTGGGCGTTAAACAGGCCGTAGGTCACCGCCTCGCCAGTCTCGAAGGCCACCAGCGAGCCGGTGGAGCGGCGGCTGATCTCCCCCTTCATAGGGGCGTAGCGGTCAAAGACAGAGGCCATGATGCCCTCTCCCTTGGTATCAGTGAGGAACTCGTTGCGGTAGCCGAACAACCCGCGGGAGGGGACCAGAAATTCTACCTTCATCCGGTCGCCCACAGGGGTCATCTCCACCAGATCCCCCTTCCGGGAGCCGATCTTCTCCATCACGGCGCCTACACAGTCAGAGGGGACGTCCACCACCAGCCGCTCAATGGGTTCGCACTTCACTCCGTCGATCTCCTGGTACAACACACGGGGCGGGGAGACCTGGAGCTCATAGCCCTCCCGGCGCATGGTCTCAATGAGGATGGACAGGGACATCTCTCCCCGGCCGGCCACGTTGAAGGAGTCGGTGGAACCCTCCACCTCGCTTACCTTTAAAGATACGTCCTTCATAGTCTCCCGGAACAGGCGCTCCCGGAGTTGCCGGCTGGTGACGAACTTGCCCTCCCGGCCGGCAAAGGGGGAGTCGTTGACGGAGAAAGTCATCTCGATGGTGGGCGCGGAGATCTTGACAAACTCGATGGGTTCCACCTTGTCGGGGGCGCAGATGGTGTCCCCAATGGTGATATCCCCAATGCCGCTCATGGCTACGATGCTGCCCGCCTCCGCCTGCTGGACGGGCACCTTGGACAGGCCGTCAAACTCATACAGGGCGGACACCTTGGCCTTCTTGGGGGCGGCGTCCGGGTCGTGGTAGTTACACACCGCAATCTCCTGGTTTTGGCGGATAGTGCCCCGCTCAATCCGGCCGATGGCGATGCGGCCCACGAACTCGTTATAATCAATGGAGGACACCAGCATCTGGAAGGGGGCCTCCAGGTCCACCTCGGGGGCGGGGATGTAGTCAATGATGGTATCAAACAGGGGCTTCAAGTCGCTGCCCGCCACATCGGGCTGGACGGAGGCAGTGCCTTGCCGGCCGGAGCAGAACAGCATAGGGCTGTCCAACTGCTCGTCAGTGGCGTCCAGGTCCAGCAGCAGCTCCAGCACCTCGTCGATGACTTCGTATACCCGCTGGTCAGGGCGGTCGATCTTGTTGACCACCACGATGACCCGGTGGCCCAGCTCCAGGGCCTTAGACAGCACAAAGCGGGTCTGGGGCATGGGCCCTTCGGCGGCGTCCACCAGCAGGATGACTCCGTTAACCATCTTCAGGATGCGCTCCACCTCGCCGCCAAAGTCGGCGTGGCCCGGCGTGTCTACGATGTTGATTTTTACATCGCCGTACTGGACGGCGGTGTTCTTGGCGGTAATGGTGATGCCCCGCTCCCTCTCCAGGTCGTTGGAGTCCATGACCCGATCCACCACGGCCTGATTTTCCCGGTAGACACCGGACTGCTTCAACAGCTCGTCCACCAGGGTGGTCTTGCCGTGGTCCACGTGGGCGATGATGGCGACATTTCTCAACTTTTCATTTTTCATGCAGTGATTCTCCTTACCTATGGCAAAACCACTCGGAGCCCTATTGCCCATGGGGCGCGCCGAATGGCGTGTATAAAATACTGCGCGGGGCAGGAGCTCGTCGGTGGAGAGACCAGCGCCCGCCCAACATCCATTAATAATTTCTCCGAGACACAGGGTCACAGGAGGGACTTGTTCCATGTGGCAGAGGAAGCTTGAGTTTCAGACGTGGTATTATATCTCCAATCCGAAAAAAAAGCAACGGCTTTCCAAAAAAATCAGACTCTATCCACAATCGTTGGCACCATGTTACAGGTTTTTCGCAAAGAAAGGAAACCTATTTCGTCAATTTTCGTCTGACGAAATAGAAAGGCCCTACTGCTTCCCTGGAAGGGGCACCCAGAAAATCGAAAAAATGTTCGAAAAATGTCTTGACAGACTCGAACATCTGTTGTATTTTTAAAACAGAACATTTGTTCCGTTTTGGAGAGACTGAAAAAAGTCCGTTTTATAGGACGTTTTATTTTTTATAGTAGGTTCAAAGCGTTAGGAGGGATCTTGGATGCAGACGATCTATTATACTACCACCCATTTTGTCCGCCACACAGGAAATGTGGTAGATTTGGAGGAGTACCGCCGGAAGCTAGCCCTGACTAGAGAGGGCAACTTGGCCCCTCTGCCGGAGGAGCGGGAGGAACCGGAAGCGCCCCGCCTGCATCTGGTGGCACTTCAGGACCGACGTGCCCGGAACTCCAACAGGGCGGCCCGCCGGGCTTGGGCGCTGGATATTTGTGCCAGCATGGGTGTGCTCCTCATGACACTGACGTTTACCCTTCGTGTGCTGGCGTTGTAAGGCCGTTTTGGATGCTTCCCGCTCATTTCTTCCCTCATCCCGGCAAAATCACTGAAATTTTGGCGGAGGCCGCTCCAATTTTGGGCGGCCCCCGCCTTTTTGTGGTAATTTCCGCCGATGGAAAGAAAAAATACAATATTTTATTGCGGATGCCGGGCTATAAAATTCCCCCCGATTGAGGAAAACGAACTCGTCGAGTTTTGGCAAAGGGGTTGACGTGACGGCGGAAACCGTGTATATTCTACTTTGTAACCAAATTGTAACTCTTTTATCCGATCTGTAATTTTTTCGCGTCGTCGATTGCGAGGGATACCATGAGCGAATATCGGGAGCGGTCACGGAGGAGGTCCTCCGGTCCGCGGCCAAATCAAAAGCAGCCAAAGGAAAAGATCAACTGGGCGCAGCTCCGTCTTGGACTGATCCGCCAGTGCAAAGGGACGGGCGAGTGGGCCCGCATCCATTTCCGCCGCTGGGTCCATGTGCTCCACAGCGAATCGGGCGGCCGGTGGACTGTGGGGCCCGCCTCCTTTTTGGGTGTGTCCGCTGCCCTAGGGCTGGCGCTGACCATCACCACTCTCTACTCCTCCAGTTACGCCGTCACCGTAGACGGAGAGAAGGTGGGCGTGGTGGCCGACCAGGATATCGTATCCGCCGCCATTCAGGAGGTGGAGGCGGAGGGATCCTCCCTGCTGGGCTATGACTACCAGGTGGAAGGGGACATCGACTATCAGTTTACCCTGACGCTGAAGACCGAGCTGGACGGAGAAAAGGAGATCGAAAATTACTTTTACGACCAGCTCAACTCGGTCAGCAACCATCTGCGCAAATACCAGGTGTCCGTGGATGGAGAGGTCATCGGCGTGGTCAAGGACGAGGCTGCCCTCAACGAGATGCTGGACCAGATGCAGGACCAGTACGTCACAGAGAATACCGTATCCGCTGACTTCGTGGAGGATGTATCGGTAGACTATATCTACTCCGCCGACAATATGATGACTGTCGAGGAGATGCACCAGGCCCTGACGGCCAATACCACCGGCGAGACCACTTACACCGTGGTCAAGGGGGATACCTATAACGGCATCGCCTACGCCAACGACATGTCCCTCAGTGATCTGATGGCCCTCAATCCCCAGGCGGATATCAACCGGCTGATGATCGGAGACGTGGTCAACGTGAAGGAGGTCATCCCCACCGTATCGGTGGAGACCGTGGAAGAGGTCACCTATCACGAGGCCATCGCCTGCCCCGTGGAGACCCAGGAGGACAGCTCCATGTATAAGGGGGACTCCAAGATCCTCGTTCAGGGCGAGGAGGGCGAGGCGCTGGTAGAGGCCACCGTTACCTATGTGAACGGCGTGGAGAAGGAGCGGGACATCCAGAGCTCCACCACGCTCCGGGAGCCCACCACCACCATTAAAGCGGTGGGGACCAAGGAGAAGCCTAAGACAGCCTCCAAGGGCTATTTCATCTGGCCCATTAAGGGGAAGATCAACTCCTACTTCGGCGGCCGATATATTTTTGGCAGTTACAGTTACCACTCAGGTCTGGATATCAAGGCCAGCTACGGCGCCTCCATCAAGGCAGCGGACGGCGGAACCGTCACCTTCGCGGGCTGGAAGGGTACCTACGGCAATCTGGTCATTATCACCCACGACAACGGGACGCAGACCTATTACGCCCATAACTCCTCCCTTCTGGTCTCCGCTGGGGAGAAGGTGTACCAGGGCCAAGTTATCGCCAAGGCGGGCAGCACTGGCCGGTCCACTGGCAATCACTGCCACTTCGAGGTCCGCGTGAACGGCAGCGCTGTTAACCCCTTGAATTATCTGAAATAAAAAAGGCCGCGGTCTTTATAGACCGCGGCCTCTTTGTGCCTTTTTAGTTCCAGGGGGCCAGCTCCACCCGGACAAAATAGCCCTGGGGATGGCGGCAGACAGGACACTGAGCCGGGGCGGCCGTGGAGGTGACTACCCAGCCACAGTGGAGGCAGGTCCATTGCACTTCCACGTCAGAAAAGAACAACTGGCCTTTCTCCAGCAGGTCAGCGAATTTTCCGAACCGGTCTCCGTGAGTCTGCTCTACCCGCGCGATATTCTCAAATAGCTTACCGACCAGGGGGAAGCCCTCGGACATGGCCACCTGGGCAAAGTGCTGGTAGTCGTGCTCCCACTCCTGATACTCGTTATGCTGGGCCGCCCGCAGATGGGCCAGCAGGTTGTCATACAGGTCCACGGGGTAGGTGCCGTCGATCTGGATGGTCTGGCCGTTAAGCTGGGCCAGTTGGCCATAGAACTGCTTGGCGTGGGTCTTTTCCTGGTCGGCGGTGAACAAAAAGACACCCCGGAGCACCTCCAGCCCCTCCTTGTGGGCAATGCCGGCGGCGATGGTATAACGGTTCCGGGCCTGGCTCTCCCCCGCGAAAGCACGCATCAGGTTCTCCCTGGTCTGGCTGTGGGCAAAGGCCTGCATATTGTCGGACATAAAGCTCCCTCCTCGGTATAAAATATGGATTCCCCCACAGTATGCCCAGGGAGCGGAACCTTTACTCCCGGCAAGAGCGGGATGTCCTGGGCTTTTTTTGGCCTTTTTCTTGCCTTTTCCGTAGAGGGGCATTATAATAGGAGCAATGACGGGGTGTCTTGTCACCCGAAACTAAGGAGGCTTTCTCAAATGAAAGCAAAGACCAACTTGACCATGCTCTGCGACTTCTACGAGCTGACGATGGCCAACGGCTACTTCCAGACCGGGCTGGCCGACCGGATCTGCTATTTTGACGTGTTCTATCGCTCGGTCCCCGACAAGGGCGGCTTTGCCCTGGCCGCCGGCCTGGCCCAAGTCGTCGAGTATATCCAGGAGCTGCGCTTTGACGAGGAGGACCTGGGCTATCTTCGGAGCAAGGGCTGCTTCAGCGAGGAGTTCCTCGACTTCCTCCGGGACTTCCGGTTTACCGGCGACATCTGGGCCGTGCCGGAGGGCACCCCCGTATTCCCCGGCGAGCCCCTGCTCACTGTTCGGGCGCCCGCTATCCAGGCCCAGTTTATCGAAACCTTCCTGCTGCTCACCCTGAACCACCAATCCCTGATTGCCACCAAATCCAACCGTATCGTTCGGGCGGCGGAGGGCCGGCCTGTGGCGGAATTTGGCTCCCGCCGGGCCCACGGGCCGGACGGCGCCCTGCTGGGCGCCCGTGCCAGTTATATCGCCGGCTGCTCGGCCACGGCCTGCACCATGGCCGACCAGTGGTATGGTTCCCCCGCCACCGGCACCATGGCCCACTCCTGGGTCCAGATGTTCCCCGACGAGTACACCGCGTTTAAGACGTACTGCCAGCTCTACCCCAACAACGCCACCCTGCTGGTGGACACCTATAACGTGCTCAAGTCCGGCGTGCCCAATGCCATCCGGGCCTTTCAGGAGGTCCTGCTGCCCCAGGGGATCACCAAGTGTGGGATCCGGCTGGACTCCGGCGACTTGACTTACCTGTCTCAGAAGGCGCGGGAGATGCTGGACGAGGCGGGGCTGACCGGCTGCAAGATCGTGGCCTCCAATGCCCTGGACGAGTATATCATCCGGGACTTGGTCCGCCAGGGGGCCCGTATTGACTCCTTTGGCGTGGGCGAGCGGCTCATTACCTCCCGCTCTGAGCCCGTCTTTGGCGGGGTGTATAAGCTGGCTGCCATCGAGGACGGCCAGGGCAATATCATTCCCAAGATCAAGATCAGCGAGAACGCCGCCAAGATTACCACACCTCATTTTAAGAAAGTATACCGCATTTTCTCCAAGGACACAGGAAAGGCGGAGGCCGACCTGATCTGCCTCCACGACGAGGAGTTTGACTTTGACCAGCCGCTGGAGCTCTTTGACCCGGACGCCACCTGGAAGCGAAAGGTCTTTACCAGCATCGAGGCCCGGGAGCTGCTGGTTCCTGTGTTCCGGGGAGGCGAGCTGGTGTACCAGGTCCCCGACCTGCAGACCAGCCGGGCCTACTGCCAACGGCAGGTGGATGCCCTGTGGGACGAGGTCAAGCGGTTCGAGAACCCCCATAACTACTATGTGGACCTGTCTCAGAAGCTGTGGGATATCAAGCAGGGTTTGCTGAACAGCCACGAGATGAAGTAAACAGGATCAAATGAGCCCTCCGGCCAAACGGCCGGAGGGCTGTTTTTCTATGATATTTGTCAAAAGGCACTTGACATACCTCGTTTCTCTAGGTATTCTATACCTAGAGAAACGAGGTATTTGGCCTGGAAGATTTCCCAGGAAAGAAAGGATGAACGAAATGAAGTTTGACAAGGGCCTGATGGCGGGGAGCAGTACGCTGCTGGTGCTGTCCCTGCTGGAGAGCGGAGATATGTATGGCTATCAGATGATTGAGGAGCTGGCCCGCCGATCTAATGACACCTTCCAGATGAAGGAGGGCACTCTCTACCCTATCCTCCATGCCCTGGAGCAGGGCAAGTATCTGACCTCCTACCAACAGGAGGCCCCCACGGGACGGCAGCGGAAGTATTACCGCCTGACCAGGCGGGGACGGGAACTGCTGGCCGACAAAAAGGAGGAGTGGAAGAACTTTCGTCAGGGCGTCAGCGACGTGCTGTCCGGCGGGGCCAACGCCCTGGGGCTGGCGTGAGAGGAACAGCCATGAAGAAAAGCGCCTTTCGGTTGACCCGTGGACAGAGGACTGTGCGAAATGTGGTAATTTTCCTGCTGGCTGTGGCTGTTTGGGTCGCTTTGCCCAAGATCCCACTGTGGATTATCGAGGGGCAGATCCGGGCAGAGGCCCGGCGGGATGGAGTGGAGCGGATCGAGGTGCTGTGGGCGGGAGCCATAGCCTGTGAGTCTGGCGACGGCGGCCATTTTCCCCTCTATGAATACAGCCTGCCAATGGTGCTGGCTCGGGGCGGAGGCCGGCTGTGGAGGGGTTATCTGACTACCTATGAAGGGGACGCCCATTTCGGCGGGGTCAGTAGTTGTCCGGAGCCCCAGGGGCCGGCCCTGGTTTACCTGGCAGAGCCGGGAAATGGTGGGATCATTCCGGAAAATCCCCTCATCGGGGCGTGGATGGCGGCGGTGGATGTGCCCGAGGAGGCGGCTGCCGTCAAGTCCATTCTGGATTTCCGGGGAGGCGGCCTTTCCTATGTCACCAGCGACCGGGAATCCGACGACCGGGTGATTCTGACCACCATTCCCCGTCAGGTGACGGAGGTCAACGGAGGTTCCGATTTTCCCTATATCCTGGAGCTGTTGGACAGCGAGGGCGCTGTGTTGGGGCAAGTCCGGGGCAGTCTGACCGACCAATGGAGGTGAGGGAGTGGAGCGGGGAAACGTGCCGATAGACCGGTGGCTCGATCAAGCGGTGTCCGGCATCCGCTTTGGACCGGACCGGGCGGCAGTTCGGGCGGAGCTGGAGGCCCACATGGAGGACAAGGCGGCGGACCTTCAGCGGATTTTTCCGGATATCTCCCGCGAGGAGACAGAGGAACGGACCCTGTCAGAGATGGGAGATCCGGCGGAGATCGGGAAGAAGCTGGCCAGGATCCACAAGCCCTGGCTGGGCTGGCTGTGGCAGTTCTCCAGGTTTCTGGCCCTGGCCGCGCTGCTCCTGCTGGCAGTGGAGGCGGCTATTGTGCTGCCCGTGGCTTGGGACCTGCTGTGGGCTTGGGCGCGGAGAGGATAAGGCGAGGGAGCGCGATGGAAAGAAAAAATGAGGCCGCCGTCAGCTGGCTGGACACGGCGGTGGGCGGCATCCGTTTTGGACCGGACCGGGCGGCGGTGCGGGAAGAGCTGGAGGCCCACATGGAGGACAAGGCGGCGGACCTTCAGCGGATTTTCCCGGGTATCTCCCGCGAGGAGGCGGAGGAACGGGCCCTGTCAGAGATGGGAGATCCGGCGGAGATTGGGAAGGAGCTGGCCAGGGTCCATAAGCCCTGGCTGGGCTGGCTGTGGCGGGCTTCCGGGGTGCTGCTGGCCCTGGTTCTCATCGCCTTTCTGGGGCTAAATTTCGCCCTGGGGGACGATGCCTTTCTGGGGGACGACTCAGATGCGGAGTTTTGGGACTTTGACGCTATGCCCTTTGACCGGGGGCGGATGGACTGGTATGAAACCACCTATCTGCACGGCGAGGATCCCGGCCAGCTCCTTACCTTCTCCCCCGGCTTGGAGCAGGAGGCGGCGGGGCAGAGGATCTCGGCCCTGCGGGGCGCGCTCTGGGAGGAGGAGGGGACACAGGTACTCTACCTCTATCTCCGGGTGGACACCTGGAAATTCTGGGCGCTGGGAATCCTGAAGGAGGAGTGGATGACGGTCACTGACGACCGGGGGAATAGATACGGCCTGGGACTGGATGCTCCCCGGGATCCAAGTGGCGGGCTGCTCAGTTCCCTGTCCGGCGGGGCGGGCAAGGGCCCCTTCCACCGGGGATATACCCTGCGTGTCTGGGGAATAGACGCACAGGCGGAAACCATTTATCTGAGCTACGGCCCCGGAGATCCGGTATTTACCTTTACCTTAGACCTTGAGGAGGGGGCGGCATGAAGAAAAAGTGGAGGGAACTCTGGTCCCGCCGTCCCCGGCTGGGGCGCGGGGGAAGGACGGTCCGGAATCTCCTTTTGACGGCGGCCCTGGCCCTGATGATCTGGGGACAGTACGGCTGTCCCCTGCCCACGGCGGAGATGGAATTTCGGCGGCTGGAGCGGCAGTATCTGCTGCCACGGAGCGAGATTGTGTATCAGACGGGCTTCTGGAACATCGGGGATGTTGAAGAGATTAAAAGCCGGGATGGAACTTACCTCAGTGTGTTCCAGCCGTTTGTGGCGGGAACGATAAAGGATCAGGTATACGCCGCCACGCTGTATGCGCCTGGGGATCATGTGATGAATGTCGTCCCTCTGGGCGAGGGACCGACCCCAATTCCAATCAACAGCGTGATTGCCTGGGTCCCGGAGCCCGGAAAGACATGGATGAGCGGATGCAACCTCCTGTTTTATCAGATCCCCGGAGAAACCACCCGGACGGAGCTGGATGTAGACACGGTGCTTTTGGGAGGCGAGAGATTCGCCCGTTATGCCCAGGAAGGCATCTGTCTGGAGGAGGGGCTGTGGCTGTTTTCCATGAAGTCCCCGGAGGGGGCATATTCCCAAGACTGGTATGCGGGGGCATCTTATGCCCTGCGGCTGTACGGCGAGGGCGGGGAACTTCTGCTGGAGCGGGAAGGCGTCCTGCCGGAGCCGATGTAAAGGAGAGGGGCCGAAGCGCCCCTCTCTCCTTTTGGCGTTGCGTGACAGATGGAAGAAAGATACAAGATATAGTGCCTGAAAAGGCCGGAAAAGGGGCCGGAAGAAAACGACAAAAAAATTTTTAAAAAATGCTTGACACACACGGCGGTGTTGTTGTATGATAACCAAGCGCCTGCTAGGGCGCAGTCTGCGATGATGCGGGAGATTGCTCAGAAATGAGGTAACTTCCGCGGAGTATGTCCGATAATCGGGCGGCTGAGAGCTTCGTGCCACGGCGTATATCGTCTGGCGGGAAGGAACCGGCCTGTCATCATGCCGGTTTTTTTGTGGCCGGGAGTGATACGCACGAAAGCGTGGTAACACGAAAGGGCTCTCACCGTACGAAGGCTGGACAAAGTCAACTTTCGTATGTATTTAAGGAGGAAACCCAAAATGGCTCAGAAAGAAATGATCCGCATCCGTCTGAAGGCCTACGATCATCAGCTGATCGATCAGTCCGCTGAGAAGATCGTGGAAACCGCCAAGCGTACCGGCGCCGCCGTTTCCGGCCCCATTCCCCTGCCTACCAAGAAAGAGGTCGTTACCATCCTGCGGGCTGTACACAAGTATAAGGACAGCCGCGAGCAGTTTGAGCGCCGCACCCACAAGCGCCTGATCGACGTGATCAAGCCCTCCCAGAAAACTGTCGAGGCCCTGATGAGCCTGGAGCTGCCCGCTGGTGTGGAGATTGAAATTAAGCTGTAATTAAGGCTTGGTCTCAAAAATGTGCGGCGCAGCCGCGCGACCAAACCGAAGCCCGGCGATAGCGGGTTCGGTTTGGAGAGGAAAAGCAAGGAAGCGAACGAGGTTTTCGCCGCAGGCGGAAACGGAGTTTAGCGAACTTTGCTTTGACGATGTGTACCCGCTGCCTGTCGCCTATTGAGACAGGCGGGTCAAGTTGGAAAACCAATAGGAGCCCAATGCCCCAAGTTTTTCAACCAATAACCTTTATAGGAGGAAATCCAACATGGAGAAAGCGATCATCGGCAAAAAGATCGGCATGACCCAGATCTTCGATGAGGCTGGCAAGGTGATTCCCGTCACCCTGATTCAGGCCGGCCCCTGCACTGTGGTGCAGAAGAAGACCGCCGAGAAGGATGGCTATGAGGCCATTCAGCTGGGTTATCAGACCGTTCCTGAGCGCAAGCTCACCAAGCCCGAGCTGGGCCACCAGAAGAAGGCCGGCCTGGAGGAGCTGAAGAAGGTCCTCAAGGAGTTTGCCCTCAACGACTGCTCCAAGTTCGAGGTGGGCGACCAGCTGACCGCCAACATCTTTGCCGCCGGCGACTTTGTTGACGTCACCGGCATCAGCAAGGGCCACGGCTTCCAGGGCGTTGTCAAGCGCCACGGCGCCGCCATCAAGCGCATGACCCACGGCGGCGGCCCTGTCCACCGTCACCAGGGCTCTCTGGGCGCCGGCACCACCCCCGGCCACATCTATAAGGGCCGCGACGGCGCCGGACAGATGGGCAACGTACAGGTCACCGTCCAGAATCTGGATGTGGTCCAGGTGGACGAGGAGCTGGGCTTGATCGCCGTGCGCGGAGCCATCCCCGGCCCCAAGGGCGGCGTGGTCTTTGTGAAGAGCACCGTCAAGACCAACGTGGAGAAGAAGGCCGCCGAGATCGGCCGCGTCAACCCGCAGAAGGCTTCCGCCCGTGTCAACCCGCAGAAGGCTTCCGCCCGCAACAAGTAAGGAAAGGAGAGATTGAGTCATGCCTAAAGCTAACGTGTTCAACATGGCCGGTCAGCAGGTCGGCGAGATCGAGCTCTCCGAGGCCGTGTTCGGGATCGAGCCCAACCAGGCTGTGGTCCACGAGGTGGTCAAGAACCACCTGGCTAACTGCCGTCAGGGCACCCAGAGCGCTTTGACCCGCGCCGAGGTTTCCGGCGGCGGCAAGAAGCCCTGGCGTCAGAAGGGCACCGGTCACGCCCGTCAGGGCTCCACCCGGGCTCCCCAGTGGACCCACGGCGGCATCGTGTTTGCCCCCAAGCCCCGGGATTACAGCTATACTCTGAATAAGAAGGTCAAGCGTCTGGCCCTTAAGTCCGCTCTGTCCGCCAAGGCTGCCCAGGGCGCCGTTCTGGTGGTAGACGGTCTGAAGCTGGAGGAGATCAAGACCAAGGCCATGAAGGAGATGCTCAACAGCATCGGCGCCTCCAAGTCCGTGGTCATCACCCCTGAGGTGGATCAGATCGTGGTCAAGTCCGCCCGGAACATCCCCGGCGTGGTCACCACCACCGCCAAGATCCTCAGCGTCTATGACATCGTAAACGCCAAGCAGCTGGTCATTGACAAGGCTGCCCTGGCTATCATCGAGGAGGTGTATGCGTAATGGCTACCACTGCTTATGACATCATCAAGCGCCCCATCATCACCGAGCAGTCCATGGAGCAGACTGAGATGAAGCGCTACACCTTCGAGGTCGCCAAGACCGCCAACAAGATCGAGATCGCCAAGGCGATTGAGGAGATCTTCGGCGTCAAGGTCGCCAAGGTCAACACCCTGAACATGCAGGGTAAGGAGAAGCGGATGGGGATGCGCCCCGCCGGCCGCCGGCCCAGCTGGAAGAAGGCCATGGTCACCCTGACCGCCGACTCCAAGTCCATCGAGTTCTTCGAGGGTATGGTGTAAGGAGGATATTGACAAATGGCTATTAAGACTTTTAAGCCCACAACCCCCTCCCGCCGTCACATGACTGTGTCCGCCTTCGAGGGGATCGATAAGAAGGCCAAGCCCGAGCGCGCTCTGACCGAAGTGCTGAAGAAGCACGCCGGCCGCAACAGCTACGGCCGCATCACCGTCCGTCATCACGGCGGCGGAAACAAGCAGAAGTATCGTGTGATCGATTTTAAGCGGGATAAAGAGGGTAAGGCAACTGTGGTCAATCTGCAGTATGACCCCAACCGCTCCGCTAACATCGCCCTGATCGAGTATGAGGACGGCGAGCGCCGCTATATCCTGGCCCCCAACGGCCTGAAGGCCGGCCACATCATCATGACCGGCCCCGACGCCGACATCCTGCCCGGCAACTGTCTGCCCATCGCCAACATCCCTGTGGGCGAGGAGATCCACAACATCGAGCTGTACCCCGGCAAGGGCGCCCAGCTGGTCCGCGCCGCCGGCGTGGCCGCCCAGCTGATGGCCAAGGAGAACGGCATGGCTCAGATCCGCCTGCCCTCCGGCGAGGTGCGTTATGTCCGCGAGAACTGCAAGGCCACCATCGGCCAGGTGGGCAACACCGACTGGGCCAACATCCAGATCGGTAAGGCCGGCCGCAAGCGCCACATGGGTTGGCGGCCCACCGTCCGCGGCTCTGTTATGAACCCCAATGACCACCCCCACGGCGGTGGTGAGGGCAAGAGCCCCGTCGGCCGTCCCGGCCCTGTCACCCCCTGGGGCAAGCCCGCCCTGGGCTACAAGACCCGCAAGACGAAGAACCGCACTGATAAGTTCATCGTCAAGCGCCGCAATGCCAAGTAAGGAGGCTGTGAAAGATGAGCAGAAGCATTAAGAAAGGCCCCTTTTGCGCCCCCGAGCTGCTGAAGCGGGTCGATGAGATGAATGAAAAGAACGAAAAGAAGGTCCTGAAGACCTGGAGCCGCGCCTCCACCATCTTCCCCTCTTTCGTTGGACACACCTTTGCTGTACACGACGGCCGCAAGCACGTGCCCGTCTATGTCACCGAGGACATGGTCGGCCACAAGCTGGGCGAGTTTGTGCCCACCCGCACCTTCAAGGGCCACGCGGGCAGCAAGACCGGTAAGTAAGGAGGAGAGAGCATGGAAGCGAAAGCAAATCTGAAATATCTGCGGATCTCTCCCCGTAAGGTGAAGATCGTCCTGGACCTGATCCGGGGCAAGGATGTGGGTACCGCCACCGCCATCCTGCTGCAGACCCCCAAGGCCGCCTCTGAGCCTGTGCTCAAGCTGCTGAAGAGCGCCGCCGCCAACGCGGAGAACAACCACCAGATGGACCCTGAGAAGCTGTATGTGTCCGCCTGCTACGCCAACCCCGGCCCCATTATCAAGCGCATCATGCCCAGGGCTCAGGGCCGCGCGTACCGGATCAACAAGCGCACTTCTCACGTCACCATTGTTGTGAGCGAGCGCTAAGGGAGGAGGAACAATATGGGACAGAAAGTTAATCCCCACGGACTGCGCGTGGGTGTCATTAAGGATTGGGACTCCCGCTGGTATGCCCGCAACGAGAAGGTGGGCGACCTGCTGGTGGAGGACAAGAAGATCCGTGACTACCTGAAGAAGACCCTCTACGGCGCCGGTATCCCCAAGATCGAGATCGAGCGGGACAACGCCAAGACCCGCATTTACCTGCACTGTGCCCGCCCCGGCGTGGTCATCGGCAAGGGCGGCGAGGACATCAAGAAGATCGAGGCCCAGCTGGTCAAGATGACCGGCAAGCCTGTGGATCTGAAGATCGTAGAGGTTCGTGATGCCGATACCAATGCCCAGCTGGTGGCTGAGAACATCGCCCAGCAGCTGGAGAAGCGGATCGGCTTCCGCCGGGCGATGAAGAACGCTATGGGCCGCGCCATGCGCGCCGGCGCCAAGGGCATCAAGACCTCCTGCTCCGGCCGTCTGGGCGGCGCTGAGATCGCCCGCACCGAGCACTATCACGACGGCACCATTCCCCTGCAGACCCTCCGGGCCGACATCGACTACGGCTTTGCTGAGGCTGCCACTACCTACGGACGCATCGGCGTGAAGGTGTGGATCTACAAGGGCGAGGTGCTCACTCAGGCCCTGCGTACCACCCCCCGCACTCTGGATACCAGCAAGCCCTACCAGGAGCGCCGTGACCGTCCCCGCCGTGACCGCCGGGATGGTGACCGCCGTCAGGGCGGCTTCAACCGTGACCGCCAGGGCGGGTTCAATCGTGACCGCCAGAACGGCGGATTCAACCGTGGCCCCCGCCCCGCCGGTCAGGCCAACACTCCTAAGGAAGGAGGCGCTCAGTAATGCTGCTCCCTAAGCGCGTAAAGTACCGCCGCGTCCACCGCGGACGCATGAAGGGCAAGGCCATGCGCGGCAACACCATCGCCTACGGTGAGTTTGGCCTGCAGGCTATTGAGCCCGCGTGGATCACCAGCAATCAGATCGAGGCTGCCCGTATTGCCATGACCCGTTATACCAAGCGTGGTGGTAAGGTCTGGATCAAGATCTTCCCCGACAAGCCCGTGACTGAGAAGCCCGCCGAGACCCGCATGGGCTCCGGTAAGGGCTCCCCTGAGTACTGGGTGGCCGTGGTCAAACCCGGCCGTGTGATGTTCGAGATCGCCGGCGTTTCTGAGGAAACTGCCCGTGAGGCCCTGCGCCTGGCCAGCCACAAGCTGCCTGTCAAGTGCAAAATCGTCAAGCGTGAAGAGACCGAGAAGGGTGGTGAAGCGTAATGAAGGCCAATGAAGTCCGTAAGATGTCTGCAGCGGAGCTTGAGAACAAGCTGAAGGATCTGAAGAAAGATCTGTTCAACCTGCGCCTCCAGCACGCCACCAACCAGCTCGATAATCCGATCCGGATCGCTGAGGTCAAGAAGGATATCGCCCGGGTCAAGACCATCATTCGCGAGCAGCAGCTCGCCGGCCGCTAAGAGGAGGAATAGAAGATGGAAAACAGAACTTCTTCTCGTAAGACCAGAGTCGGCCTGGTGGTTTCGGACAAGATGGATAAGACCGTTGTGGTCGCCATCGCCGACCGCGTGGCCCATCCTCTGTATAAGAAGATCGTGAAGAGAACCTATAAGCTGAAGGCCCATGATGAGAACAACCAGTGTGGCGTGGGTGACCGCGTCAAGGTCATGGAGACCCGCCCCTTGTCCAAGGACAAGCGCTGGCGCGTGGTTGAGATCATCGAGAAAGCGAAGTAAGGAGGTGTCGGTATGATTCAGGAAGAAAGCTATCTGAAGGTGGCCGATAATACCGGCGCCAAGGAGATCAAGACCATCCGGGTGCTGGGCGGCTCCAAGCGCAAGTTCGGCAACATCGGTGATGTGGTGGTCGCCTCCGTCCGCAAGGCCGCTCCCGGCGGCACTGTTAAGAAGGGCGAAGTGGTCAAGGCCGTCATCGTCCGTTCCGCCAAGGGCGTCCGCCGCGCCGACGGCTCCTATGTCCGTTTCGACGACAACGCCGCCGTCCTCATCAAGGACGATAAGAATCCCCGCGGCACCCGTATCTTTGGCCCAGTGGCCCGTGAGCTGCGCGACAAGGACTATATGAAGATCTTGTCCCTGGCTCCCGAAGTGCTGTAAGGGAGGGCAATGAAGATGAATAAGATGAGCATCAAGAAGGACGACCTGGTTGTCGTCCTGTCCGGCAAGGACAAGGGCAAGCAGGGCAAGGTCCTGGAGGTCATGCCCAAGGACGGCAAGGTCATTGTTGAGAAGATCAACATGGTCTCTCGCCACACCAAGCCCCGCAAGCAGGGCGATCAGGGCGGTATCCTGCAGAAAGAGGCCCCCCTCTACGCCTGCAAGGTGCAGCGTGTCTGCCCCAAGTGCAACAAGCCCACCCGTCCGGCCCACAAGCTGCTGGCTGACGGCAAGAAGGTCCGCGTCTGCAAGAAGTGCGGCGCCGAGATTTAAGAGAGGAGGAACGATTCGAAATGGCTAATACCCCTAACCTGAAGAAGCTGTACCAGGACGAGGTCGCTCCTGCTCTGATGCAGAAGTTCGGCTATAAGTCCGTGATGCAGATCCCCCGCCTGGAGAAGATCGTGGTCAACGTTGGCTGCAGCGAGGCCCGTGAGAACGCCAAGGTGCTGGATGCCGTGGTCAATGACCTGACCACCATCACCGGCCAGAAGGCCGTTATCACCAAGGCCAAGAAGTCTGTGGCCAACTTCAAGCTCCGTGAAGGTATGCCCATTGGAGCGAAAGTTACCCTGCGGGGCAACAAGATGTGGGAGTTCCTGGACCGCCTGTTCAATGTGGCCCTGCCCCGTGTTCGTGACTTCCGCGGCATCTCCGCCGACGCCTTCGACGGCCGCGGCAACTACGCCCTGGGCGTGAAGGAGCAGCTGATCTTCCCCGAGATCGAGTACGACAAGATCGACAAGATCCGCGGCATGGACATCGTGGTGTGTACCACCGCTAAGACCGATGAGGAGGCCCGTGAGCTGCTGAAGCTGGTGGGCGCTCCCTTTGCCGGCCGCTAAGGAGGAGGAAGAGTTATGGCTAAGAAATCTATGATCCTGAAGCAGCAGCGTGCGCCCAAGTTCTCTAGTCGGCAGTACAACCGCTGCAAGCTGTGCGGTCGTCCCCACGCCTATCTCCGGGACTACGGCATCTGCCGTATCTGCTTCCGTGAGCTGGCCTATAAGGGCGAAATCCCCGGCGTGAAGAAGGCATCCTGGTAATCTTTCTGTTATGCTTTGGTTGGGGTGGCCTGCCGTACAATAAGTGCGGCGGCGGCCCCCATCACCGAACAAAATCGTTGCCAGGAAGAAGGCGCCTTTTTTCAAGGCGCTCCGCCCTCCCTCTTAGGAGAAGCGCGACAAAATCTGCGGTTTTTACAGTCCGGAACGTGGGAAATTTCCCCGTTCCGGCGTAAATCTCTCCACCTGCCCGTGTGTGCGAGGCAAAAAAACCTTGCTATATCAGGCTGTATGGAGTATAATAAATTGTTGTCGCCCCTTGGGAAATGACACAATAAACTCCCAACGTAGTCGGGAGTGCGCACCCGGAACCGCCAGTCAGAAAAAGATTGGCGGCTGCGGGGATTTGTCCTGTCCCCTATCAAAGACCGGAGACCGGCGCCGAAAGCGCTCCGTCCGGAAGTGGGACAGGGTATCCAGGTCGATCCCACCTCAGGTGGTATTGATAACTGCGCCTGCCCCAACCAGGCGCAAAGACGGTCAACAGGTCGGGAACCACCTAATTCTCGATACCTTGCCGTCTGTACCGGGAAGTGCTGCGTCGCTTTGGAAAGCGCGGTGAGACCAAAGAGAGGGACACAAATCGGAAGGGTCCGCTCAGACGATTGTGTTCTGATATGGAGGAAAGCTGTGTGCTCCCAGGGTAACAATGCACGACAAGGTAAACTTAATATAGGAGGTAAACTTCATGCACATCACCGATCCCATTGCGGATATGCTGACCCGCATCCGCAACGCGAACAACGCCAAGCATGACACCGTGGACGTCCCCGCGTCCAACATGAAGAAGGCCATCGCGCAGATCCTGCTGGATGAGGGCTATATCAAGAACTTCCAGCTGATCGACGACGGCACTCAGGGCGTGATCCGCGTCACTCTGAAGTACAATGCCGGCAAGGAAAAGGTCATCTCCGGTCTGCGCCGGGTGTCCAAGCCCGGTCTGCGCGTCTATGCCGGCGCCGATGAGCTGCCCCGTGTTCTGCACGGCCTGGGCATCGCCATCGTATCCACGTCCAAGGGCGTCATGACCGATAAGGCCGCTCGTGCGGCCCATGTCGGCGGCGAAGTCCTGGCATTTGTCTGGTAAGGAGGGTCATAGGAATGTCTAGAATTGGTAGAGCTCCTATCGCCATTCCCGCCGGAGTGGAGATCAAGGTAGAGGACAACAACGTTGTCACTGTCAAGGGTCCCAAGGGCACCCTGACCCAGCAGTTTAACCCCAACATGGCTATCGCCATGGAAGAGGGCGCACTGCACGTCACCCGTCCCAATGACGCCAAGGAAAACCGTGCCCTGCACGGCCTGACCCGCACCCTCATCCACAACATGGTGGTGGGCGTCACCGAGGGCTACAAGAAGGAGCTGGACGTCAATGGCGTCGGCTATCGTGTGGCCAAGGAGGGCAACAAGCTGGTCATGAACCTGGGCTACTCCCACCAGGTGGTCGTGGAGGAGATCCCCGGCATTGAGATCGAGGTCCCCGGCCCCAACAAGATCATTATCCACGGCTGCGACAAGCAGCAGGTGGGCCAGTTTGCCGCCGAAGTGAGAGAGAAGCGTCCCCCTGAGCCTTACAAGGGCAAGGGCATCAAGTATACAGACGAGGTCATCCGCCGCAAGGCTGGTAAGACCGGCGCCAAGAAGTAAGAAGGAGGTGTGCCACTATGATCAACAGACCCGATACTCGTTCTCAGCGTATCAAGCGCCACAAGCGCGTGCGTGCTAAAATCTCCGGCACGCCCGAGCGTCCCCGGCTGAACGTATTTCGCAGCGAAACCAATATCTACGCCCAGATTATTGACGATGTGAGCGGAAAGACCCTGGTTTCTGCGTCTTCCCTGGAGAAGGACTTTGCCTGCGAGGGCACCAAGACCGACGCCGCCAAGCAGGTGGGCGTCACTGTGGCTGAACGTGCCAAGGCCAAGGGCATCGAGAACGTGGTCTTTGACCGCGGCGGCTATGTCTATCACGGCCGCGTGAAGGCTCTGGCCGAGGGCGCCCGTGAGGGCGGCTTGCAGTTCTAAGGGAGGAGGAAACGATAAATGGCTAGATTTGAGAGAGAACCCAGCGAGTTCGTGGAGAAGCTCGTTTCCCTGAACCGCGTGTCCAAGACCGTCAAGGGCGGTCGTGTCATGAAGTTCGCCGCCCTGATGGTGGTGGGCGATGAGAAGGGCCGCGTAGGCTTCGGCACCGGTAAGGCCGCCGAGGTCCCTGAGGCCATCCGCAAGGGCATCGAGGATGCCAAGAAGCACATGGTCAACGTGTCCCTGTCCGGCACTACTATCCCCCACGAGGTGATTGGTGAGTTCGGCGCCGGCCGCGTGCTGATGAAGCCCGCTGCCCCCGGTACCGGCGTTATCGCCGGCGGCCCGGTCCGTGCCGTTATGGAGGCTGTCGGAATTAAGGACATCCGTACTAAGTGCCTGCGCTCCAACAACCCGCAGAATGTGGTCTCCGCGACCTTCGAGGGCCTCAAGTCCCTGAAGAGCCCCGAGGAAGTGGCCCGTATCCGCGGCAAGAGCGTGGAAGAGATCGTGGGTTAAGGAGGGCGTTCACCATGGCTAATCTGAACATCAAGCTGGTCAAGAGCCTGAACGGCCGCATCGCCAAGCATCAGGCGACCGCCGAGGCCCTGGGCCTCCGTAAGATCGGCGATACCACCGTGCAGCCCGACAACGCGGCTACCCGCGGCAAGATCGCCCACATCGGGTACCTGCTCCAGGTCACCGAGGAAAACTAAAAGGAGGCGCGACACATGAATCTGCATGAACTTTCCCCCGCCGCCGGCTCCAACACCAAGGCATACCGCAAGGGCCGGGGCGCCGGCTCCGGCAATGGTAAGACCGGCGGCCGCGGCCAGAAGGGCCAGTGGGCCCGCTCCGGCGGCGGCGTCCGCGTGGGATTTGAGGGTGGCCAGATGCCTCTGAGCCGCCGTATCCCCAAGCGCGGTTTTAACAACATCTTTGCGAAACCCCTGGAGGCCATCAATGTCTCTGCCCTCGATAAGTTTGAGGACGGAGCTGTGGTCGATGCCAAGGCTCTGCTGGAGAAGGGTATCCTCTCCAAGTGCGAGTACGGCGTCAAGATCCTGGGCAACGGCCAGATTTCTAAGAAGCTGACCGTCCAGGCTTCCGCCTTCTCCGCCTCCGCTAAGGAAAAGATCGAAGCTGCGGGTGGTAAGGCGGAGGTGATCTGACATGATCCAGACGATCCGTAACGCATGGTCCGTCCCTGAGCTGCGGAAGAAGATCCTGTTCACCATCTTTGCCCTGCTTATCTTCCGTCTGGGTTCGGCTATCCCTGTTCCCTATATCAATTCCGAGCAGCTGGGATTCTATCTGGAGGCTCAGAGCGGTACGATTCTGGGCCTGATGAACGCCATGAGCGGCTCCGCCTTCTCTATGGCGACGGTCTTTGCCCTGTCCATCCAGCCCTATATCAACAGCTCCATTATCATCCAGCTGCTGACGGTGGCCATTCCCGCTTTGGAGCGGTTGGCTAAGGAGGGCGGCGAGGAGGGCCGGAAGAAGATCGCCTCTATCACCCGTTATACCACCGTGGCCATCGCCCTGTTGCAAGGTTTTGGTTATTACTCCCTGATCAACAGCTATGGTCTGGTCCAGGGCGGCAGCCTGAACGCTTTCTGGGTTGGAGCGGTCATCGTCCTCTCCTTTACCGCCGGCTCCGCCTTCCTGATGTGGCTGGGTGAGCAGATCACTGAGTTCGGCATTGGAAATGGTATCTCCATCATCCTGTTCGCCGGCATCGTGTCCCGCTTCCCCACCATGGTGACTGACAGCATAAAGGGTGTAACCATCTGGAACAGCGTCCAGGACGGCACTATGACCATGGATACGCTGACCGCGGCCGGCATGACCACTCAGCAGGCTGAGGCCCAGCTGAAACTGGCCCTGGCGCCTTGGATGATCCCGGTCATCGTTATCGGCCTGCTGGCTCTGGTGGTGTTCATCGTGTTCATCTCCAACGCCGAGCGCCGCCTGCCTGTCCAGTATGCCAAGCGGGTAGTTGGCCGGAAGATGTATGGCGGCCAGTCCACCCATATCCCCATGAAGGTGAATATGTCCGGCGTCATGCCTATCATCTTTGCCCAGTCCATCGCCTCCCTGCCCGCCACCATCGGCGCCTTTACCGGGGCTACCGTGGAGAGCACTGGCTTTGGCGGAGCCATGATGCGGCTGTTTGACACCAGCAAACCCTTCTACTCCGTGCTGTATTTCTTCCTGATCGTTGGCTTCAGCTACTTCTACGCCAGCATGACCTTCAACCCCATTGAGGTGTCCAATAACCTGAAGAAGAACGGAGGCTTCATCCCCGGCATCCGGCCCGGTAAGCCAACTGCCGACTTCATCACCCGGGTGTTGTCCAAGATCACTATGTTTGGCGCTCTGTATCTGTCTGTCATTGCCATCGCCCCCATTATCACTGGAAATATCGTGGGCTATAGTTCTCTGGCGATCGGCGGCACCTCAGTCATCATCGTGGTGGGCGTGGCCCTGGAGACCGTCAAGCAGCTGGAAGCCCAGATGCTGATGCGGCATTACAAGGGTTTCCTTGAATAAGCGGGAGGTTGGAGATATGGGAATGAAGCTGATCCTGCTGGGCGCTCCGGGCGCCGGCAAAGGAACTCAGGCTGAGATCCTCAGCGCCAAGCTGGGAATCCCGACCATCTCCACCGGCAATATTCTGCGTGCCGCCATCAAGGAAGGCACATCCATCGGCTTAGAGGCCAAGTCCTATATGGATGCGGGCAAGCTGGTCCCCGATTCCGTTATCATCGGCATCGTTGCCCAGCGGTTGGAGCAGCCTGACTGCTCCGGGGGCTTCATCCTGGACGGAGTGCCCCGCACCATTGGCCAGGCCCAGGCTTTGGCCCAGGCAGGCGTGACCTTTGACCATGTGGTGTCCATCGAGATCTCCGATGGGGAGATCGAAGAACGCATGACCGGCCGCCGGGTCTGCCAGAACTGCGGCGCGCCCTACCATGTGAAGGCCAAGCCCCCTAAAGTGGAAGGTGTGTGCGACACCTGTGGCGGACCCCTGGTACAGCGGGAGGACGACAAGCCGGAGACTGTGCGCCACCGGCTGGAGGTCTACCACGCTGAGACCGAGCCCCTGAAGGGCTACTATGAGGAGAAGGGTATCCTGACCCCCGTAGATAATCAGTCTACCATTGAGGATACCACCAAAGCGATCATGGAGGCCCTGAGTATCTGATGGGTTTGGAAATGATTTCACTAAAATCTCCCCGAGAGATCGAGGCCATGCGCCGGGCTGGGCGCCTTACCGCCCAGGCCCGGGCTCTGGCTGGCTCTATGATCAGACCCGGAGTCACGACCCATGAGATCGATACAGCGGTCCGCCGCTTTATCGAGAGCCATGGGGCCAAGCCCTCCTTCCTGGGATACGGCGGTTTTCCCGGCTCCGCTTGTATCTCGGTGAACGAGGAGGTTATCCACGGCATCCCTGGGCCCCGAAAGCTGAAGGAGGGCGACATCGTCAGCGTAGATGTGGGCGCCTTTATCGGCGGCTTCCATGGTGACTGCGCCGCCACCTACCCATGCGGGCAGGTGAGCGACGAGGCCAAGCGCCTGATTCAGGTCACCCAGCAGAGCTTCTGGGAGGGCATGAAATTTGCCCGCCAGGGTTGCCGGGTCTCTGACATCGGCCACGCGGTCCAGGTGTATGTAGAGGCCAACGGCTTTTCCGTCGTCCGGGATTTTGTGGGACATGGCGTGGGCGCCAGACTCCATGAGCCCCCGGAGGTACGCAACTTCGGACCTGCCGGCCACGGTCCCCGGCTTCAGCCTGGCATGACCCTGGCGGTAGAGCCTATGGTATGCGCCGGAGACTGGAGGGTGAAGGTGCTGTCAGACAAATGGACCACCGTCTCTCTGGATGGGTCCCTGACAGCCCACTATGAGAACAGTATCCTGATCACAGAAGAGGGCCCTGAGATCCTGACCGTCACAGAGGATGGAGCTTATGTATGATTATACGGGCTGGATTGTAGAGGCCGCCGCTGGCCGGGACAAGGGCGGAGTGTTCTGTGTGGTGGGAGTGGACCAGGAGCGGTCCATGTTGCTGCTGGCCGATGGAAAGCGCCGTAAGGTCGCCAATCCCAAGGTCAAAAAGCTGGGCCATGTGCTCCCTCTCACTGATATGGAGCATCCATTTGACCACCCGACCATCCAAGGGCTGAAACGCGGGACACCGCTGTCCGACAGAGCATTGAGAAGGGCGCTGGCCGCCTTCAAGGAGGGAAACACGCTTGGCGAAAGATGATATGATCGAGCTGGAGGGAGTCGTTACCGAATCCCTGCCCAATACCACCTTCCATGTGGATATTGGAAACGGACACATCATCCTGGCACATATTTCGGGCAAGCTGCGCATGAATTTCATCCGTATCCTGCCCGGCGATAAGGTGACGGTCCAGATGTCGCCTTACGACCTCACCCGAGGCCGTATTACCTGGAGATCTAAGTAACTATCAACGACCGAATCGTCCGGCTTTTTCCGGAAGCCTTGCCTTCCGGGGTCCGCCCAGACTCCCGTCCCCCCGCGGGGACAAGCGGCCGCAAGGCCGCTCCCAAATGCGAGCCCAGCGAAGCGGGTCGCATTTGGAGAGGAGAAACAGCGGAGTGACTGAGCCCTCACACACGTGTGGGGGCGAAGGATACGGAGCTTGTTTCGACGAGGAGGGGCCATCAAGGCATTCATAGGAGGTTTTAACAATGAAAGTCAGACCGTCCGTGAAGCCCATGTGCGAGAAGTGCAAAGTCATTAAGCGCAAGGGCAAAGTCATGGTTATTTGCGAAAACCCCAAGCATAAGCAGAGACAAGGTTAATTGGAGGTGCTGTAAAAAATGGCTCGTATTGCCGGTATTGACCTGCCGAGAGAGAAAAGAATCGAGATCGGCCTCACTTATATCTACGGCATTGGGCGCACCAGCGCCAACAAGATCCTGGCCCAGGCCGGGATTAACCCCGATACCCGTGTGAAGGACCTCACCGAGGAGGATGAGGCCAAGCTGCGCGAGGTTATCGGTCATGAGTATACGGTCGAGGGCGACCTGCGCCGCAACGTGGCGATGGACATTAAGCGGCTGACTGAAATCGGCTGCTACCGGGGCATCCGCCACCGCAAGGGGCTGCCTGTCCGCGGCCAGCGTTCCAAGACCAACGCCCGTACCCGTAAGGGTCCCAAGCGTACCGTAGCCAATAAGAAGAAGTAAGGGAGGGATATACAATGGCTGCTAATACCAAGGGTAAGAAAGTGGTGCGTAAGCGCCGCGAGCGCAAGATCGTGGAGAAGGGCCAGGTGCATATCCGCTCCTCCTTCAACAATACCATGGTCACCGTCACTGACGCGCAGGGCAACGCCCTGTCCTGGGCCTCCTCCGGCGGTCTGGGTTTCCGTGGATCCCGTAAGTCCACCCCCTTCGCCGCTCAGACTGCCGCCGAAACGGCTGCAAAGGCTGCGATGGAATACGGCCTGAAATCCGTCGAGGTCTTCGTGAAGGGCCCCGGCGCCGGCCGTGAGGCCGCTATCCGCGCGCTGCAGGCCGTGGGCCTGGAGGTCACCATGATCAAGGATGTGACCCCGGTTCCCCATAACGGCTGCCGCCCGCCCAAGCGCCGCCGCGTCTGATCAGAGAAGGAGGTTATGACACATGGCTAGAAATATGCAGCCCATCGCTAAACGGTGCAAGGCTCTGAACCTGTCCCCTGCCGCTATGGGCTATGCCAAAAAGACTACCAATCGCAATCCCGGCGGGAATATGCGGAAGAAGAAGTCCGAGTATGCCCTGCAGCTGACCGAGAAGCAGAAGGTCAAGTTTGTCTACGGCATTATGGAAAAACAGTTCCATATGTACTATGAGAAGGCCTCTCGTATGCAGGGTAAGACCGGTGAGAACCTGCTGACCCTCATTGAGCGCCGTCTGGACAACGTGGTGTACCGTCTTGGCTTTGCTAAGACCCGCCGCGAGGCCCGCCAGCTGACTACCCATGGCCACTTCACTGTCAACGGCCAGCGGGTGGACATCCCCTCCTACCTGGTGAAGGTGGGCGACGTGATCGAGGTTCGGGAGAAGAGCCGCTCCTCCGTCAAGTTTAAGGGCCTGCTGGGTGAGGATGCCCCTATGGTCACTCTGCCCAAGTGGCTGACCCGTGACAAGAATACCCTCCAGGGTACTGTCGCTGCCATGCCCGCCCGGGACGACATCGACTTCCCCGTGGAAGAACACCTCATCGTCGAGCTGTATTCTAAGTAATCTATTTTTGCGGGTCTCTCCAGACGAGCTGGAGAGACCTGGCAAAAGACCAGACTTAGACAACCCTCAGATATTGGTGAGCTGAATCAGGCGGTGGCAAGTACACCGCCGAGAAAAGGAGGGTATCCTAGCATATGGTAGAAATCGAAAAGCCCCGCATCGAATGTGTGGAGAATCCCGGCGACGCCTCCTACGGCAAGTACGTTGTGGAACCCCTTGAGCGGGGTTATGGCACCACCTTGGGCAACTCCCTGCGTCGGATCCTGCTGTCCTCTCTGCCTGGTACCGCGGTGACCTCCATCAAGATCGCCGGTGTCCAGCACGAGTTTACCACTATCCCCGGCATCAAGGAGGACGTGACCGAGATCGTCCTGAACGTGAAGGGGATCATCGCCAAGCTGTACTGCGAGGGAGTGAAAACCGTCCACATCGAGGCCGCCGGGGAGTGCAAGGTCACTGCCGGTGACATCAAAGCGGACGCTGATGTGGAGATCCTGAATCCTGATCTCCATATCGCAACCCTGGGACCTGACGCCACCCTGTCGATGGAACTGACCCTGGCCCACGGCCGTGGCTATGTTTCCGCCGACAAGAACAAGCCGGCCCAGTCCATTATCGGGACCATCCCCGTAGACTCCATCTATACCCCCGTCCGTAAGGTCAATTACACCGTGGAGAACACCCGTGTGGGCGATGCCACGGACTATGACAAGCTGACGCTGGAGGTGTGGACCAACGGCACCATCGATGCTCGGGACGCTGTTTCCCTGGGGGCGCGCATCCTGTGCGACCACTTCACGCTGTTCACCGACCTGTCCGAGACCATGGGTAACAAGTCTACGGTGGTGGAGAAGGCGGAGACCCAGCGGGATAAGGTGATGGAGATGACCATCGATGACATGGATTTGTCTGTCCGCTCCTATAACTGCTTGAAGCGGGCCAACATCAATACGGTGGAGGACCTGATCTCCAAGACAGAGGAAGAGATGATGAAGGTTCGGAACCTGGGCCGTAAGTCCCTGGAAGAGGTTATCAACAAGCTGGCGATGATGGGCCTGTCCTTGGCCAGCGAGGAAAATAACTAAGAAGCGCCGAATCATCAGACAAAAGAAGGGGTATCGTACTTCGCGATACTTCAAAGGACAGCCCGGAAGTAAGTAACGTTCCTGTCCGGGTGCGGGGTTCCTGTCCCCTCAGCGGGGTGTCCCGGCCCTAGTGGCCGAATGAACGAATTTATGGAGATCTCGCCACGCGAGGTCGGAGGAGTGTTTCTCATGTCTCAGAAGAACCGCAAGCTGGGCCGCACCAGCGATCAGCGCCGCGCTATGCTGCGCGCCATGGTCACCTACCTGCTGGAGAACGGCCAGATTAAGACCACTGTCACCCGTGCCAAGGAAGTGGCTCCCGTGGCCGAGAAGATGATCACCCTGGCCAAGGACAACACCCTGGCCTCCTACCGCCAGGCCCTGTCCTACATCACGAAGGAGGATGTGGCCAACAAGCTGTTTAAGGAGATCGGCCCCAAGTATGCCGAGCGCAACGGTGGTTACACCCGCGTCGTCCGCATCGGCCCCCGCCGCGGCGACGCCGCCGAGATGGCGATTATCCAGCTGGTGTGATAGACATTTGCAAGCCCCCTGGCATATGCCAGGGGGCTTTTGCGTCGACGGCGGCGGAAAACCAGGCGGGCGCCTCCGGTGGGGAAAAGCAGCCAGCCCCCTTTTTTTGACCCGCGCTATCTGCTATAATAGAAAAAAACGTGCCAAAGGAGCGCCTTCCTATGAAAATCATTGATGCCCACCTCCATCTCTTTCCACCCGATGAGCGAACTAACGCCATGGCCCAGGGAGTGGGACATATCAACTCGGTGGACCACCTGCGGGATGTCTATGGGGAACTGGAGATGGTACATGGAGTGGTCATGGGCAACCGGAGCTTGGACCCGGTCTACCATGCCTATCCGGCTGATCTGTTCCACTACTGTATCGGGCTGGACAGCTCCCTGCTGGAGGGTGGAAAGCGGCTCATCCCGGATCTGGCTGACCGTGTGGAGGAGAACCTGAAGCGGGATAACTGCTGCGGGGTGAAGCTCTATCCGGGCTATAATAAGGTCTGGCTCACCGACCCTGTCTATGAGCCTGTCTACGCCCTGGCGGCCCGCTATGACAAGCCTGTGGCCGTCCATATGGGGCTGACCTCGTTTTCCCGGGCCCATCTGAAATACTGCCACCCCCTCGCCCTGGATGAAGCCGCCGCCGACCATCCAAAGACCCGGTTTGTCATGTGCCACTTTGGGAACCCTTTTTTAGAGGCGGCCGCAGCGGTGGTGGAGAAGAACCGGAACGTATCCGCGGACCTGTCCGGTCTGTTGGAGGGGCGGGTGAATCTGACGCACTATTTTCAGGAGCAGGCAGGCTATGTATCCCTTCTCCGGACCTGGCTCACCGCTATCCTCCAGTGGGATGATATTATGTATGGTACGGATTGGCCTATCGTCAATTTGGAGGAGTATATTCGCTTCATTCAGGGGATTGTACCAGAGGAGCATTGGGAAAAGGTGTTTTTCCACAACGCAAACCGGATCTATGGACTTGGTCTGTGACCAAATATGAGAGAGGGCGCACCCCCTAGCAGGGGGCGCGCCCTCTTTTGAAAATAACGGTCCCCTAATTTCCAAAAAATGTATGAAACCGTCCCACTCCGGGGCGGTTTTTTGTGTTAGATAGAAGGGGTCACGCTGCGGCTCCGGCCCGGCTGACCGGCAGAGGGGCGCATGCAGGGCGTGACAACTAGGCGTGCCGTATTTTACAGGCCCCTTCAGACAATCATGTCAAAGTGTATAAAAAAGGCGTACCCCGCAAAAGCCACACCCTTAACCTTACTCATTAAAGGAGGAACCATCATGTCAACCAACAAGACCCAACACTACCAGCTTAACCAATGGGAGGCGGAGGATAAGGTGCTCCGCACAGAGTTCAATGAGGACAATCAGAAGATAGACCAGGCGCTCCAGGAAAAGGCGGACCAGGAGGCGCTGACCGCCCTTCAAAGCCTAGTGTCTCAAAAGGCGGACAGCACCGACCTGGAGGAGATGCGGAGCAATTTAGTACAGATCGCGGCGGGGGCTTATACGGGGGACGGAGCGGCCAGCCGGCTGATCTCCCTTCCATTCTCACCTAAGGCGGTCTATCTGTGTGACAAGCAGGGCAGGACCTACGCCAGCGGCGCCAATCTGGCTGCTTACTATTACGGAGGACTGGCGGTAACTGGGAATCCGGCAACCGCTGGAGAGACCGCTTTGGTCACCTTGGAGGCGGGGGGCTTCCGGGTGGTACACAAAAGTTCGAACGGCGATTATTATGCCTCGAATGAAAAGAATACTGTATTTCACTATTTGGCCTTGGGATAAGAGGAAAAGCACCCCCGGAAATACCGGGGGTGCTTTCAGTTTAGGTGTCCAATCGCTCTAGAGTTCTAAAGAATAGAATTCTTAGGCCTCAGGAACGGTCATGGAGCCGGTGAAGAACTCGATATCACCGATGGTCTTGTTGCTCAGAGTCAGGGTGACACGGATCTTATCGCCGGAGGACAGCAGGTCGCTGCTGAAGTTGATGCCGTCGTTGTCAGCGACAACAGACTTCTCAGCGGTGAAGTCCTCTTCCACAGTCTCCAGCTCATCCCAGCCCTTGTTGTAGAGCTCAATCTTGGCGGACAGGGTGACATCGCCCAGATTCTCGTAGTTCTCGTCGCCCTTCTGGACCTTGACATTCTTCAGAGTGAACTCGCCATTCTTATCAACGGTGAGCTCAATCTTCTTGCCAGAGAGAGAAACGACCTTGTAATCGCCGTTGTTGTTGTCATCCTCAATCACGGTGTCCTCGTCGGGCACGATGACCAGAACGACCTCGGCCATAGGAGTATCGTCGCCGTCATCCTCAACGGTGACCACGAACACGCCGGTACGGCCTTCCGCGTCGGTCTCGATGTCGCTGACACCGCCCACATAGACGGAGTCCACGTCGGTGTTGTCCTTCTTCAGCTCCACGACCACGAAGGTGGTGTCGTTGTTATAGCTGAAGTCAGACTGGCTGCCAGCGGTCAGGTTGCCATCGCCGTCATTCAGGGACAGGATGTCCTTCTTGGCGTAGGTGGCATAGGACTCAAAGGCCTTCAGAGCGCCGCTCTCGTAGTTGCCCTTCTTGTCGGCAGTGGCGTCCACAACCAGCTTTACCTCGGTGGCGTGATCGTCGTTGTCACGCTTGGTGACCTGGTACAGGCCCTTGGTGACAATGTCGTCCTTAGCGGAGCTGCTGGAAACAATGAAGCCGCCCTCGACCTTCTCGCCGTTGATGTAGGCGCTGTTGTACTGGTACAGCTTGTCGCCGTTGTCGTTGACGACCTCAGGATCAGTGCCGCTGATGAAGACGAAGTCGTCGTCCTCGGCGGAGGAGCCGCTGGAGCTGGACATGAACAGGATGGTGATCACGCCGTCATCCTTCACAGCGGCGCCCACGATGTCCTCCTGGCTGGAGACGTTCTTATAGCCAGTCCACACCTTGTCGTCGTCGGTGTTGATGAACACGGTGTCGCTGTCAGCGGTGCCGATACGGTCGCTGCCACGATACACGGAGGCGTTGTCGCGCTCCACCTTGCCCTTACCATTGGAGGCATCAAACAGGATCTGCTCGAAGTTAGCATAAGAGGCGGATTCCAGGTCGTACTCGCTGCCGCTCTGGTTCCACTTGTAGATGTGGCCTTCAGTGGGGACGCGCTTGTCACCGGTGTCCTTCCAGTAAGCATCCACACCGTCGATTTCGTCGATGTCGATCTTCTCCTCGGTGCCGTCAGCGAAGACGACCTTGGCGGACACGTCGCCATAGGCGGAGTCAACGCCAGTGACGAACAGGTAGTCGTCCACGGAGTCCTCAGCGCCCTCGATGGCCACGGCGTTGCCGTAGGTATCCAGGTACAGAACGACCTCGTTGTCAACGTCAGGGTTGGTGAAGTTGTCACCGTCGTCCAGGTTGACCAGGCCCTTAGCGGAATTGATCACGGTGGTGCAGTAAGCGCGGTTGTAGTTGTAGGTGGTGCCGTCCAGCTTCACATAGTCGTTGTCCTTGACGGAGCTGACGGTGCCCTCAACGATCTCGGCCTTGGCCATGGACTGAATCTCAGTTCCGCCGATGGTCAGGACCACGATGTCCTCCTTGGAGAACTTCTGATCGGTGTCAAACTCGTTCTCGGCCTTGGAGGGCTTATCGCTCTTGTAGGAAATGGTCACGGTGTAGTCGTCGCCATTGTCCTCCACCTTGGTGACCTCAGCCACGAAGGTGTCGATGATGGTCACAACCACATCTTCCTCAGTGGAGTCCACATACAGCTCGGTCAGCACGCCGTTGCCAGTCTCCTGCCAACGCTCGCTGCTGGTCTTGCCATAGTCCAGAACGTCCTTGCCGTTTACGCGGTCCATGTCCTCAACGACCTCGCCGTTGCGGTACACAGTCCACTTGTAGTTGTCATAGGCGGCGGAACCAGCGGCAGTGTACAGGTCCTTCTCGCTGACCTTGCCAGTCCAGGTCTGGTCGGCAGAGTCGGAGTAGGTGCCGATGGTAGAGCTCTTGTAGCTCCAGGTGGTGGCGGGACGGCCGAAATCGTCGGTCTCGTCCTTGCACTCCAGGTCGCCGTCATACAGGTCCTCGCCCAGCTCCTTGGTGTAGCCGGAAACGTTGGACATGCTCAGGCCGGTGCGGTCGTCAATGGCCTTGTACATCTTGTCATTGCTGACCAGCTGATAGTACTTGACGCTGCCGCCGCTGACGGACACGCCGTTGCCATTGACATTGATGGTGTCGTTGTCAGCCTCAACCTGATAGGACTTCAGGGTGTTCAGAGCCAGCTGGGCAACATCGTTGCGGGTCATGGGGGCCACAGCGGTGGCGTTCACGTCCTTGTACAGGTCGATCTTGTTGGCCTCGCGGATGGTGGCCATCTGCCAGTCCTCGCCGAAATCGGACTGATACTGGAAGTAGCCCAGGGCCTTCATCATCATCAGAGCGGCCTGAGCGGCGGTGACGGAGTCGCTGCCGCCAAAGGTCTTGGCGTCGTAGCCGGAAATGATGCCGTGGGTGTAGCAGGCGGCCACATAGGGTTCAGCCCAGGAAGGCACGTCGGTAAAGGGAGCGGTGCCAGCGTAGTTGGACACCTTGTAGTCCAGCATGTTGGACATGATGACGGCCATCTCGTTGCGGGTGACGTTGGCGTCGGGGTTAAACTTGCCGTTCTCGTCGCCGGTCATGACACCGACTTTCTGGAGAACTTCGATGGCTTCCACGTTGTTTTCGGAAGACACATCGACGTAGCTCGCGCCGGAACCGACTACCATCAGGCCCATGACCATGACGGAAGCCAGAGCCAGGCTAAGAGCCCGCTTCAGGTTTCTCATTCGGGATTCCTCCTTAAATTTTTTCGGGGTGATTTCTTGAAAATCCCCCGCATTTTTGAGGTTTTGAGGACTTTTAGGGACACTTAGCCCTGTATAACGCCCCTTGCACAGAAAAAAAGGTGAGGAAAACCCGCTAAGAGCAAATAAAAAAGGGGGCTTTTTCAAAGAAAAAGTGCCCTTGGTAGACATCTGGTAGACACCCAGAAAATGGAAAAGCGGGAAAGCCCTGTTTCCCAGCGCTTTCCCGCTTTTTTTGGTAGACATTTGGTAGACATAGAAGAGAAAAATAATTTGGGATGTCTACCTAATAGGGTCTAAAAAAATTCACAAAATCGTAACAGGTCTTTGAGTTGACACAGGGGGAGATGGTGTGTATAATATGCGACAGGCTGTCACAAGCGACAGGTCGTCATAAGGGAGGACGCATATGCCAACCAGTACATTTTTTCGCCTGCCGGAAGAAAAACGGCTGCGGCTGATGGACGCCTGCTGGGAGGAATGTACCCGGGTCAGATTCACTGATGTATCTATCAACCGTATCATTGCGGCTGCCCACATTCCAAGGGGTAGCTTCTACCAATACTTTACCGATAAGGAGGACATGATCCGTTACTTACTAAAAGGTGTACGGGAATATTTTATCCAAAGCCTGCGGGATATTTTGCATACCCATGAAGGTGATTTATTATCCCTTCCTCTTGGGGCGTTTGACCGTTTAGTTCAACAAAGAGGAGTCGCTGACCCAGTGCTGGCACGTTTTATTCAGGTCCTGCGCCTCAATCCGGGGATAGAGACCCAGAGCTTTTTGACAGAACGACCAGGATTGATGCCAGAACCTTTATGGGATGAGACGGATATGACCGGGCTGCGGCAACAGAATAGAGAGTATGCGGAACATATCTTTTTCCTGGGCATGGCTATTTTAGGCGGTGCTGTCGTGGAAACTCTACAGGAATATAGTCAGCGGGAGATACAACGTGATATCCTGCAAGCAAGAATCGATTTGCTGCGCTATGGCTGCGCAGCCCGGACACATGAGGAGGAAACCACATGAAACATAGGACCATCGCGCTGCTGCTGGCGGCGGCGCTGGGGCTGTCCCTGATTGGCGGGGCGGCTCTGGCTGTGGAGGACGACGCTGCGTCCTCCGGGAGCACCGCTGCCCAGACTGACGGAGCCCCAACCTCTGGAGAACCGGATGTTTCCCCGGAAAATACGGAAGGCGCCGAGGAGATGGAGAGCGCCGTCTATGGAGCGGACGCTGGGGAAGCGGAGGAGGAACAGGAGGAACAGCCGCCCGCGGAGGAATACATACCTGATCCGGTGGGCTCTATCAGTTTTACCAACTTGGAGCACCGCCTGCGGGAGAACAATCTGAATCTGTTAGCCTTGGAGGAGAGTATCCAGGCCATCGAGGCCATAGATTATGAAAAAATGACCGACGATATCCGCAAGCAGATTAACCAGATTGCCCAGGCCCAGTGGGGAATGATTGTCACAGGAGGTGCTGTGGGCTCTATCGCCGCCTCCTCTATGGATGCCGCCTACGATTCCCTGCGGGATACCTTTGACGATTTGAAAGATGGAAAGATCCAGGAGGACAACGCCGCTGTCATCCGCCAGCTGGAAAACGCCCAGGAGCAGATTATAATGGCAGCTGAATCCCTATATGTGGCTTTGGTGGATTTGGAGTTGAATGACAGCGCCCTAGACCGCCAGCTGACTGCCCTGGACCGCACTATCCAGGAAATGGAGCTGCGCTATGAGCTGGGCCATATTTCTTCCCAGACACTGCGTCAGACACAGGCCAGCCGCACGGCCCTGGTCAGCGGTCAGCAAACACTGGAGATGAATATCTCCAACTACAAGGCACAGCTTGAGATGCTGATCGGAGCGGAGCAGACCGGGAACATCCAGCTTCAGGGGCTGCCCCAGGTCACCAGCCAACAGCTGGAGGAAATGGACCTGGAGGCGGATTTGGCTGCCGCCAAGGAGGTCAGCTACGATCTGTTTGCCGCCCAGCGCACCTTGGAAGACGCCCAAGAGGACTTTAAGGACGCTGGAAAGGATTACAATTACAACGAGAAAAAGTATCAGTATGTTTCCGCCCAGCACACCTGGGAATCTGCCCAATATACTTATCAGGCGACATTACAGAGCTTTGAAAACAGCTTCCGCTCCCTGTACCTCCAAGTGAAGGACTATAAGCAGGTACTGGACGCCGCCAGGACCGCCTTGGCGGTGGAGCAGGACAATTACTCCGTGGCCCAACTGAAGCATAGCCAGGGCAGCTTGTCCGACAACGGGCTGTTGGAGGCGGAGGACAAGGTGAAGAGCGCCCAGGAAACGGTGGAGGGCGCTGAGGTCGACCTGTTTACTGCTTATAACAATTACCGCTGGGCCGTGGACTACGGCATTTTGAATTGAAGGAGAGCACCATGAAGCACACTCGTACGATTTCCACTGTCCTGGCGGCCGCCATGATCTTGTCCCTTGCCGCCTGCCAGTCTGGGGAGGAGGACAGCTCCCAGACAGATGTCCCCGCCGGCGTGGCGGTTCAGGTGGAGGAGGTATCCCGCCAGACCATCTCCACAGAGAACAAGGTGTCTGGCAAGGTGGTCGCTGACGGACAAGAGTCCATTTTTGTGGCTGTCAATGCCCAGTGTACCGCTGTCTATGTGGAGGCGGGTGATACCGTATCTGCCGGGGAGAAAATCTGCACACTGGATATGGCGAGCACCCTCTCCTCTTACAACGCCGCCAATATTAGTTACAGTTCCGCTGTTCAAAGCTACCAGGATCAGAAGGCAGTCTTTGACAGCCAGATCGCCTTATATGAGAAAAACCTCAGCGACCTGAAGGCGCTGAAGGAGATTGGGGCGGCTTCTCAGCTGGAGATCGATCAGGCTGAACTCCAGCTGGAGAGCGCCGTTGCAACCCGCAACTCCACGCTCTCCCAGTTAGAGGCTGGGATGCAGAGCTATAAATCTAATGTGGAGCAGCTGGCCACTGTTTTAGAGAATGTAGACAGTGGTGGAAATGTGATTTCCCCCGTTGCCGGGACTGTGGTTACTTTAAATGCCACAGAGGGTGGCTATGTATCTGCCTCTATGCCGGTAGCCGTGGTGGAGGGAGTGGACACCATGAAGGTCCAGGTGTCTGTGTCGGAGGCTCTGGTACCCAAGCTTGGCCAGGGAGATGAAGCCGACGTGACCATCAGTTCCCTAGGCGTATCCACGGTGGGGACCATCCGGGGCATCGAAAAGGCGGCCAATGCGCAGACCAAGCTATATACCGTCACTGTAGCCTTGGACGAGGACATCGAGGGCCTGCTGTCTGGTATGTTCGCCGATGTGACCTTCCACACGGACACCTCTGCGGACGCTGTGGTAGTTCCCACTGAGGCCATCCTGACCAGCGGTTCGACCCAATATGCCTTTGTAGTGGAGGATGGCGTGGCCAAGTACACCGAGGTGACGATTGGGCTGACCGGAAACGGTGTAACCGAGGTGACCTCTGGCCTGAGCGAAGGGCAGCAGCTCGTAACTGTGGGCCAGTCCTATCTGGCTGACGGCACTGCGGTGCGGATCGTATCCGGGGAGGATTGAGCCCTGATGAATACTGCAAAAGCCTGTATCCGCCATAAAGTAGCGACATTGTTGGCAGTCATCATGGTGGTCATCTTCGGTGTCCTTTTCAGCGCCCGCCTGCAAATGGCTCTGATGCCTAATATGGAAATGCCCATGGCTGTGGTGATGACTACCTATGTGGGTGCCAACCCCAGCGACATTGAGGATCTGGTGACCGCTCCATTGGAATCCGCTATTATGTCGGTTTCCGGTGTGGATGAGATCCAATCCACTTCGTCAGAGAGCGTCAGTACCATTCAAATTACTTACGAGGAAGGAACCGACCTAGACATTGCGGCTACCAAGCTGCGGGAGAAATTTGACATGGTTTCCCTGCCGGAGGACGCCGCAGACCCCATGATCATCAACATCAACGCCAGTGAACTGATGCCCACAGCTATGATTGCCCTGATGGGCGAGGACCTGTCCCAGCTCCAGACTCTGGCGGAGGATGAGATTGCTCCCGCCCTGGAGCGCATCGACGGAGTGGCACAGGTATCCGTCGGCGGCGGAAACGCGCAACAGATCGCCGTGGAGATTGACCCGGCCAAGGCGGCGGGCTTTGGCCTGTCTAACAGCTATATCAGTCAGTTCTTGGCAGGACAGAACCTGCTGTACCCCGGCGGCGATCTACAGAGCGGCTCGAAGAAGCTGACGGTGTCCACCGACGCCAAATACACCTCACTGGAGGATGTTGCCAACACCCTGATTACGCTGCCGGCCGGCGGGACAGTCCGTCTGTCCGAGGTGGCCGATGTCAGGATGGAGGCGGAGGACCTGGACGCGGTCGCTAAAGTAGGGGGAACCTCCTGCGTTATTCTTCAGGTATCCAAGCAGGCGGGCGGAAATGAAATGGCCGTGGCGCGGGCTGTGGAAACACGGCTCCAGGAGCTGGCGGCGGAGAACCCAAATATTCGTTACTCTGTCCCCTATATCGCCAGTGATTACATTGACCAGTCGGTGAACTCTGCCTTCAGCAACATCTGGCAGGGCGTCCTGCTGGCCGCTGTCGTGGTGCTGCTGTTCCTGCGCCGGGGAGGCTCTACCCTAACTATTTGTATCTCCATGCCCGTGTGCATCCTGTCTGTGTTCGTTCTGATGAGCGTGCTGGACCTGACCTTAAACATGATGAGTCTGGGCGGCATCGCCATGGGCGTAGGTATGATTGTGGACAACTCCATCGTCGTACTGGAAAACATCAACCGTTTTTCTGACGAAGGACACGATCGGTTGAGTGCCTGTGTCGATGGAACCCAGGAGGTCACCTCCTCTGTGGTAGCCTCCACCCTCACCACTCTGGCCGTGTTCGTCCCCTTGGGACTGGTGGAAGGTATGGCGGGGGATATGTTCCGCGACTTCTGTCTGACCATCGCGTCGTTGATCGCGGCTTCTTTGATTATCTCTCTCACACTGGTGCCCCTTCTGTGCTACTTTACCCTGGATGAGGAGAAGGTCCGTCGCCGCAGGGAGAAGCAGGCCGCCCGGGCCCTGAAGAGGAGCGGTGGAGCTACCTTCTCCACCCGCCTGTTCCAGCGGATCTATCACGGCTATATGGGCCTTCTGGGCTATTTCGTCCGCCATCTGAAGATGGGGATGCTGGCCTCCCTTGGTCTGGTGGCAATATTTGTTCTCACCCTGGCCAACACCAAGATGGTCATGATCCCGGAAATGGATCAGAACAGCGTTTCCATCAGTATTGGAATGCCTATCGGCTCCTCTGTGGAGGAGGCCACCGCTATCTCCGATCGTGTCGCCGCCATTGTGGAGCGGGAGGTCCCGGAGATGGAAGATATGTATTACATCGCCCAGGGAGGCGGCTCCTCCATGATGTCCTCCGGAAACTCTGTGACCATGGGTGTCAACCTTGTGGGAAAGAGTGAGCGGGAGCGCAGCGCCTTTGATATTGAGGACGATCTGCGTCTGGCCCTGCAGGATATCGCGGGCTGCGAGATCACGGTCAGCGCCTCCAGCTCCATGACTATGATGAGCGGCAACGATATCAACGTAGAGGTCTCTGGCGATGACTATGATACGCTGGAGATGATCGCGAACGATCTGAAGGACCAAATTGCCGCCCTGCCTGACGCCGTGGATGTGGAGAGTTCTCTGTCCGAGGCTGTGGATCAGGTCAAGGTATCCATTCGGAGGGAGGCGGCCGCCCAATATGGCCTGACCGCCGCGTCTATTGGCTCCGCGGTCCGGTCGGAGCTGACCGGCGTCACCGCCACAACAGTTACCATTGACAACAAGGAGTATGATGTAGTGGTCAAGGGCGACGGGGCCGCCTCCGCCAGTCTGGATGCCCTGAAGTCCATGCCGGTTCCTTCCAGCTACGGGGGGACCATCCCCCTGTCCTCGGTAGCGGAGGTGACTGTGGAGCAGGCGCCCCAGAGCATCACACGCAGCAACCAGACCAGACAGGTCACCATCACCGGTGATACCATCAGCGGCGATACGACAGCGATGACCGCCGCCATCAATGAGATCCTGGACGGGTATGCCATGCCCCAGGGCTATGAGGCCCAGACCGCCGGCTCCTATGAGGATATGATGGAAAGCTTTGCTGACTTGGGCTTTGCTCTGGTGGTTGCGTTGCTGCTGGTCTACTTTGTGCTGGCGGTCCAGTTCGAGTCCTTTGCCATGCCGGTCATGGTCATGCTGATCCTCCCGGTGGCCTTTACTGGCGCTCTGTTCGCCCTGCCCCTCACTGGGCGGGACCTGTCCATCCTGGCGCTGGTGTCTATTATTATGCTGGCCGGTACGGTGGTCAACTCCTCTATCATCCTCGTGGAGTACATCAAGATCCGCCGCTCCAAGGGAGAAAGCCGGGAGGAGGCCATCCTCCACGCCTGCCCTCTGCGCGTCCGGCCCATTCTGATGACCACCCTGACTACGGTGATTGCCATGATCCCCATGGCCCTTGGTATTGGGGAGACCAACGAGATGATGACCGATATGGGCGTCACGATGATCTCAGGCATGGTCATATCTACGGTGATAACCCTGGTATTTACTCCAGTGTATTACTCAGTCATCGACGACTTGAGCCATACCTTCCGCCGGAAAAAGAAGGAGGCCGAGCCCCCTGTCCCCGCTGAAGTGGGCTGAACCGGCCTAATAAAAAGCTCCCCTGTCCTGGACAGGGGAGCTTTTTTGAAAAGGAATAAAGTTGGCTTATAATTTCCAAAAAATGTATGAAACCGTCCTACTCCGGGGCGGTTTTTTGTGTTAGATAGAGGGAAAGACCGGCGCCCCAACAAAAGATTTCAAACGCAGAAAGGACGATGGAATATGGCAAGCAGTTACACGGAATATTTCCAGCTCAATCAATGGGCGGCGGAGGCGGAGGGAAAAGCGGACCGGGCCCAGCTGACCGAGCTGTCTGCCAGAGTAGAGCGCGCGGAGCAGGCGGCGGAGGAAAACAGGACGGCGCTGGAGGCGGCCGAACAGGCATGGAGGGATCAGAATGCGCTCCACCTACTGAAGACGGCCACGCTGTCCACCGGCGGGGACAATTTTCAATTTTCCCTGATCGGGGTGGACTGGTCCCTCTGGCGGCTGGTCCATCTGGTGATCGAGCCGAAGGTCAGGGATCAGCAGGGGGTCTCCCTCTATCTGGACGGGGGGAAGCAGCTGCTGTCGCTGGTCGGTTACGGAAAGACCCACATCGTCCTGTACCCCTGGCACAGCGGCGACTGGCCCTTCCAGGGGTGGGCCGTGTCCGGCGGCTGGAGCCATTTTGAAGATCCCCACTATTTCAGCAGCGTCACGGGGCTGACCCTGATCAAAAGCTTCCCGGATTATCCCCTTCTGGCCGGGTTCAAGATCACCATGTACGGGGAGAAATAAAACGGGGAAAGGAGCAGCCCCGCTCCAGAAGGAGCGGGGCTGTTTGAAACATTTACCTCAATGCGATCATTCCCGTTTCCGGGTAATAATCTTACTTGAACTGAATGGTCACATTGGCGGTAACATTGTCCACGGAGAGGCTATTAAAGTTGGTAAAGGTAGCACCGGCGGAGTTGTCACTGTCAAATTCCACGGTCTTGCCCATCTCAGCCTCATAGGTTACCTTAAAGCTGCTGCCAGCGGCAACACTCTTGAAGGTCTCGGTAGCACCCTTGGCAACTACCTTGGTTTCATCACCGATGGTGACCTGAATGGCGGAAGTAGAAGAAGTATTCTTAACGGAAACGGTCTTCATATCCGCAGACTTCACAGCCACATATACAGGATTGGCATTGCCGTTAGCATTGCTAGCAGTAATGCGGGTCACGATAACCTCGTTGGCAGCACCACCAATCGTGTAAGTGGGAGTGTTGGGGTATTCGGCGACAAAATCGCCACCCTTATAGTCGCCGTCTACATCATAGGCAGAGGTAGTAGCATTGGCGATGGTTGCGTTGACTGTGACGCTGGTGCCAGTACCGAGGACAGTAGCGTGAGCCACGGCGTCAGCGATGGTGGCATAGCCAGTTACGGCATTACCGTTCACAGTAACATTGCTGATGGAAGGAACAGAGGTGGGACGCCCAGTAGCGGCGGTCACAGTGACATACAGCTCTTCCAGCTCGGAGCCGTTCTTCTCAGTGGCCTTCAGCTCGTAGTTGTAAGTCACATTGTAGTCCTTGACCCGGTCGCTCAGCTCCTTGGCGGTGACGATCTGGGCCTCGTAATCGGCGCTCTTGTCCTTGTTCATCGCGTTGGCGGACTTCAGGACCACCAGAGTGATCTTGCAGTTGTCAGCCAGGGTGTAGCCCTTGGAGCCAACAGTCAGGGTGCCGGCGCTGTAAGACAGGCCATTGCTCACACCGTCAGCGGCGATGAACTTCTCGCCAGCGCCAGTGGGCATGGGCAGAATGGTAGTGATCTCGTCGTCGCTGTTGGTGCGGGCCTTGTAATAAGCGGAGTAGAGAGTGCTGGTGCCCAGAACCTGGCTGTCAGCCTTGACGATCTCTTCCTTGCCGTCCACCAGTACCTTGTAGGTGTAGTAGATCTCGTTGTCGGTGGTCTTGTGCTGGCCGTCGTACTTCACGAAGTAGACCATCGTGGAGTCCTCGCCGCCGGAGATGGAGGAGGAACCAGTGACATTGATGAACACATAGGCAGCGTAGCTGTTGCTGGTCTTGTAAACGGCGTTCACAGTAGCAGCACCAGCAGCCTTGCCGCCGGCAGCAGCCTTCAGAACGACATCGGGCAGGTTCTTGACGCCGGTGTAGTAGGTGACCTCGTCGCCGTCGTCCACCACGATGATGGTGTCGTTGTTGGCCTTGATGGCAGCGCCGTTCAGACCAGTGGCGGAAGCACCGTTAGCCAGGAAGTTGACCTCGTTGTTATAGGCAACATCGGTCTGGCCGGGATGAGCGTAGCCAATCTTGGAGGTGCTGTACTTAGCCTCGATGGCGTACAGGCTGTACTCATCGTTGCTGTTCTTGCTGTAGGTGTACCAGCCGGCCTTGGCAGTCTTGTCGCCTCCGGGGATCATATTGGCCTTGTTGGAGTCGCCCATCAGGTCCTTGATGGTGATATCGTCGGTGGTGCCGTCGGTGAAGTAGGCGTGGCCCACGACCTTGCCGTTGGACAGGCCGGAGGGCTGAGCGAACTCAGAAACGAACACATAGTTGGAGGACACAACGGCCTCGTCCACAGCGATGACATAGCCATAGGCGTCCAGAACCACAGCGGCGGTCTGGCCCACGGTGTACTGGGTGTTCTGCTCGCCGGTCTTGGCGGTGGTCAGGGAGTACTTATAGGTGGTGCCGTCGATGATGACGGAATCCTGGATCTTATAGCCGTCCACAGAGCCGGTCAGGACCTCAGCCTTGGCCACGGTCTGAACATCGTAGGTGCCGTTAGCCTGCTTGGCGGCGGTGATCAGCAGATAGTCGTCGGCCTTGACATCCTTGACATCAAAGTCGTCCTGCTCCAGAGTGCGGTTGTCCAGAGTGATCTCGGTGTCGCCGGCGGAAACCACATCCACAGACTCCTTGCTGGTGTTATAGTCGGTGGAAGCCTGGAACACATAGGTGTTGATGGACACGATGGTGACCTTCTTGGCGCTGGTGTCCACATAGACCTCGGTCAGCATACCGTTGCCGGAGCCGTTGACCTTGGTGGTGTTGTTCTTGTCAACGAAGTTGCCGATATTGGCAGTGACCTGGCCGCCCTCGCCGTCGATGTAGTTGTACAGAGCGTAGGTGCCGTCCTCCAGGTCGTCAGCAGTGCTCTTGCCCACCACGGAGTAGATGTTGGCGGCGGTGACCTTCTTGGTGTAGACGGCGTCGGCCTTGTCGGTGAAGGTGCCGATGGTGTCGTTGACATACTTCCACTCGGTAGCGGGACGCTGGAAGTCGTCAGCGGCCTCGTCGTTCATCTGCAGGTCGCCGGAGTACAGATCCTCACCCAGCTGGACGGAGAAGCGGGCGGCGTTGCCGTCGGCCTTCTCGTTGGTGATCTTGCCGTACTTCTTGTCGGTGCTGGTCCGGGCGTCATAGACAGCCTTGGTGACCCAATTGCCCTTGCCGTCGGTGGTCACATCGTGGTCAACGATCTCGACCATCTCGGCCTTCAGGGCGTTCAGCACCAGCTGAGCCACCTCGTTGCGGGTCAGAGCGTCCCGTGCGGCGGTGTCAACACCGTCGAACAGGTCAATCTTGGAGCCCTGAGCGACAGTGGCGACCAGCCAATCCTGGCCGAAGTCACCGGCCTCCTGGAAATAGCCCAGAGCCTTCAGCAGCATCAGAGCGGCCTGGCCAGTAGTGACGGAGTCGCTGCCGCCGAAGGTCTTGGCATCGTAGCCGGCGATGATGCCGTTGGTGTAACAGGCAGCCACATAGGGCTCGGCCCAGGAGGGCACGTCGCTGAAGGGCGCAGTGCCCTTGTAGCTGGACACGGTGTAGTCCAGCAGGTTGGACATGACCACGGCCATCTCATTACGGGTGACGTTGGCGTCGGGGTTGAAGTTGCCGTTCTCGTCGCCAGTCATAACACCGACGGCCTGGAGAACTTCGATGGCTTCCTGATTCTGCTCGGAAGACACATCGACGTAGCTCGCGCCGGTGCCGACTACCATCAGGCCCATGACCATGACGGAAGCCAGAGCCAGGCTAAGAGCCCGTTTCAGGTTTCTCATTCGGGATTCCTCCTTAAATTTTTTCGGGGACTTTTCTGACAAAATCCCCATTTTTTCGAGGCTTTGAGGACTTTTTATGGCATCAGCCCTGTATAACTCCCCTTGCCTCGTGATTATCTTAGCAGAAGTCAAATTTGAAGTCAACGGGTTTGATACAAGTGTAACAGAACCGTAATATTGCGTCCGGATTGTTACAGCAGAGGAAATCAGCGGCTTTTCAGGGGATCTCTGCCTGGGGCGGGGAACCCGCTGCTTGGGGCTGCTGTTCCCCGTGCTACCACACATCTCCAGGACATGAGATCACGGTCCCCTTACATTATAATAACAGCCCCCCGGGCGTGTGGCACAGGACCGTACACCCAGGGAAAAAGGTGAAGGGGTCACCCACAGATGTGAGTGACCCCTTCGGATGATTTTTCAAGTGCCGGCAAGCGGCAATGTCTTTTCCAGTGCCGGTAAACGGCCCTGTTGACATCATCATCCTATCATAATATATGTATAAAGTCAAGGAAAATGCACAGTTGCGTACACTTTACCATATTTGGTATGTCACTTCTGATAGGTATATAATGCTTTGAGTTTCGTGTCCAGCTTTTCCAGAGAATCGGAAGAGAGGCGGATGTTGCTCAATACATCAGAAGGATAAAGAGGATCGTAGATTCGCAGCTTACTGACAGTGGTGATCTGCCCTACAAGAGCGATGCTGCCCTGCTTCATCTTCTGCACTTCCTGGAGCATTTTTTTGCAGCGCGCTGCTCGCTCCTTCATCGATTCTATCTGAATGTTGATGCTCTCCAGCTGAAGCCGGCGTTTGGCCGACAGCATTTCATAATTTTCGTCCTTTTGGTCAACCTTCTGGGCCAGCAGCGCCTTCTGCTGGGTGAGGATATCCTCCTGGAGGCAGAGTGTCTGCTTTTGGTACTCTTTCAACTCCTCCAGCAGCTTGACAAAAATCTCGTCACCCAAAAAGACTTTGGAGGAATGGAGATGATCCAGATCCGTATCGGGCTTTATGGATGTTAAGGGGATCACGGTGGCCACCGGATTGGACAGCTTGTTGTCCACGTCCATTACCACCGCATAGTGCAGTCCACCCTCTTCACTGCCTACCCGGTACCCCAAATGGACCTTTACAATGGCGCCACGCTTATAGCGGATTAATTTTTTGGGGTCAAATCCGGGTTCCCGTTTCAGAAAACGCACATAATCGGAGATCCAGTAGGCCAGCTTGCTCCCCTGGTTTTCTCCTAAGGAATCCATATAAGAGGAAAGCGCTGTCAGTGCCTCTTTTTTTAGTATGGAATATTCCTTTTTCATGCTGCACACCCCGTAAATGTTCTCATTTTCACAAATGTACCATCCTTTTCCCCAAAAGTCAACGCTATATAACGTAGAACAGCGCCCCCTTCTATGTGGAAGGGGGCGCTGTTCATTTTTATATGGTCCGTCAGACCTCCATGATGACAGGCAGGATCATGGGGGACCGCTTGGTCTTTTTATAGAGGTAGTTGGACAGGTCGCCCTTGATGGCCCCCTTGATGGCGGACCAGTCGGTGGCGTATCGGCCGTCCACGGACTGGATGGCCTCCAGGGCCACCTGGCGCAGCTCCTCCATCAGCCCCTCGGACTCCTTCACATAGACGAAGCCCCGTGTGATGATATCCGGGCCGGACACCAGAGCGCCGTCCTCGCCGGACATGGACAGGACCACCACGATCATGCCGTCCTGGGCCAAGTGCCGCCGGTCCCGAAGGACCACGCTGCCCACGTCGCCCACGCCGTAGCCATCCACAAAGACCTGCCCGGCGGTGACGGTACCCGCCAGCTTGGCGGAGGAATGGGTCAGCTCAATGACCCGGCCGATGTCGCCGATGATGACCTGGTTGGGGGTCATGCCCATCTGCTGGGCCAGCTTGGCGTGGATCTGGAGCATCCGCTGCTCCCCGTGGACGGGGATGAAAAACCTGGGCTTGACCAGGGCGTGGACAATTTTCAGCTCCTCCTGACAGGCGTGGCCGGATACATGGAGGGTCATCTCCCGCTCGTTCATCACCTCCACGCCCTTGCGGTACAGCTCGTTGACCACGTTGCCGATGGCGTTCTCGTTGCCTGGAATGGCGGAGGCGGAGATAATGACCCGGTCTCCGGGGAGCAGGTCCACCTGGCGGTGGGTGTTGAAGGCCATGCGGGTGAGGGCGGACATGGTCTCGCCCTGGCTGCCGGTGGTGATGATGCACACCCGGTCCTTGGGCAGTGACTTGATGTGGTTCAGGTCCATGAGCACTCCGTCTGGGATGTTCATATAGCCCAGCTCGGAGGAGACCTTCATCACGTTCTCCATGGACCGGCCGGTGACCGCCACCTTCCGGCCGTACCGGGCCGCCACGTCGATGATCTGCTGAATGCGGTCCACGTTGGAGGCAAAGGTGGTGATGATGATGCGCTCCTCACACCCCCGGAACAGGGCGTCAAAGGAGGCGCCCACGCTGCGCTCGCTGCGGGTATAGCCGGGGCGCTCCACATTGGTGGAGTCTGCCAGAAGGGCCAGCACGCCCTCCTTGCCCAGCTCGCCCAGGCGGGCCAGGTCCATCATCCCCCCCTGGATGGGGGTGGTGTCGATCTTAAAGTCGCCGGTGTGGACACAGGTTCCCACAGGGCACTTGATGGCAAAGGCCACCGCGTCGGCAATAGAGTGGTTGACGTGGATAAATTCCACGCTGAATTTCCCCGCCTTGACCACATCCCCCGCCTCGCAGGTGATGAGCTTGGTCTTATCCAGCAGACGGTGCTCCTCCAGCTTCAGCTTAATGAGGCCCGCGGACATCCGGGTGGCGTAGATAGGGGCGTTGATGGAGCGGAGGACATAGGGCAGGGCGCCAATGTGGTCCTCATGTCCGTGGGTGATAAAGATGCCCCGAATCTTCTGCTGGTTCTTAATGAGATAGCTGACATCGGGGATGACTACGTCGATGCCGTACATATCGTCGTCGGGAAAGCCCATGCCGCAGTCCACCACCACGATGTCGCCGCCGTACTCGTAAACCGTGAGGTTCTTGCCGATCTCGTTGAGGCCGCCAAGAGGAATGATTTTCAATTTTTCAGCCATAAATACTCCTTATCGTCGTTTTAATTTGGATGTAGCGGCGAAAGGACCCACAAAAACCAGCCGTGCCCCACGGCACAGCTACTGGACGGAAGGACTGCCCCCCTCCGGCCCTGCCTCGCCGGAGGGGAAAATGGTCCCTTCGCCTGTCTAGTGGATCTCGCCTTGGTCCCCTGTGGGCCGGCCCCGCCTGTTACTCACGGTTTGGGCGCACAGGATATATTTAAACGCGCGGGCCTGGGGCCCATACGCGCATAAATCAAAAACAAAGCCAATTACTGGCACAGATAGTATACCACACTTTTTTCTAAAAGTATACTATTGCTTTCAAGAGAACAAAAGAACTACTTTTTATCCCTTTCTTGGGCACATTGTTCAGAAATGGCCCGGTCCAGCTGGGCCGCCCGCCCGGCGTAGAAATCGCACAGCTCGGCGGCGATCTCCAGGTCGGGGCCCTCGCCCACCACCCGAAGGGCGGACCGGCGGGCCAGGGGGACCAGATAGACCCAGCCACCCCCGGTGTGGACACGTAGGCCCTCGCCCCCGCAGGTCCGGCCCTGCTCCCGAACCATAGCCTCCATGACCCGCCCCCGGTCTGAGGAGAGGGGGACCTCCCGCCGCCAGGAGGAGAAGCGGGGGGTCTTGGAGATCAGCGCGTCCAGCTTTTGGCCCGATACGCCCATCCGAGCGCAAATCCGGGCTGCGGCGCTGGGCGCCGACCAAAACCAAGGTTGAGCGGCATACAGGTCTCTGGCTGGCTTTCCGTCCCGGTCCAGCCGCAGGACGGTCCCGTCATAACCGGCGGCTACCAAGTCCACCGCGGCGCTGGCCCCGGAGGGGACGGCCAGTCTGCCAGAACCGTTCTCCATCTCGATGAGGGCCACCAGGGCCAGCAGCTGGCTGGAATCCAGGATGGCGCCCCGCTCATCCTGGGCGGTAAGACAGAAGCCGCCGTGGCTGGCCCGGAAGGCCGGGATGCCCGGCCGCCAGCGGTCCTCCACCTGGCAGCCCAGGGACAGGAGGACCGCCCGTATGGCCCGGTCATCCGGGCCATTTCCCTCCACCGCTACCGTCACCCGGCGGAGGGCGGGGTGACCCAGTGAGGCGGCGGCAGCCACTTGGTCGGCCCACTGCCTCCGCGTTAGTTCCAGACGCTCCATCTGCCCCACCTGCCGGGCTCGGACCCGCCGGAACTCCCCCTGGAGAAGGGCGTGCTCCAGCTTCCGCTCCCTGGCCCGCTCCAGAGGCAGGCCCTGGCGGTCAAAGAAATGGAGAAAGACGCGCTCCTCCCCTTCCTCTATAAAGAGGGAGATGGGCAGCATACGGCTGGCGGACACCCAGGCTCCCTGGACGGGGCTGTCCAGGCCATAGGTCAGCACCTGACCACCTGCGGCCGCGGCTCCCGCCGCGGCCGCCCGGGCCAGCATTCTGGCTCCGGGAGTATTGGAACATCCTAGTCCAACCTGGCCCTCCACACCCAGGACGCTGCCGATCCCCAGCAGGGCGTCTGGCCCCAGATCCTCGCCCAGCACGCCCCGGATCACCCCGCCATCCCCGAAGCGGTGCACTCCCTTCTGGCTGCCGCTGGTGATAGATCGGGCCAGCCGACAGCCAGCGGGGGCTGTCTGCCCAGGCCACAGACGCACCCGCTCCAACAGGATGGCCCCCTCCTCCGCCAGGGCGTTGTCCCCCAGCACAGCTCCATCCTTCAAAATAGACTTCTTTTGAGCGGCAGAGCCGGGGCATAAAATGGTGCCGTCCAGTGAGGCCCTAGAGTCTACGGCGGTTCCTTCCAGCAGGACGGACCGCTGGACCACCGCCCGTTCTCCCACCCGGCACTCTCTGCTGATTACCGCATAGGGGCCTACAATGGCGCCTGGTTCCAGTTCCACATCCCGGTCGATCCAGCAGGGTGGCGTCAGCGTGATTCCTTGGGGAAGAGATTGGGCGGACCAGATTCCGTCGCTCCGCTGGGGAATATTCAGGTCCATTGTTACCCGTCCATCCAGGGTGTCCTGAACACACTTAAGGTAGGCTCCGCAGTCCCCCATATCGCACCAGTAGCCCTCCAGGGGACAGCCGTACAGAGGCATCCTCTGTTCCAGCAGGGTAGGGAACAGGTCCTTGCCAAAGTCAAAGGGGCCCTGCTGGGGCACCAGCTCCATAGCCCGTGGGGATAGGATATAGATGCCCGTATTTACCATGTTAGTGACCACCTGGCCCCAGGAGGGTTTTTCCACAAACCGCTGTACACGCCCCTGCTCGTCGGTGAGGACCAGACCGTACTCCAGAGGCTTGGGGTGGGCGTAGAGCACCAGAGTAGCGCAACTCTCCCGCTCCTGATGCGCCTGGATGGCTTCAGTCAGGTCCAGGTCGCAGACACAGTCCCCGCTGATGACCAGGAAGTCCTCCCGCCCCAGGTGGGACAGGCAGTTTCTAACACTTCCGGCGGTCCCCAGAGGCTCCTCCTCTACAAAATAGGTCAGCTGGACGCCCAGCTGTTCCCCACTGCCAAAGTAGTCCATCACTGACTGGGGTTTGTAGCACAGAGTGACACAGATATCGGTGATGTGGTGGCGCTTTAACAGGGTGATAATGTGCTCCATTACCGGCCGCCCGAACAGGGGAGTCATGGGCTTTGGGACACCAAGGGATAGGGGCCGCAACCGGGTGCCTTCCCCGCCGGCCATAATAACTGCTTTCATGGACCGCTACCGTCCTTTCCTTTGTTAGTAACGGTTAGTATGGTCCGGCCGGTTGCCTTTCATGCCAACCGGCAGCTTGTCCAGTTCAATTGAATATGATATACTTTGGAAAAACAGGAGGGACTGGATATGGACATCAAGCCGGGGCGCTACCGCCATTTTAAAGGGAGTGAATACCAGGTGCTCGGTTCCGCCACGCACTCGGAGACCGGGGAGGCTATGGTGGTCTACCGGGCCTTATACGGGGAGGGCGGACTGTGGGTCCGGCCGGCCGTTATGTGGAGCGAGTGGATAACGCGGGACGGGTATTCTGGCCCTCGTTTTATCTTTGTGGGGGATATAGGATGAATATTCAGATTTTTGGAAAAAGCAAGTGCTTCGACACCAAAAAGGCGGAGCGATGGTTTAAGGAACGGCGCATCAAATTTCAGGCTGTGGACGTAAAAAAGTATGGCATGAGCCTGGGGGAGCTGACCAGCGTGAAAAACGCCGTGGGACTAGCCACCATGGTAGACACGGGCCACCCGGACGCGGCGCTGCTGTCCTATCTGGCCTCCGACCAAGCTAAACTGGAGAAGCTCTACCAGGACCCGACTTTGCTCCGCACCCCAATCGTCAGGAATGGCAGGCAGGCCACCGTGGGCTACTGTCCCGACGTCTGGGCCCACTGGCAATAAAGTCCTATTTATCGGACATAGGCTCTGCTATCCTTGAGTCGAGAAAGGAGAGATGCCCTGTGGCAAAAAGCGCCAATCAAAAATCCAAGCTGCTCTATCTGTCCAAGATCCTGCTGGAGCAGACGGACGAGGATCACCCCATCACCGTCCCTGAGATGATTCAGGAGCTGGCCAAGCGGGACATCAAAGCGGAGCGAAAGAGTATCTATGACGACCTTGAGACACTCTCCTTGTTCGGCCTGGATGTTCAGAGCCGCAAGGGCCGTTCACCAGGCTGGTTCATCGGTTCCCGAGAGTTTGAGCTGCCAGAGCTGAAGCTGCTCATGGACGCAGTGCAGTCCTCCCGTTTTATCACCCAGAAAAAGAGCGACGCCCTGATTCGCAAGCTAGAGGGGCTGGCTAGCATCCACCAGGCCCGGCAGCTCCAACGCCAGGTCTATGTCAGCGGGCGGATCAAGGTGATGAACGAGAGCATCTATTATAATGTAGACAGGCTCCATGGGGCGCTGTCCGCGCAGAAGGCCATCACCTTCAAATATTTCGACTACGACATTTCTCGCCAGAAGGTCTTTCGCCGGGACGGCAAGCGGTATACTGTCTCCCCTTATGGCCTGATTTGGGACAACGAGAACTACTACCTGGTAGCCTTTGATCATGTCAATCAGGAAATGCGCCACTACCGGGTGGACAAGATGGCAGATATCGTAGTCACCAATCTTCCTCGCTCCGGCCAGGAGCAGTATCCCAACTTTCAGGTGGCCTCCTACGGCCAGAAGCACTTTGCCATGTATTCCGGCAAAGAGATGACAGTTACCCTTCGGGGCCGCCAATCTATGGCCGGCGTGGTCTGGGACCGCTTCGGACAGGACATCATTCTGGTCCCTGACGGGGAGTCCCACTTTCGGGTCACCCTCTCTCTAGTCATGAGCCCCCAGTTTTTAGGCTGGCTTTTTGCCTTAGACGGTATCGAGCTGGTGGCCCCCCAGGAGGCTGTGGATTTATACCGCCAGCGGCTCGTCTCTATTCAAGCGGCATATCAAGATGTAAGTTTGTGATCTTGTCTACCAAATGTCTACCAAAAAAAGCGGGAAAGCGCTGGGAAACGTGGCTTTCCCGCTTTTCCATTTTCTGGGCGTCTACCAGATGTCTACCAAGGGTACTTTTTCTTTGGAAAAGTGCCCTTTTTTATTTGCTCTTAGCGGGTTTTCCTCACCTTTTTTGCTGTGCAAGGGGCGTTATACAGGGCTGATGCCATAAAAAGTCCTCAAAGCCTCGAAAAAATGGGGATTTTGTCAGAAAAGTCCCCGAAAAAATTTAAGGAGGAATCCCGAATGAGAAACTTGAAACGGGCTCTTAGCCTGGCTCTGGCTTCCGTCATGGTCATGGGCCTGATGGTAGTCGGCACCGGCGCGAGCTACGTCGATGTGTCTTCCGAGCAGAATCAGGAAGCCATCGAAGTTCTCCAGGCCGTCGGTGTTATGACCGGCGACGAGAACGGCAACTTCAACCCCGACGCCAACGTCACCCGTAATGAGATGGCCGTGGTCATGTCCAACCTGCTGGACTACACCGTGTCCAGCTACAAGGGCACTGCGCCCTTCAGCGACGTGCCCTCCTGGGCCGAGCCCTATGTGGCCGCCTGTTACACCAACGGCATCATCGCCGGCTACGATGCCAAGACCTTCGGCGGCAATGACTCCGTCACTACTGGCCAGGCCGCTCTGATGCTGCTGAAGGCCCTGGGCTACTTCCAGTATCAGTCCGATTTCGGCGATGACTGGCTGGTGGAGACCACCAAGCAAGGCTCCTTGGCTGGCCTGTTCGACGACGTGGACACCGGCGCCACCCAGGCTCTGACCCGCAACGATGTGGCCCAGATGGTCCTGAACGCTCTGGAGGCCACAATGGTCCAGTACAGCGGCAACGGCGGCACCACCATCAAGGGCGACGGCTATGAAATCACCACTGGCAAGGCCACCTATGATGACCGCACCAGCACCGACAAGAAGTACGGCAAAATCAACGACGAGAGCGCCAACAACAATGGCAAGTACATTGTGCAACTTGGCGAGGACCTGTACGACGGCGATCTGACCAAGCGTCCCGGCAGCGACGACTTTGGCCGTCCCGCCAACTCCTGGAAGTATCAGAGCACCGAGGTCGGCACCTACTCCGAGGCCCCCGACTACACCTATGTGGGCAAGGTGACCAAGGGCACCCTGTACTCTGACGTGGGCAAGACTGTTGTCAACAACATCAACTCCACCATCGGTACTGCTGACGTTAACAATCAGAAGTACGGTGTCACCGTGTCTGTGGACGGCACCCCCGTCACTGTCAGCAAGGGCGATCTGTTTGACTCCAACAGCTCCGCCCACATCCAGGGTGATGGCAAGAACCTGACTGGAAACGGCGTACAGACTGAGGTCTATGTGGACAACAGCGCCTACACCATTGAGATCTGCGTGATCAACACCTATGTGATGCAGGCCACTGGCGACTACAACGAGTCCAAGGAGACTCTGAACGTGGATGTCCTGTCCGGCCCCGCCAAGGAGAACTCCCTGGATCTGGAGGACTTTGACACCCTGGCCGCTTACGGCGAGGATGACTATATCCTGTATACCTACGCCAACAATGAGGTGCAGACCATCGCCAAGGCCACCCTGGTCCAGGGCGAGGTTGAGTCCTCCACCAAGAACTCCGTCACCATCGACGGCACCAGCTACAGCTACGCCAAGGTCCGCTCCGATGATACTGCCGCTGGCGGCGAGGACGGCCTGACCGCTTTCACCGCCGGTGAGAACGCCAGCATCGTGCTGGACGCCTATGGCAAGCTGATCTGGGTGGACGACGCCAGCCTGTCCGTGGGCAACTACATCTATGTGGACGCCGCCGACACCACCATGCTGGGCAAGAACGCCGTGGCCGGCGCCTACACCGCCGACGGCACCTATGACGAGATCACCGTTAAGAAGATCAAGGGCGATAATGTGGGTGGTTCCGGTGTGGACGAGATTACCGATGCCACTGAGATTTACGAGTATCTCACTGGTAAGGGTGCTTCTGCCCCCTTCAATACCGCACACAAGAACTGGTATTCCTATACTGTGGACTCCAGCGACCGCTACACCCTGACTGTCACTTCCACCGGCAAGACCGTTAAGAGCGATGTGGTGGGCGAATCCGTCCGCTTCCTGACTGCTGACACCAGCATCCGGGGCAACAGCGACACCGTGTTTATCGTGGACGACGGCAGCGATATCACCGTCTACACCGGCGTGAACAGCGCCCCCACTGTTACTGCAAAGAGTGGTGAAGATGTCATCGTGTCCTACCTGAAGGTGGACGACAAGGCCAGCAAGAGCTACGCATCCCTGGTCTTTGTGGACGCCTCCGATGCCACTATTGACGACAGCACCGCTTCCAGCGACCTGATGTTCGTGCTGAAGCTGAACAAGACCTACAAGGACGCCAACGACACCGTGAACGTCTATGATGTGGTGCTGAACGGCGAGAAGACCACCGTGGAGTCCACCGACACTCTGACTGTGGGCGAGATGTACTACAAGATTAAGACCGACAGTGATGAGCGCGTCACGGATGACAGCAAGGTGTTCACCACTGCTGCTGGCGGTGAGTACCGAAAGGTCGCTCTAGTCAACGCTACTGTAGAGTACAGCTCCGGCGCTCTGCGCGTGGGCACCACCGACTTCACCGTTGCTGAGGACGCCCAGATCAACCTGGTCCTCATGAAGGGCGCCGGCGATGTGATGACCGACAGCGCCGCTGATTTCGAGGTCTACTCTGTTTCCGCCCGCGGCCTGGAGAGCTCCCTGAAGGGCTATGCCGTTTCCGGCACCTTCTACGCTGTCACCACCGAGGATGACAACGACGAGCTGGGCACTCTGTATGTGGTAGTCAAGGGCTCCAGCGATGGTATCACCGGCTCCACCCTGACTCCCGATGATATTGATAACATGAACGAGATGGAAGCCGGCGACGTGCTGGTGGGCGACAAGGATGACATTGATGGAATCACTGGCGCTCCCTCCGACATGGCCGAGGGTGGCCACGTCTTCCTGGCCTTCGAGGCTTCCAAGGGCGACGAGATCACCCTGACCATCACCGACTCCGATGGTGATGTGGTTTACAAGGAAGAGACCGGCGAGATGAGCAAGGGCGGCACCTTCCGCTTCTATGTCAGCCTGACCGGCCATAACGCCGCCACTGGCGGTAAGAGCGGCGCCTGGGTCAGCGAGGACGCCGGAAATGCCACTCCTGGTGAGGAAGCTGCCAAGGGCACCTACGCCTTCTCTATCATCGGCGGTACTGATGACGTCTACGGCGCTTTCACCGTGGAATAATCTCACCCGCTGAAACAGCAAATACCAACGGCCCCCTTTGGCCCAAGCCAAAGGGGGCCCTTTAATTATTAGAGTTGTTGTTTTGGCTCCCCCAGAGGGGAGCTGTCAGCCATAGGCTGACTGAGGAGGCGACCAGGGCAGGTTTTGCCCCCTCCACACGGCGGCCACATGGAGCCGCCCCTGCAAGAGGACTGAGGGGTCCGGTATCGGGGCACACAGCTCGGCACCCTCCCCACAGGGGGAGGCTTTGGACTGCCGCCCAAGCCCTCTCTATCCAACACAAAAAACCGCCCCGAAATGGGACGGTTTCCTACATTTTTGGGGAAATTACAGTGCCCTTCTGCCTTGAATACCATCTTGATTTCGGCGGGCAAATGTGATACAGTTCCGTTATTCACCGGACACGGTGTGGAAACGAGGTTATATCATGAAAAAGCGTCTGGTCATTGTGGGGCTGGGCCTGATCGGCGGTTCCCTTGCCAAGGCCCTCCGGGGCTTTGAGGACTATGAGATCATCGGCGTGGACGTGAGCCAGCCCACCCTTCGCTACGCCATGGAACAGGATATCGTGGACCGGGCCGAGGCGGACCCAGTCCGGGCGCTGGCGGAGGGCGACCTGGTATTTTTATGCCTCCATCCCCAGGGCATCGTAGAATTTATGACCGAGCACCGGAACCATTTCAGGCCTGGCTCCATGGTGACCGATGTGTGCGGGGTAAAGGGGGCCATTTTGAAGGGGGCCGGGGTACTGCCTGACACTGTTTCCTTTGTGGGAGGGCACCCCATGGCGGGTACGGAGTTCTCTGGCATTCAGCACGCCCTGGCCAATATGTTCCACGGGGCCCACTATATCCTAACCCCGAATAACCAATCCAGCCCGGAGCATCTGGCTCTTATGGAGCGGCTGGCTCGGTACATCGGCTGCGCGGATGTGGTCCAGACCACGGCGGAGCAGCACGACGCCATCATCGCCTACACCAGCCAGATGATGCACGTTATCGCCGTTTCCGTGTGCGACGACCCTAGCCTATTCGACTATCAGGGCTTTGAGGGGGACTCTTTCCGGGGCTGCACCCGGGTGGCCGCTCTGGATGTGCCCCTGTGGACCCAGCTCTTCTCCATGAACGCTGAGGCCTTGGGCCGGGCCCTGGAGCAGTTGGAGGAGAACATCCGACAGTACCGTCAGGCTATCCAGTCCGGGGACCTGGAGGGGTTGAGCGAGAAGCTGGCCCGCTCCTCCGCACGGAAGCGGAAAATGAACCGGATGGAGGCCAGCAGCGGCGCTGTGGGCCGGGACCGCTGGGAGGGTTCCAGAGATGGGGCCACGACATCGGAATCCTGAACGACAAAGGCCCCTGACCTTCCTGGTCAGGGGCCTTTGTCTGTGTGTTGTAAAAGGGAGGAGAAAAAGGAAGATATCTTGAGTACGGATTTATTATAAAATAGAATTAAGGCAATACTATGTCCTCCCCATGAATTTTTTGTAAACACTGTCAGTCCTATAAACGACGAAGACCTCCGGCATACCGGAGGTCTCCATCTGTGTGTTGTAAAGGAGAGGGAGAAATGGAAGATGCATTTTGTTCCCTTGGAACGGTTTTATCATAGAATAGAATTAAGGCAAAACAATGACCCTGGTATGAACAGTTTGTAAATACTTCTCTCCGGCCTTCCAAGAGGACGGAAAAATTTACCTGTCCGGCCCCGCCTTTTTCTTGACGGAGGCCAGTTGCCGTGGGATAATAAAACGATACAGATCAATCCGGTCATCCTTGGCCGGTTCGGGAGGCATCTGTCCGCTATGAACTTTTTGATCCGTGCCTGTCTGGGGGGCGGCGCGCCCCAGGCTCCTGCCACCAGGCTTCTCTGCGGCACCATCTCCGGCGCCGCAGGCATCTTTCTCAATGTGCTGCTGTTTCTGGGTAAGGTGATCGCCGGCACGCTCACCTCCTCTGTGGCCATGGTGGCTGACGCGGTAAATAACTTATCTGACGCCGCGACCTCGGTGGTCACCCTCATCGGCTTTCGGCTCGCTGGCCAGGAGGCGGACGAGGACCACCCCTTCGGCCACGGGCGCGTGGAATATATTGCCGGACTGATCGTGGCGATGGCTATTCTGCTCATGGGGGTGGAGGTGGGCCGGTCTGCCCTGGAGTCCCTGTTCGGCCAGTCTGAAACTCAATATTCGCCAGTGGCTCTGGTCATTCTAGCGGCGGCCATCCTGGTGAAATTTTGGATGTACTGGTTCAACCGCAGCCTGGGCCGGGCCATTGACTCCGCCGCCATGGAGGCCACCGCCGCAGACTCCCTGTCCGACTGCCTGTCCACCGGCGTAGTCCTTCTCTCCACCCTTGCCGATCATTTCTGGGGGCTTCAGGTGGACGGATTGGCCGGCCTGCTGGTGGCCGCCTTTATTCTCAAGACAGGGTGGGAGGCCGCCAGGGACACCCTGGACCCTTTGCTGGGGCGGCCCATGGACCCGGAGCTCGCCGCGGACATCGACCGCATCGTGCTGGGCCACGACCACATTTTGGGCATCCACGACCTGGTCTACCACGATTATGGCCCCGGTCGAGCCATGATGTCCTTCCACGCCGAGGTCCCAGCGGACGGAGATTTTTTGGAGCTCCATGACATTATCGACCATATCGAGCGGGAACTGAAGGAGAAGCACCACATTGACACCTCCATCCATATGGACCCGGTCGTATGTGACGACAGCACCTCCGCTCTTCGAGAGCAGGTGGCCGCCATCGCCCGGGAGATCGACCCCGTGCTCACCATCCATGATTTCCGCATTACCCCTGGCCCAATTCACACTAACCTAATTTTTGACGTCATGGTGCCATATGGGTTCCGGCTGAAGGATGCCCAGGTGCGGGAACAGCTTACCGAGGGAATTAAGGGGCTGTCCGGCCATTACTTCCCCGTCATCCAGGTGGACCACTCCTATGTGGCCTCCGGTGACCAGGGGTAGGGGAAATGTGGGAGCAATTTACAAATTATTCACCTAACACTGGGGTTTCGCGCTATAATAAAGGTATCCCATACACAAATTACATTGAGAAAAGAGGGTACGGCTATGCCAAAGAAGGTTTTGATCGTGGAGGATGATGGCAACATCGCCGAGCTGCTCCACCTCTATCTGGAGAAAGAGGGGTTCGAAACCCAGGTAGCCCAGGATGGCGGTAAGGGTGTAGAGCTGTTTCGCTCCTTTCAGCCCGATCTAGTGCTTCTGGATATTATGCTCCCCATTATGGACGGCTGGTCTGTGCTGAAGAAGATTCGGGAGGGGGATAAGACCCCTGTTATTATGCTCACCGCAAAGGGCGAAACGGAGGACAAGGTCACAGGTCTGGAGCAGGGCGCCGATGACTACATTGTCAAACCCTTCGAGATGAAAGAGGTGCTGGCCCGTATCCATGCCGTTCTGCGCCGCACCATGGGGGAGGAGGAGCAGACCAGCAAAAAGCTGACCTTCGATAAGCTGGTCATCAACCTGGATTCCTATGAGCTGTTGGTAGACGGCCAGCGGGTGGATACGCCCCCCAAGGAATTGGAGCTGTTGTTCCATCTGGCCTCTGCTCCCAACCGGGTATTTACCCGAAACCAGCTTCTGGACGAGGTATGGGGCTTCGATTATTTCGGTGACAGCCGGACTGTGGACGTCCATATCAAGCGGCTTCGGGAAAAGCTGGAGAATGTCAGTGACCAGTGGCGGCTGAAGACTGTTTGGGGTGTGGGTTATAAATTTGAGGTGGGCGGAAATGCCTGAACCCGCTGACATCGGACGGATATGACAAACTGCCTAAGGAGGTGAAGCCTTTGCGTTCGTTATATAAACGTCAGCTAGCTATGATGGTGGGGATTGTCGCGCTGTCCTTTACTCTTCTGTCCACCGCCTTTATGATGCTCTCTTACCGCTATATCATTTCAGAGAAACGGGACGCGATGGAACGCAATGCCGGCTATATCGCTATGTTTGCCTCCTCCTTTTATCAGCAGCTTCGCAGTGAGCCGTTCCAGAACTATGTCGCCTCCATCGCCCTGATCTCAGATTCTTATGTGATTGTAGCCGCCCCGGATGGCGAGATCATCTATGCTACGGACGGCGTCAATTTTTATGCGTATGAAAACAGCAAAGTCCCTGAGTCAGTGGTGTCCCAGGTGCTGGAACGGGGCTCTTATGCCGGTATGACCAGTCTGGGCGGAATCTTCCCGGAGCGGCGCTATCTGGCCAGCCTGCCTATTACCGTCAGCTTGAATAACCTGTCAGTCACCCAGGGGCTGGTGCTGGTGTCTGCCGACGCCTCCAGCCTAGCGGAGATGTGGTCGGCCACCGCCACCATTTTCTTTTTTACCGCTGTGGTGGTGCTGCTGATTGCCTTCGTCGCCAGCTCCCTCTTTTCCGCCCACCAGGCCCGGCCTCTAAACGAGATGGCCGAGGCAGCCCGAAAATTTGGCCGTGGAGAGTTTGATGTCCGGGTCACTAGCTATGAGGGGCGGTGTGATGAGATCAGCACCCTGGCCGAGGCGTTCAATACCATGGCCAACTCCCTGGCCAAGGTAGAGAGCCAGCGATCAGAATTTATTGCCAATGTATCCCACGAGCTGAAGACCCCCATGACCACCATCTCCGGCTTTGCCGAGGGAATCCTGGACGGGACCATCCCGCCCGAACGGGAGAAGGAATCTCTACAAATCGTGGTATCTGAAACCAGGCGATTGTCCCGGCTAGTCCGGCGGATGCTGGATCTGGCTCGGCTCAACGCCCTGACAGAGAACACCGTCACCGCCCAGGAGCAGTTCGACCTCACCGAGGTGGTGTCCCAGGTTATCATTAGCCTGGAGAGCAAGATCACCGGCCGGAATTTGGATGTAGACGTCCAGATGCCCGACGAGAAGCTAATGGTCTGGGGGGACCCGGATTCCATCACCCAGGTCTGCTATAATCTTTTGGACAACGCGGCGAAGTTTGCCGCCGCCGGTACTGCTATCACTGTCCAGATCACAAAGAAGGATGGGAAGGCTTACACCACCATCCGAAATCTGGGCTCTACGATCCCCAAGGATGAACTGCCCCTCCTCTTTGAGCGATTCCACAAGGCAGACTACTCCCGCTCCATGGACCGTGAGGGTGTGGGGCTGGGGTTGTATATCGTCAAGACGATTTTGGGCAACCTAAAGGAGACTATCACAGCGACCAGCGAGGACGGCGTCACTCAGTTTACCTTTACCCTGACGTTGGCCTGACATTTGGACATCCCGGTTTGGAGGGAGTTTATGGACAACAAACATGACGGTCTCTGGCAGGGCGGCCCCTGGGAACAGCCCAGTCAGCCGGTGCCCAACCTGCCCTACATCCCTGTCCCAGCAGCGGGGATTCCCGTCCTGCGCCCCAGAAAGAGGAGGAGAAAGTGGCCTTGGATCACCGGGCTGGCCATTTTGGTCCTTGCCCTGTGTCTGCTTACTATTGTGCTGGGGCGCCACCTGTCCTTCTCTTTGAGCGGGCCGGGTTATCTGCCCGCAAGCCCAGGGGAGGACTGGTGGGCCCAGCAGGAGGAATACAGCACTGACCCGCCGAACATCCGGCAGGCGCCCACGGGGACCGGGGTGACCCTTCCGCTCCAGGCAGCTGACGGACCGGCGCTGACCTATACCCAAATCTATGAGAAGAACGCCCCCTCCATCGTGTCCATCGAGTCCCAGAGCCAGTCGGAGTATGGCACGGGTACAGGTATCATCATGACGGAAGACGGCTATATTATCACCAATGCCCATGTAGTAGCTGGCGCTGACGAGGTCCGGGTGGCCCTGTCGAACAACAGCGTTTTACAGGCCAGCCTGGTAGGATTCGACGCGGATGAGGACTTAGCTGTGTTGAAGGTGGATGCCTCCGGACTGACTCCGGCGGAGTTTGGGGACTCCGCCGCGCTGCGCATCGGCGATCCGGTCGCCGCCATCGGGGACCCGCTGGGCTACCGCTCCACCATTACGGACGGCATCATCTCCGCCCTGGACCGGGAGGTAGAGGTAGATGGTACTACCATGGTGTTGATCCAGACCAGCGCGGCTATCAACTTTGGCAACTCCGGCGGCGCCCTTATCAACCAATATGGCCAGGTGGTGGGGGTGACCACCATTAAGATCGTCACGGAGGACGGCTCTGCCGAGGCACTGGGCTTCGCTATCCCCACCACGCGGGTGAAATATGTGGTGGACCGGCTAATCGACGGACAGGTCATCCACACCGGAGTCTTCGGCTTTACTGTGTACACCTTTCCCGCAGAGGGCGGGGGCCTGGAGATCATGGATGTGACCCCATCCAGCGACGCCTACGCCAAGGGCATCCGCCCCGGCGATATCCTATTGGCCGCCAACGGCCAGACCATCACCAGCACCCAGGATCTGACCCGGCTGAAGCAGTCCCTGGGGCTGGGCGATACGGTATCCCTGACCTATCTCCGGGATGGACAGAGCTACACAGTAGATGTGGCTCTGGTAGACCCACAAGAAGACAACAGATGACCCTTCAGCGGGGTTGTCCAGCCGGCGCTTACACGGGAGAATACCTCCCTGGTGAGGGTCGGCCTTCTCATGTTCTTAGTTTTTGGTTGCCCTAGGCCGGACGTCATGGTATACTTTGAGAGAAAAGAGGGATCGTATGATCAATACCACCCTGTGCTATCTCCAGCGGGGCGAGGAATACCTCATGCTCCACCGGGTCAAAAAGGAAAACGATCTGAATCAGGACAAGTGGATCGGTGTAGGAGGCAAGTTCGAGGACAAGGAGAGCCCGGAGGACTGTGCCTTGCGGGAGATACGGGAGGAGACCGGCCTTACCGCGACAGGCTACCGCTACCGCGGACTCGTCACATTCCTCTCCGACCGCTGGCCCACTGAGTATATGCACCTGTTTACTGTCCACAGCTGGACAGGTGAGCTGAAGGAGTGCGACGAGGGGGATCTAGAGTGGGTCCCCAAAGCCAGGCTAAAGGAGCTCCCCCTCTGGGATGGGGACCACATCTTTCTCGACCTTTTAGACCAGGACGCCCCCTTCTTTTCCCTGAAGTTGAGCTATGTGGGGGACAAGCTGGTGGAGGCCGTTCTGAATGGCCGGCATCTGAAGGGAGGGCCTATGGGTGGGGACCTTAGCTACTCAGAATGAGGGTGCGTGCCCTGCACGAGTCCTTGTTTCCAAGACAGAAAGGAGGGTTGAGCATGAAGCCTGAATACGCCAATACCTTTGGTATCCGCAAGGTGTCGGACAAGGACGGAGAGGTCCTGGAGGTCACCTTGGATATCGCCTATAAATATATGGAGACCGCCATGACCGTCACACCAAAAGGTATGGAGAATATCTCCACGCCCGCCGCTGACTATGTGGCGTCCATCGTAATGAACCGGCAGAGCGCCATCTCCCTACGCAATCTGCTGATTCAGACCCTGGGGACTGAGCCGTAAAAAGAGAGCGGATACTTCTGTATCCGCTCTCTTTTTATCTCTTATGACTGGGGCAGGTGGAGATCCGCCTCGGTCAGAGGGGTGTCGTAGGGATTGACCAGCTCATTGAGCGTTGGCAGGATATCCTCCGCCTGGTAGAGGAAGCAGTATGAAAAGCCCTTATAGGTCTTGGTGCCGTCCCCCTTTAGCGTGTCCTGGCGGATCCCAGTGGAGAGATCTACCTGGAGGGCCTGGGTAGCAAAGTAGATCATTTCCTCCAGTTCCAGGTCCGTTTTAACATAGGTCTGGAAAATCTTGATAAATTCTGTTACCCTTGTGACTGAGTTCCAGGACACCACCTTCTTGGCCAGTTGGGTCAGCAGCTGCCGCTGCATCTCCCCCCGCTGTACATCACTGTACCACTGGTTAGCCCTATAATTGGGACTGTCCTCATTGTCGTGGCGGTAGCGGACCGCCTCCATGGCGCCCTGCCCGTCCACCTTGTGGACCCCCTTGGTAAAATGAATATGCAGATTCTGGTATGGGTCATCGTAGTTCATATCTAAGGGGATATCCAGTTCTACGCCGCCCAGCTCATCCACCAGGGCTATAAAGCCCTCCAAGTCCACCAGAACGTAGTAGTCAATGGGGATGCCAAAGGTGTGCTCGATCTCTTCCTTCAATACGTCCGGCCCTGCCCCGTAGAAAGCCCCGTTAATTTTGGGATTTTTGCGCCAGGTCCGCTCCACCGCCGTGTCCCGCGGGATGGAGATCATTCCCACTTTCCGATTTGGAATGTCAAAGCTGACCACGATGATGCTGTCCGTGTTGCCACTGTCCACGTCTTTGCCCAGTAGGACGAAATTATACACCAGCTCCCGGCGCTGGGGCCCCTGAGGCGTGCTAATATCGGTATCTCCGCTCCCATCCTCCTGCCCCCCGTTGATCACGGGGGGCGGATCAGGGGTCTGGATTGGGGGCGGCTTGATGGTCATTGTCCAGCCCACATAGACGGCTACGATTACAGCGGAGAGAAAAACCAGGAATTTATAAAATCCCCAGAATAAGGATTTGTGCCCGCTGCCTTTCCTGGGCGGCCCTCCCCGGCGCTGGGGACGGGCCGGCTCCCGCCTGGGTGCTGTCCGGCGAGCACCACCCTGGCGGGATACGCTGACATATTTTTCTTCCAGGGCGATCCTCCCCCTTCCCGTGCGAATACCCTTTCAGTATAGCGGTTTCGTCTGCCTTCGACAAGGGGGAAAGAGGTGTATTCATAAAAAATTAAATTTTTCCAGCCCCGCCCCAAAACTTTGACAGAGCGCGGTCGGGGCATACAGGCAGGCATCCGCCTACTGAATCGACCCGGAGTTCACACCAATGTTTCCTCCACCAGCGCCCATACCTGTTCTATGGAAAGCCCCTTGCAGGAGTAGGTCACCAGGGCTCCGTCATCATGGAGGACGGAAAAGCTCACACGGGGGCCGTCGGAATCCCCCTGGTCAGCCAGGGTATAGGCCCTGGCTTCCACTATCTCCCGGCTCATGTCCACTGCCCGGAACACTGGGGAATGGAAGGTGTCGTAGTATTCTTCCGGCACACTGTCCGCCCAGGGGATGGAGTACAGGCGCACATCGTAGGTTTCTGGCCGGGCCGTATCCACCAGATTTCCCCACTCCGCATCTCCCTCGGGCAGCTCCACCCGGATAGTCACATCGTCATATCCCCAGCTCCAACGCAGGTACAGTGTGTGCTCGCTGCCCTCCTGGTAGGTCATCCTGCTGTAGAACTCGTCATAGCCGGAGAGATCTTCCGCAGGAAGATAGGAGACGAAATCCACCTCCTGCCGGGCATCCTCCAGGGAGGAAAATTCCGCCGCCCGCCACTCCGGCACCTCCTCCGCCTTCAACAGGTGGTCCAGGTACAGGCCGCCGTCCTGGGACAGGGCCTGCCGCACCAGCAGGGCATTGAACATCTGTGCGCCTCCCTGGACCAGCGAGGCACTCTCTCCATATTCCGAACCAAAAATTCCACCTGAATTTTCAAACCGGACGCCCACCTCTCCGGCCATGAACTCGCTGCAGCAGGTATAAAGGCCGCCTTCTTCTCGGCTCCAGCCGGTGACCGGGGTCCCCATCACATCGGTACTCTCTACATCGGAGTAAAGACCGCACTGGAGGGGCAGCTCCCCCGGCCGCAAGGTCAAGGTAAAAGAACTGTCCGCCTCCTCATTTTCCCCCCAAATATTCAGCCACAGCAGGCTCCCGCTCCTGTCGTACAGGGCCGAGCCGGTGAGTGTGTAGCCCTGCCAAAACAGCATCCAGGGCAGATTTCCTGAATCGTTTTTTGGGTTTTCTACCTCCGGCTTGCCCTCTGGCCCCCAAAAGGTCCTTTGGATCTGCTCTTTTGTCAGTTCCTGGGAGAAAGAACCCTCTATCAGATACCGGGCCGGGGCGGCGTCCGCCGCCAATTCTCCGTCCACCCTCTGGTAGTCCACATAGGGAATACATGGCAGCATCATTTTTTCTCCGTCAGGCCCCTCTGCCACAGTGAACCCAGACGGGGGTTCCTCCCCAGGGCCGTAGGTGTCTTTGATCCCTGGATAGATGGCGTCGGCAGCCGTCTGTCCCCCTGGCGGGGCTGGTTGGGCCAAATGCCACACGCCCAGTCCCAGGGCCAAGGCACAGCAGGCCGCCAACGCCCCCCACCTGTGTCCCCACCTTGTCCGACTGGGGGCTGCCCGGCCTGTTGACAGACTATTTTCTCCCAGGGCCAGGAGCCGTTTATGGGTTTCCTGGGAAATTTCCTGCCGTTCAAGATACGATTTGTAATATTTCATTTAAATTCTCCTTTTCGTTGTCCGCTCTTGCAGTCCTCTTCTGACTCCAGCAGCTTCTTCAGCCTCTGTCTGGCTCTGGTCAGACGGGAGCGGACTGTGCCCGGCCGCTGTCCGGTCATGTGGGCAATCTCCCGAGTGGAGTATCCCGCATAGTAGAAAAGATGGATGACCGTTCGGTCCTCCGGGGGGAGAGAAAACAGCTCCTCCAGCGCTGCCCTCTCCTCCAGGGCGGGGGCGGGCAGCGTGTCCGGCAGGGGGCCCACCCGCCGCCAAGCGAGTCTAAGGCGGCTCTTACAGCCGTTGACCAGCACCCGCATCAGCCAGGCGTCCGGACGATCCAGGTCCGCCGGGGCTTTTTCCAAAAATACCAGAAAGGCATCCTGCACCGCGTCCTCCGCCTCCTGAGAATCACCCAGAATGGCCAGCGCTGCCCGATACAGGCGGTTTTCGTTGTCTGTGACTAGGGCTTCCCAATCCACCGGCCGGTTGGATATATGGGGCATAGGGCCACCTCCTTTCGTAAATTTAGACGTTTTAACAGGGCATTTTGCTGCACGGCGGTAAAAATATTTGAAAAAAGAGCCGCCCATCGGGCGGCTCCCACACTGTTTTTAAAAGATAATATCCCGGCTGATCTCAGCCAGGGAGTGGACACCGCACATGGCCATGGTGTCCTCCAGCTCTCCCTTCAGCTTCCGCGTCAGCGCCTTGACGCCCTCAATCCCACCGCCGTAGACCGCGGTGACATAGGGCCGGGCCAGAATGACCGCGTCAGCCCCCAGGGCCAGCGCCTTGCACACATCCACGCCAGTGCGGATGCCGCCGTCCACCAGGACTGTCATCTGGCCTTTTACCGCATCCGCAATGGCAGGCAGGACGGCCGCGGTGGCGGGAACTCCATCCAGCACACGTCCTCCATGGTTGGACACCACAATACCAGCGGCGCCCGCCTCCAGGGCTTTTCTGGCTCCCTTGACGGTCATGACACCCTTGATGAGAAAGGGCACGCCCGCATAGTCGATGATCTCTCGAAGCTCTGCCACCGTCTTGGAGCCCGCCGGCGGGGTCAACCCCTTCAGGAAGGGCAGTCCCGCAGCGTCGATGTCCATGGCAAATACTTTGGCGCCGGAGGCCTTGGCATCATCCAGCTTGGCAAAAATGGTATCCCGGTCCCAGGGCTTGACAGTGGGGATCCCCTTCCCGCCGTTCTGTCCAATGGCCTTGGCGGCCCCGGCAAAGACCTCCGGGTCTGCCCCATCTCCGGTAAAGGCGGCGATCCCCGCCTGGGCACAGCCGGGGACCAGGATGTCGTTGTAGGCCAAGTCGGTGAGCTTGTCCCCGTAGTGGAGCTTGACCGCGCCCACTGGGCCGGCAAAGACAGGCAGCTCATACCTCTGGCCGAAAAAGGTATAGCTAGTGTCTACCAGCTGGTTGACTGTGATGGTATCCATATTCAGACAGATGTCCTGCCATGCCTCGTAGTTTCGGATGGCCACAGTGCCGCTGCCCTTTGCTCCGGGGCCCGGCATGGTATTCTTACAGGCCCGGCCATTGCATACGGGGCAGGCTTTACAGTATGGGCCGCTGCAGGTGCGGGCTGCCTCCAGTATCTCTTGATAGGTCATAAAAAACCCCTCCTCACTTTTCTCTCCCAATCATACCGTTCTCCCGGTCATTCGTCAAGAAAAAGTGGAAGGGGTCCGTAATTACAGGCCGGTCTGGGCCTTGGTCAGCTCCTCTGCGATGTTGAGCACATGGTCGCCAATGCGTTCAAAGTCGGTGAGCAGCTCGGAGTAGAGGATGCATGCCTCCTGGTTGCAGGTGCCCTCCTTCATTCGCTGCAGCTGACCGCGGCGGAAGCTGTCGGTCATATCGTCGATCTTCTGCTCCATCTGGGCCACCTCGGACAGCCACTGGGGCTGACCGGCCTGGTAGTGGAGCAGGGCGGAGATGGCCTCCAGAGAGATGTCACGCATAGCACTGATCTCACTCTGGGCGGTTTCGGAGAAGGAGATGTTTTTGCCCACCAGCATCCGGGTATAGCCAGCCAGATTGTCCGCGTGGTCGCCAATACGCTCGATGTTGCCAGAGATGGTGAAGAAGCTGCTGACCACAGCGGAGCCTTGCTCGTTGGTTTCAATCGAGATCAGGTGAGACACATAGCGGGAGATCTCCCGGTTCAAAAAGTCGATATACTCCTCCCGCTGCTCCACCTGGACCAGCTGCTCCTGATCCCGGGCCAGTACGGCCCGGAAGCTGTCCGCCACGTTGTCCCGTGCCATGGACAGCATCCGGTTGAGCTCGTTGCGCAGTTGATCGATGACAATGGCAGATACACCCAGGCCGCCCTCTTTGCCTCCGGCTTGGATGGGGGTGAGATAGGCCAGGGTCATGCTCTCTTGGTCTTCGGTCTCCACAGCCTGGTCAGGTAGGATGCGGATAGCCAGCTTGGCCAGATAATTGCCCAGAGGAAGCAGGACCAGGGTAGTCGTGATGTTAAAGACAGTATGGGTCATGGCGATTTGAGCCATGGGGTCAGTGGGGATCAGATGGGACAAGGTCCTGCCCACCTCACCCGGAAGAACTAAGGTGCCTTCTACCACGGCAGCGATAGGAAAGAGAACAAACAGAGTGGTAAAGATCGCGGTGCCAATCAGGTTGAACATCAAGTGGATAAGAGTAGCCCGCTTGGCATTCCGGTTGGTACCGATGGCTGCCAGCACGGCGGTGATACAGGTGCCGATGTTCTGACCGAACAGGACAAAAACTGAGCTGGCATAGCTGATCACGCCGCTGCTGGCCAGAGCCTGGAGGATACCCACCGAGGCGGAGGAGGACTGGATGACGGCAGTAAAGGCCGCACCGGCCAGGATTCCCAACAGAGGATTAGAGAAGGTGGACATGATACGGATAAAGGGTTCGGAATCCCGCAATGGAGACATGGAGGAGCTCATCATGCCCATTCCGATAAACAACACGCCCAACCCGGCCAGGATCTGGCCGATGTGCTGGAGCTTCGGCTCCTTGACAAAGACCATCAGCACCACGCCCACAAAGGCAAACATAGGGGCCAGCTCACCCACATCCAGGGCAATGAGCAGGCCGGTAACCGTGGTACCAATGTTGGCGCCCATGATGATCCAGACCGCCTGGCCCAGAGTCATCATCCCGGCGTTTACAAAGCCTACCACCATCACTGTGGTAGCGGAGGAGGACTGGATGACAGCGGTGATGGCCGCACCCACCAGCACGCCCAAAAAGCGGTTGGCGGTAAGCCGCTCCAGAATACTCTTCATCCGTGCGCCGGCGGCAGCCTCCAGGCCGGAACTCATCATCTGCATCCCATGCAAAAACAATGCCAGGCCGCCCAGCAGCCCCAATATTTCTGAAATGCCCATCTCTTTCTTCCCTTTCTCTCGCAGCCCTTCCCGGCAAGAAAAAAGACACAGCCCGCGCCTGAATGTTCAGGAGCAGGTCATGCCTCATATCCTCTTCCTCCGCTGATCTGGTACCAGTCGGCTGGCTGCATCATGACGATTTCCTCTTAGTCTTTCAATTTTTGGCAGTATTTATTATAAAATCCCCCGTGTCAACCGTCAACAGATTTAACACAGGTTTAACATTTCTTTACGAAAAAGAAACGCATCCTTTTTGAGTATGCCATGGGCAAGAATTTTCTTGACTTTTTTTGCGGGACCGATATCATGGTATCCATACCATATATCCAAATGGAGGGGGATCTCAGGATGATCCAAGTCATTTTATGGGATATCGACGGCACACTGCTGGATTTCGGCTTGGCAGAGAAGGCGGCGATCCGGGCCTGCTTTATCCGCTTCGGCCTGGGGGAATGCCCTGACGATATGCTGGCCCGATACTCGTCTATCAACCAGAAATATTGGAATGCCCTGGAGCGGGGAGAGTTGACCAAGCCCCAGGTACTGTCCGGCCGCTTCCAGGAGTTTTTCCAGTCAGAGGGCATCGAGTTCTCCGATATCGAGGGGTTTAACCACGCCTATCAGATTCAGCTGGGAGAAACCGTGGTCTTTCGGGATCACGGCTATGAGCTGGTCAGGGACCTGAAGGGCCAGGTCAGGCAGTATGCCGTTACCAATGGCACTGCCGTCGCCCAGCAGCGGAAGCTGGACAAGTCAGGGCTCATCCGGCTGTTTGACGGGGTGTTCATCTCTGAGCAGGTAGGGGCCGAAAAGCCCAGCCCAGATTTTTTCCGGGCGGTATTTAACCATGTCGGCCCCATCGCCCCAGAGGAGGTCCTGATCGTGGGGGATTCTCTGACCAGCGATATTCAGGGGGGCAATAACGCCGGTATTCTGTGCTGCTGGTACGACCCAGAGGACCGCCCTCTGCCCCAGGGACTCACGGTCCACTACCACATCCAGGACTTGAACCAGGTGAGAGAGATCCTGACGTTGTCCCTGTAAAAAAGAGCCGCTCATGGACTCCCATGAGCGGTTCTTCTCTCTGGCTGTTGCGAAAAATCTTACTCGGCCTTCTGGCTCTCCAGATACTCGTCATAGGTGGTCTTCCGGTCGATGAGCTTTCCATCGGCAGTGAAGTCAAAGACTCGGTTACATACCGTTTGGATGAGCTGGTGGTCGTGGGAGGCTACGAGCACGTTGCATTTCACGGCCTCCAGTCCCTTGTTCAGGGCGGCGATGGACTCCAGGTCCAGGTGGTTGGTGGGCTGGTCCAGCAGGAGGACGTTGGCCCCAGAGAGCATCATCCGGGACAGCATACAGCGCACCTTCTCACCGCCGGAGAGGACCTTCACCGGCTTGTATACCTCGTCCCCGGAGAAGAGCATCCGGCCCAGGAAGCCCCGGAGGTACTGCTCCTGGGGATCGGGGGAGAACTGGCGCAGCCACTGGACCAGGTTGTCGTCGTTGTCCTGGAAGTAGGGGGTGTTATCCTTGGGGAAGTAGGAGAAAGTGGCGGTCTGTCCCCACTTCACGGTGCCCTCGTCTGGCTCCATTTCTCCGGCCAGGATCTTGAACAGGGCGGTGTGGGCGTTCTCGTTGTCGCCCACAAAGGCGATCTTGTCCCCGTGGCCTACGATGAAGGACACCTTGTCCAGCACCTTTACCCCGTCAATGGTCTTGGATACGTCGGTGACAAAGAGGATATCCTTGCCCACCTCTCGGTCGGGAGAGAAGGCCACCCAGGGATAACGGCGGGAAGAGGCAGGCATCTCCTCCACCGTCAGCTTATCCAGCAGCTTCCGTCGTGCGGTGGCCTGCTTGCTTTTGGACTTGTTGGCGGAGAAGCGGGAGATGAAGTCCTGCAGCTCCTTGATCTTCTCCTCGTTGCGCTTGTTTTGATTCTTAATCAGCTGCTGCACCAGCTGGGAGGACTCATACCAGAAGTCGTAGTTGCCCACATACATCTTAATCTTGTTATAGTCGATGTCCACGATGTGGGTACATACAGTGTTCAGGAAATGGCGGTCATGGGATACCACAATAACCGTGCCTTCAAAGTCTAGCAGGAAGTCTTCCAACCAGTTGACCGCGTCAATGTCCAGGTTGTTGGTGGGCTCGTCCATCATCAGCAGATCGGGATTACCAAACAGGGCCTGGGCCAGCAGCACCTTCACCTTCAGCCGGGGGTCCAGAGTGGCCATGTCGTTGTAGTGCAGCTCCGTACCGATACCCAGCCCCTGGAGGATGCGGCTGGCGTCTGATTCCGCCTCCCAGCCCCCCAGCTCGGCGTACTCCTCCTCCAACTGGCAGGCCAGCATACCGTCCTCGTCGGTCATCTCCTCTTTGGCGTAGAGGGCCTCCTTCTCCTTGCCGATGTCGTACAGTCGCTGGTTGCCCATGATTACGGTGTCCATTACGTTGTAGGCGTCATAAGCATTCTGGTCCTGCTTGAGGACAGACATACGGATATTGGGCAGGATATTTACTTCTCCGGATGTGGAGTCCAGTTCACCGGACAGAATCTTGAGAAAGGTAGACTTGCCAGCGCCGTTGGCCCCGATGATGCCATAACAGTTGCCCCGGAGGAATTGCAAGTCCACGTGAGAAAACAGCGGGGTGCCGCTGTAATTCAGGCTTAAATCGGTGACAGTGATCATGTCGTCTTCTGCTCCTTTTCCAAATCGTCAAAATTATCCGTATATCATCTTAACATATGCGCTCCAAAAAAGATAGCACCTTTTTGATCGAAATCGTAGGCTGATTGTGGGGACAACTGTGATACCTGACCGAAAAGGCCTAAAATGCTCTTTTGCCGCCGACGCACACTTTTTTCTCATTGGTCTACCAAATGTCTACCAAAAAAAGCGGGAAAGCGCTGGGAAACAGGGCTTTCCCGCTTTTCCATTTTCTGGGCGTCTACCAGATGTCTACCAAGGGCACTTTTTCTTTGAAAAAGCCCCCTTTTTTATTTGCTCTTAGCGGGTTTTCCTCACCTTTTTTGCTTTGCAAGGGGCGTTATACTCCGCTGGGCCGACTATTGGGCGAAAACTCCCCTGTTTTGAACGAAAAAAGCGCGAAAATTCAGGCGTTTTCCCCTAACAATGACCGCTGTAAAATAATGGCTCTCTACTCGAAACAGGTCGGAGGGCGGCCCCTGAACGTTGCCATGGAGCGCTCCACAGGGCCTCTGCTGACGGTCGGCACAGGAAGGGGCAGCTCTCCCGCCTGTTTCGGGTTCCGGGGCGAAAAGCGGTCAGTTGAGATATGGTCCGAAAGGCTGCACAGGTCCGAGGGCCAAAAAATTTAAGGAGGAATCCCGAATGAGAAACCTGAAGCGGGCCCTTAGCCTGGCTCTGGCTTCCGTCATGGTCATGGGCCTGATGGTAGTCGGCACCGGCGCGGCCTACGACGATGTGTCTTCCAAGCAGAATCAGGAAGCCATCGAAGTTCTCCAGGAAGTCGGTGTTATGACCGGCGACGAGAACGGCAACTTCAACCCCGACGCACTGGTCACCCGTAATGAGATGGCCGTGGTCATGTCCAACCTGATGGACTACCGCGTAGCCAACTACAAGGGCACCAGCCCCTTTACCGATGTCCCCGCATGGGCTGAACCCTATGTAGCCGCCTGCTACACCAACGGCATCACTTCCGGTGTCAGCGCCACCACCTACGGCGGTGACCAGTCTGTCACCACTGCCCAGGCCGCTCTGATGCTGATGAAGGCCCTGGGTTACTTCCAGTTCCAGTCCGACTTTGAGAATGACTGGCAGTTCTCCACCATCAAGCAGGCCAACAAGATCGACCTGTTCATCGATGTGGAGTCCGGCGTCATCGAGCCCATGACCCGCAACGACCTGGCTCAACTGGTGCTGAACACCCTGAAGGCCGGCACTGTTGAGGCCGACAACGACACCATCAAGGTCGACGCCGACGGCGTCAAGGTTGAGGCTGGTAAGGTCAGCTACAACTTCATCACCAGCGGCGAGTCCTATGCCGGCGCCATCAAGGGCCTGACCACCGCCGGCACTGTTGTCAACTCCGGCACCCGGATCGTGGAGCTGGGCGAGAAGCTGTATCAGGGCGATCTGAAGATGTACGAGGATCGCAGCGACGACTTCGGCCGTCCCGGCACCCGCTGGACCTACAAGACCACTACCATTGGCACCTACTCCGATACCCCCGCCGCCACCTACACCGCCAAGATGAGCAAGGACGACCTGTACGACCTGCTGGGCAAGGACGTGGTGGACGACTATCGTCTGGATCTGTTCGTTGACGGTGTGAAGGTGGCCGACGAGGTCGCCATCACCACCACCTACGCTCAGGCCAACTCCTCCTCCGCCTCCTGCCAGAGCGGCAAGGGCGTGCTGACCGAGGTGTATACGGACGCCGACAAGGAACTGGTCACCGTCACCGTGTCCAACACCTATCTGATGCAGGCCACCGGCGACTACAACGAGAGCAAGGGCACTGTGGCTGTCACCACTCTGACCACTCCCATTGGCGGTCTGACCAACAGCGTCAACTCCCTGGCTGACGACGATTTCGACTCCGTCAAGGATATGGCCGAGGACGACTACATCCTGTACACCTACGCTGGCGGCAAGGTTCAGTCCGCTGTGAAGGCTGAGGTCCTGACCGGCGAGGTCACCGCTTACTCCACCGCTACCAAGACCTATGGCGACGCCGGCGGCAACGTGACCATCGACGGCACCAAGCACGACTATGCCAAGTTTGCTGATGTCACTGCCGAGAATGGCTGTGCCACTGAGTTCTCCGTGGGCAACAACGCCGCCATCGTGCTGGATCAGTACGGCTACGCCCTGTATGTGGACGACGCCGCTCTGTCTATGGGCAACTACGTCTACATCGACGCCGTGGCCAAGGAGACCAACCTGTCCACCAAGATGATCGCTGACGCCTACTTCTCCGATGGCTCCAACGAGACCATCACCCTGAAGCCCGGCTCTACTCTGACCGACACCAGCCTGACCAATAACCGTGCTGATATCCATGATTGGTACTCCTACAGCAAGAACAGCAAGGGCGAGTACACTCTGACTGTTGCTGATACCACCGAAGTTGCCAATCTGCTGAACCCCAATGTTGAGGGCACTCATAAGGTGATCAAGAACAACAAGGTTGTTCTGTTCAACAACGAGGATAACAATGCTGGCGTGGCTGGCAACAGCAACACTGTGTTCATCGTAAAGGATAAGGACGATGAGATCACCGTGTACACTGGCATCGTCAATGTGCCTGATCTGACCATCGCAAATGCTGACGGCTATGCTGTGTATATGCGCGACAAGGACAACGGCAACAAGTCCGCTTCTCTGGTCTTCGTGGACGTGGGCGCTACCGGCCGTGTGAAGAGCACCACCGACAGCCTGCTGTACACCGTGAAGAAGGACACCACCTTCGTGGACAACAGCGACAACGAGAAGGTGGAGCGCTGGTTCGTGGTTCTGGACGGCGAGCTGACCAAGGTGGAGACCAAGGAGCAGTGGACCAAGGGCAAGCTGTACGAGGATTACTCCATCGACGCTGACGGCTACTATGAGACCGGTTCCGCTTTTGACACTCCCGATGATTCCGATAAGGATACTGTTACCCTGAACGGCAAGATCACCCAGAGCGGCGACACTCTGACCATTGCCGGTTCCTCCGCTGAGAGCTATGGCACTTCCTATGTGATTGGCAGCGACAGCAAGATCACCCTGATCATGATGCCCACTAACAAGGGCGACCGCTACCCCCTGTCCGGCGAGGTCATGAACGACAACAACGCCGACTATCAGGTGGAGCAGAACATCGCTGCCAAGACCTTGGCCAACACCTTCAAGGATCGCAACCTGACCGGTACTGCCTATGTCATCTATGATGACAAGAACGACAGCGATCTGGCTGCCCGGATTTATGTGGTCGTGACTGCCTGCACCAAGGTAGACGGCACCACCGTGACTCCTCCCACCGGCCCCAGCAACTACACCGCCAAGGCTGAGATCACCGGCGTCGGTGAGATTACTGTCAAGGCTCAGAATGGGACCTCTGCTCTGGAGGTTCAGAATGTCGCCATCCAGATGCTGCAGAAGGACGGCTATTCCGACATCAGCGTCAATAAGACTGGCGATTTGACCGCTACCAAGAATGGAGTACAGCAGACCTTTGCTATCACCGTAAAGTATGCTTACAAGCTGACCGTGGCTACCACTAAGGCACCCGGTGCTGTAACCTTTGAGCCCACTGCGGTCTATGCCGCTGAGGGTGACAAGATTACCGTTTCTGCTACCAATGTGAACAGCACTTGGAACAGCGCCCGTACCTGGACTGACAATGCGAGCAAGGTGACCTGCGGCACTGCCACCGGCACCGGCAAGGTTCAGAGCTTTGAGATTACCGTAAGTGCTGGCCTTTCCGGAGATGCGACTCTGGACCTGCAGTGGACTGACTAAGTGGTTTGATCATCAAATCGTTTTCATGCCACAAAGCAATCGTCCCCGTTCCGAATTTTCGGAGCGGGGGCTTCTAATTTATCCAATGGCCAGATAGTGATAGGTGGTATCCGCTGAATTGCAGGATACCCCGGCGTACTCCCCTATTCTGGTTTCGTACACCGTAAAGCCCGTATCCGTCACCTCCACACCGGGGTAATACTCATAGGGGGAGGAAATTGACCGGCGATATCGGTGGCTGGCAGAATGGCCGGGGAGGGCCAGACCGCCGAACATATAGCCGGAGGAATTGGGGCTGTACATCAGGCCGCTCTGGGTCATGGTCAGGACCGCCTTGGGAGCAAAGCCCAGGGGGATGGTCTGGCTGGCCGCTCCATTCCCCTGATAGGTCCCGGTGACAATTTTGGGGATGGCGGAGCGAAGCTCCGCCCGCTCCTGGGCCGCCTGGGCCATGGCGCTGTCCAGCTTGGCGTTGTCCTGGTTGAACTCCGCACGGAGCACCTTGTCCTCCGCCTCCCATTGGTTGAGGTGGTAGTGTTGTGTCTTGTTCGTTGACATGGTAGTTCCTCCTTTAATTAAAGTTATTGTTTTGGCTCTCTTTTTTTGGAGGGGCTGTCAGCCATGGGCTTCCACCGAAGTGCCCTCTACCCGACACAAAAAAACGCCCCGGAGTGGGACGGCTGCATACATTTTTTGGAAATCATAGGGCAATTTTGTCCAAAACAAGGCCCGCCGGTCCCATGGACCGGCGGGCCTTGTTTGATTCACTCACAGGTTCAGCCTTTGAGACTCTCCGCCCAGACGGAGTATTTGGACACCTTTTCGTCGCACTCAGCCTGGGTCTGTCCATTGGCCAGGATATAGACCTTGACCTTGGGTTCGGTGCCGGAGGGTCGGACAATCAGGCTGGTCCCGTCGGTCATCTCATAGCGCAGGACATTGGAGCCGGACAGCTCCATAAAGGATTTGGAACCATCGGCCACAGCGACTACGGAGCCATCCTGGTAGTCCTTCTGCTCCTTTACCGCCACACCGGCAATCTCCACCGGGGGCTGGGAGCGCAAGGACGCCATGAGCGCGGCCATCTTCTTTAGCCCGTCCAATCCAGGCATGACCAGATTCAGGGTCTTTTCCCCGTAGCAGCCGTACTTTTGATAGAGCGCCTGGAGGGCATCGTAGAGCGTCATGCCCTGAGAGGCGTACCAGGCAGCCATCTCGGTGAGCTCCACACTGGCGGACACAGCGTCCTTGTCCCGCACATAGTCACCCAGCATATAACCGTAGGACTCCTCGTAGGACATGATGACGCTGCCCTGGCCGCTTTCCTCCAGCTGGTCCTTCTTCTGGGCCAGGAACTTGAAGCCAGTGAAGGTGTCATAGCACTGAAGGCCGTTGACCTCGGCCACCTTACGGGCCATCTCGGTGGTGACGATGGTTTTCAGAGCTACGGGCTTGTCCGGCATCCTGCCTGTGCGGCGCTTGGCTCCGATCAGGTAGTCAAGCAGCAGTACGCCGGTCTGGTTGCCGGAAATGACCTTAAAGTTGCCGTCCCCGGTCCTGACCATGATGCCCACCCGGTCCGCGTCCGGGTCGGAGCCCAGGATAAAGTCCGCCCCATGCCGCTTCGCCAGCTCCACCGCCAGGGCAAAGCCCTCTGGGTTTTCCGGGTTGGGGGAGACCACGGTGGGGAAGTTCCCGTCCACCACCATCTGCTCCGGAACGCAGATGACGTGCTTCATGCCCAGACGGCGCAGGGCCTCGGGAATCAGTTGGTAGCCGGTGCCGTGGAAGGGGGTATACACCATTTTAAAGGTGTCCGCCACCTGCTCCACCACGGCTTTGTCATTGACCTGCTCCATGACGTTGGCCAGGAATTTCTCGTCGGTCTCCGCCCCCATGAGGACGATTTGGCCGCTGGCTACGGCCTGGTCGTAATCCATGGTTTTTACACAGGCAAACACGTCCAGCTCCTTCATCTTTTTGGCCACCTCGTCGGCGTGCCTGGGAGGGAGCTGGGCCCCATCCTCCCAGTAAACCTTATAGCCGTTATACTCCTTGGGGTTATGGCTGGCGGTGACATTGATACCGGCGATGCAGCCATACTCCCGAACGGCAAAGGAAAGCTCCGGCGTGGGGCGGAGCGCCTGGAACAGACGGACAGGGACGCCGTTGGCGGCCATGACACAGGCGGCCTCTTTGGCAAAAATATCAGAATTGTTCCGGCAGTCAAAGCAGATCGCCACCCCCCGGGCGGCAGCTTGGGGCCCCTCCTCCAGAATCACCTGGGCAAAGGCCTGGGTGGCGTGGCGGATGACATGGACGTTCATCCGGTACAGTCCCACCCCCATGGTGCCCCGCAGGCCGGCGGTGCCAAAGGAGAGCTGATCGAAGAAACGGGATTCGATCTCCTTGGGGTCGTTCTGGATGGACTCCAGCTCCGCCTTCTCCGCGGCGGAGAGGGCAGGGCTGTGGAGCCACTCCTGGTATCTATCTTGATAGGACATAGAAAAATCCTCCTCTGGTGGTAAGATCAGGTTTCGCCCACAGTATAACACAGAAAAAGGGAAATTTCCAGCCGCATTTGGGGGAAAACACCTCTAATCAGAGAGCAGGGCGGCCATATCCCCTGGCATCGGGCGGGAGAAGGACAGAAGGCGGCCAGTCAGGGGGTGAAGGAAGGAGAGCTCCGCCGAATGAAGGGCCGGGCGAGAGATCAGCGTCCGGTCTTCCCTCCCATACAGGAAGTCCCCGGTAAGGGGGTGGCCGAGATAGGCCATGTGGACCCGAATCTGGTGGGTTCGGCCGGTATCCAGCTCCAGACGGAGGAGGGAGCGGCCACTGTGGGCGGACAGCACTCGATAGCGCGTGCGGGCCGGCTTGCCGTCTGGGCGGACCATCTGCTCCACCAGAGACCCGTCCTTCGGCCCCAGAGGGGCGCTGATGAGGCCGGAGGGGGGCTCCGGCCTGCCTTCACAGACCGCCAGATAGGTCCGTCGGAATCCCTCTGTGTGGAGTTGGCGTTTCAGAATCTCCTGGGCATGAGGGTGTTTGGCCGCCACCAGCAGGCCGGAGGTGCCACGGTCCAGCCGATGGACCGGGTGAAAGTCCGCAGAATCTCCCTCCAAATCGTAATGCCAGAGCAAAAAATTACCCAGAGTATCATTATAATGCCCCGGACCGGGATGGACGGGGACACCGGGGGCCTTATTCACTACTATCAGGTCTTCATCCTCGTAGACGAGGTCCAAGGGGCCGGGGGCCGGGACAATGCCGCTGCGCCGCTCCAGGTCATCCAGCCGGACGGAGAGAAGCTGGCCCACCTGGGGGCGGGCATCAGTTTGAACCCGCTGTCCATCCAGAAGAATGCCGTCCGGCCACCACTTAATCCGGCGGACCACCGTGCCCGACAGTCCCAGCCGCTTTTTTAAAATAGTGTCCACTTTGCTCCCCTCCAGCTCCGGGGAAATGGACAACTCCAACCGGCGGCTCACAGCTTTTTGGTCCAGCGGTTCACATTGACCATGTAGAACACACAGTGGAGGGTGATGACGACCGCCACTAGAGCGGTGGGAAATCCGCTGCCCAGCACCAACGTAAGAAAAAATACCGCCCACAGAAGATATAACGTCCAGTACCAGCTGGAATAGGCCGCCTTTTCCCGGATGGATACGTTGCGTTCGTCACGCTCCGCTCGCTCAATCTCCTTCCGCTCCTCCGGGGTCCAGGTCCGGTCAAAGTGGGCCATGAGGAGCCGGCTGCCGGAGAGACCGCCCAAAGCTCCGGCCAGGCCAAAGCACAGCCCACTGATAGGGGCCGTGAGGCGGTCCCCCAAAATAACCGCCGCTACGCCAAGTCCAACGGCGATCCCCAGACCGATCCCAGGGAAAAAATTTTTTGGTGGAAATTTTTTCATGGCTCATCCTCCTCAAACAAAAAGACTTCCTCGATGGTCAACCCAAAGTATTTGGAAATGCGGTGGGCCAGGAGAAGCGAGGCATTGTACCGGCCGTTCTCCAGGGAAATAATGGTCTGACGGGTGACGTCCACCTCGTCCGCCAGCTCCGCCTGAGAGATACGGCGCTCCTTCCGAAGCTCCGCGATGCGATTGGTCACCCAGACACCTCCTTTCGAGATGTAAAGCGCACTTTACAACAAGAAGTATAGCACACTTAACATTTTGTGTCAAGCTGACTTTACTATTTAGAAAAAATTTTCATTTTTGCTCCTGCATGGACGGGAAGATACAACTTTTGGGGCGGGAGGGCAGAGGGTGAGGAGGGATAGGGTGGCAAAGAAAAAGCTCCCTGGGAGGGAGGATATTTTAGAACGGATGTGGAAGCTGGCTAACGCCAGGGTGGAGGACGCGGTACGGCTGGCCTGCTGGCCGGAGGAGGAGCCGGGGCGGCTGGAGAAGTTGGAGCTGGACGGGCTCACCGAATTTAAGCGGGGGGCGAATGGGGTCATTGAGCTGAAGTTTACCGACCGGGCCAGATTGCTGGAGCTGCTGCTGGACGCGGCGGAACACAGCGGTCAGGAACAGGTGGATCGGTTCCTCCAGGCTATGGAGGGGCAGGAGTGAGAGAGCTGGTATTTTCCCCAAAACAACGGCGGGTGCTGACCTGGTGGCGGCCAGGATCTCCGGACCGGGACAGGCAAGCTATTCTTTGCGACGGGGCAGTACGAAGCGGCAAGACACTGTGTACTGGCCTGTCCTTTTTTTGCTGGGCCATGGTGTCCTTTCACCGGAAGAACTTTGCCCTGTGTGGCAAGACCATCCAGTCCATAGGCCGCAATCTGCTGGAGGAACTGCTGCCTCTGCTGGATGATATGGGATTCCGGTGCGAGAAAAGGACGTCCAAAAACCTGCTCACCGTCCGACTGGGGGGACGGGTCAACACCTTTTATCTGTTTGGAGGGCGAGACGAGGGTTCAGCGGCTTTGATCCAGGGGATTACGCTGGCGGGAGCCCTGCTAGATGAGGTGGCGCTCATGCCTCGGTCCTTTGTGGAGCAGGCTGTGGCCCGGTGCTCGGTGGCGGGCAGCAGACTGTGGTTCTCCTGCAACCCGGAGTCTCCAGCCCACTGGTTTTATCAGGAGTGGGTACGAAAGGCGGAGGAGAAGAAAGTCCTGCGCCTCCCTTTTTCTATGGAGGACAATCCTGGGCTGACCCCTGAGGTACGTGAGAGATACCGTACCATGTTTCAGGGGACCTTTTACCGGCGGTTCGTTCTGGGAGAGTGGGTAGCCGCCGAAGGGCTGGTCTACGACTTTCTGGACGAGAGCTTTTGGAAAGAGGCCCCGGAGAACGGATTGGAGCGGTGGCACATCTCTGTGGACTATGGTACGGCCAACCCCACCTCCATGGGGTTGTGGGGACAGCGAGATGGAGTCTGGTATCGGGTAAAGGAGTATTACTACAACTCAAGAGAGGAACACCGGCAAAAGACCGACGAGGAGTACGCCGACGACCTAACGGCTCTGGCGGGTGGACGGTCCATCCAGGGAGTAGTGGTAGACCCGGCTGCGGCCAGCTTCCTGGAAACTCTGCGCCGCAGGGGATGGCGGGTGCTGCCGGCTGACAACCGGGTCCTATCAGGTATTCGTCTTACTGCCAGGCTGCTAAAGGCCGGAAAGCTGGTCGTCTGCGCGGGATGCACGGCCGCCATCCGGGAGTTTTCCCTTTACCACTGGGACCCGGACTGCCAGGGGCGGGACCAGGTAAAAAAGGAGCACGACCACGCTATGGACGAAATCCGGTATTTCGCTGCCACGGTAGCCGCCCGAGAGGAGAGACGAGGCGGTCTCTACGCCGGAGTGGTAGAGCGGAGCGGGTTTTAAAGACATAGTTCTCCCTTATTTTTGCGGCGGGAGATCAGACCCTGATTACCAATAGAGGCTGGTACTCTCAGATAATCCATAGAAAGGAGCAAACAGCATGAAATGGTGGGAACGAAAGCGGCGGGAGCCTCCCGCCCCGGTGGTCCAGGTACGTCAGGGAAAGGGACAGCCCTTCGGGGCGCTGGACCGTTATGTGCCCCTGAGCTCCGGTGAGGTGGAGCTGTACCGGGCGATCCGGGAGGGGGTCCCCCTAGTGGACGCCGCCATCTGGAAGCTGGTACGGCTGTGTGGCGGGACGACTCCCCGGTGTGGAGACGGCAGGGCTCAGGCGGGTCTGGATTGCTTTTGGCGAACTGTGGACACGGGCTGGGGGCAGCGGGGCGTCCAATCCTTCTTGGACCGGTATCTGGACGACCTGTTCACCTGCGGCCACGGTCTGGGGGAGATGGTGCTGTCCGGCGACGGCAGGGATATCGCCGCCCTGCTCTGCGCCGATCCAGAGCAGGTAGAGGCGCGGCTGGGGGACAGCCCCATGGACTTCCTCCTGTGCCGAAGAGAGGCGGGGGCAGTCCGGGAGCTGCCGTGGCAGGAGCTGCTCCTGTTTACACCATTCCAGCCCACAGGAGACGCCCCCTGCGGGGTATCCCTGCTGCGCTCCATGCCCTTTCTGGCAGGCATCCTGCTGAAGATTTTTCAGGCCACCGGCCAGAACTGGGAGCGGGCAGGTAACCTCCGCTTTGCGGTGGTATGCAGGCCGGGTCAGGGCGAGGAGCCCTTTGCCCAGGAGCGGTGCGGCCAGATCGTCCAGGAGTGGTCCTCCGCCATGGCCGCCGGCCGGGAGGGTCAGGTGCGTGACTTTGTAGCGGTGGGGGACGTGGACATCAAGGTCATCGGGGCGGACAGTCCGGTGCTGGACAGCCAAGTACCCGTGCGGCAGATTCTGGAACAATTAGTGGCCCGGACAGGCATCCCGCCCTTCATGCTGGGCCTGTCCTGGTCGGCCACGGAGCGGATGAGCGCCCAGCAGGCCGACCTGCTGACCAGTGAGATCACAGCCATCCGCCGGACGGTGGAGCCGGCCCTGCTCCGTGTGGCGGAGCTGTGGCTGCAGCTCCACGGCTTTGACGACCGGGTGGAGCTGGAGTGGGAGGACATCGACCTGCAGGATATGGTGGAAGAAGCTCGGGCCGAGCTGTACCGGGCCCAAGCGGACAAGTTGAGGGAGGAAATGGCATGAAGATCATAAAAGAGAGCCAGGGGGGGCAGGAAACAGAGGTGAGTCCGGAGGACCTGGCCCTGATCAACCAGCTGGCCCGCAAAGAGCTGAAGGCGGAGGAAGTGTACACCTTTTCCGTTCGACTGTGTGACGACCAGGTGGACCGGGACTTTGAGCGGTTTTCTCCACAGACTTTGGAGGAGCTGGCCGGACTGTTTGTGGGCAAGAGCGGAATTTTTGACCACCAGTGGTCCGCCCGGGGGCAGTCGGCCCGGATCTATAAGACGGAGGTGATCCGGGAGCCGGAAAAAATCACTCTGGCCGGGGACGGTTACTGCTGGCTGAAGGGCTACGCCTACATGGTGCGGACCGAGAGCGGCCGGGACCTGATCGCGGAGATCGAAGGGGGGATCAAGCGGGAGGTCAGCGTGGGCTGCGCCGTGGAGCGGGCGGTGTGTTCCATCTGCGGCGGGGACCTGCGGACTGGGGACTGCGGCCACCGGAAGGGCCAGGAATACGGCGGAAGGCTTTGTTTCGCCAGTCTGGAAGGGGCGAGCGACGCCTATGAGTTTTCCTTCGTAGCGGTACCCGCCCAGCCCCTGGCCGGGGTGGTCAAAGGGGCGGGGCGGCATACCAGCCTGAAGGAGCTGGTCCGTCAGGCCCCCGGCTGTGCCCTGGAGCTGGAGCGGCTGGAGGAGGAGGCTGAAACAGGGCGGCGCTATCTCTCCCGGCTACGGGAGGAGGTAGTCCGGCTTGGCATGCTAGCCCAGATAGGACTGGACCGGGACACCTTAAAAGGTGTGGCGGCCAAGCTGTCCTGGGAGGAGTTGCTGGCGATGGAAGATGGCTGCCGTCGCCGGGCGGCGGAGCGGTATCCGCTGCTCCCCCAGCTCCAATATCAGCAGGACCAGGCCCCGGAGCGGGACAGGGACAGGGCGTTTTTGATTTGAGGACAGCGGCGGGGGATTTGCCCCGCCCTGCCAAATAAACAGAGGAGGACATGAGGATGAGCAAATTTTCCTTTGAAGAGATGGGAGCGGTGACGGTCAGCTTTGCCGCCGACACCGGCGTGAAGGGCGGCCAGGTGGTCAAGGTGACAGAGGATGGCACAGTTGGTCCCTGCGCGGATGGGGACGCCTTCTGCGGCGTGGCTCTGGAGCCCAGAAATGGGGCGGCGGCCGTCCAGGTGAAGGGCTTTACAAAAGTGTCCCGCACTGGGCAGATGAACCTGGGCTGGGTGGAGCTGGTGGCGGACGGGCAGGGAGGCGTAAAGGCGGCCGAAGCCCCTTCGGTGACTGTGGAAAGCGGAGCGGTCACACTGCCCTCCCCCGCCGGGGTCAGGGCCCTGGTGGTCAGCACGGCAGAGGACGGCACTGCTGTCCTCTGCCTGTAATTTGGAAAGGAGCGTGTGAGCATGGCGTTTTGTTACGATAATCTGAAGCTGGACAAGGGGATGTATCAGGAGGCGGGCAGTACCTTCACCCAGGTGCTAGAGCGCCAGGACCCCAGCGACCAGTACAAGGGAACCAGCCTGGAGGGGCTGGACGCTTTCCAGCGGCAGCTCAAGCGGTTTGATATCCGGGTAAAGGGAGCTGGCAGCGACGTAGTGGAAAAGTTTTTCCGAACCGCCGATTCCGCCGTCCTCTTTCCAGAGTACATCGCCCGGTCGGTCCGGCAGGGTATGGAGGAGAGCGACATTCTCCCCCACATCACTGCCGCCGTGACCCGTTTTGACGGCATGGACTACCGCTCCATCACTGCGGAGGCGGGAGGGGACAGTAAGGAGCTGCGCCACGTGGAGGAGGGCGCCTCCATCCCCGCCACCACAGTGCAGGTCCAGTCCAACCTGGTCCGGCTCCACAAGAGAGGACGGATGCTGGTAGCCAGCTATGAGGCGGTGCGCTATCAAAAGTTGGACCTGTTCTCGGTCACTCTGCGTCAGATGGGGGCCCACATCGCCCGGACACTGTTGGCCGACGGCGTGGAAGTGCTTATCCATGGGGACGGCAACGACAATGGGGCCGAGGCGGACCAGGTTAAGTCAACCGGCACTCTGACGTATGAGGACCTGGTGGACTTCTGGGCCAAATTTGACCCCTATGAGATGAACGCCCTGTTAGTGTCCGGGGATGTTATGGTCAAGCTGCTCAAGCTGACGGAGTTCCAGAACCCTCTTACCGGCCTGAATTTCCAGGGGACGGGCAAGCTGACCACCCCCCTGGGCGCCCAGCTGCTGCGTACCTCGGTCCTGCCTAGCGGCACCGCTATCGGGCTGGACAAGCGATTTGCCCTGGAGATGGTCCAGGGGAGCGACGTAATGGTGGAGTATGACAAGCTTATCGACCGGCAGCTAGAGCGGGCCGCCATCACCACGATCTGCGGCTTCGCCAAGATCTTCCAGGGAGCCAGCCGGGTACTGGAGGTGTGACATGACGGAGGAGATCATGGCTCTGTGCCGAGCCATGGGAGCCACCGAGGACCAGGAGGGGCTGTTGCTCCCCTTGGCTCAGGCCAGTGCGCAGGCTTTGGAGCGGCGGCTGAAGCCGGGGACCTCCCCCGGCTTGTGTGGTCCCGCCTTCCCTCTGGCTGCCGCCATGCTGGCTATGGATGGGCTGGAGCGGGCCGTGGGAAGCGGCCGAGTGTCCTCCTTCACCGCCGGAGAAGTGTCCATCCGTATGGGGGAACGGCCGGAGAGGGCGGCCTGACCGCTACGGCGGAACGGCTGCTGGCCCCCTGGCTGGGAGAGACCGGCTTTGCCTTTCGGGGGGTGCGGGGATGATGGAGCGGGAGTGGCGCTCCCTTCTGGCCATGTACGGCCAGGAGGTGACACTGCGCTTGGAAGGGATGGAGGACCGGCCTCTGCGGGCTTTCCTCCAGCCAGTGCTGGACCAGGAGAGGGAGCAACGCCTCCCTTCTCCCCTGGGCCAGCGTCCGGAGGACCGGTATCTATATCTAGGACCTGCCGACATCCCGCTGGAGGCAGGGCGGAGCCAAGTGGAGTGGAAGGACCGGGCCTTTGAGGTGCAGTCGGCCCATCTGGTGGGGGACAGCCACTGGTGGGCCCTGCTGCGGCCCAGGGACAGGGAGGCAACATGAGCGGAGGACTGGAAAACATCCGGGAACAGATGGTGGATTACCTGAAAGAGCGGGGAGTTCAGGCGTTCGCCGCCTGGCCCGCCGGGGAGCGCCCAGTTCAAGAAGGAGCACTGGTCGTGGTGTCCCTCCGGGGATGTCAGGCCGGTCCCGCCGGCTTTCAGCACTACCTGGGAGAGCGGTATGACGAGAGGAGCGGCCTGTGGCAGGAGCTGTACGGCCGAAAGGCCGCCCTGACATTTGGACTGGACTTGTACGCCCCTCGGGGACAGGGGGATGTGGGCATTCAGACGGCCTTTGACCAGGTGGTCCAGGCTTTCGCACAGGGCGCTCCCCAGGGGCTGGCCGTTCAGGAGGTGGCCTGCGGAGAGACAGTCTACGACGGCCAGGCCAAGCGGATGAAGCGGCCCGCCCAGGTGGTATGCCAGGCCTATCTCTACGCCGCGGCCCAGCCCGGAGGGCTCTTTACCGACTTTGAACTGAGAGGTGGAATCAAACCATGAGCATAACAGTACATGAGCGTCCGGGGGTCTACTCCTCCTACGATGCCTCATCCCTGGTCAGCGGCCGGGGAAGCGGACGGCTGGTGGGACTGGCGGCAGTCAATACCGTAGCCGCTCCCGGAGAGACGCATATTATCACCAGCTATGACAGGGCGGTGGCCGCCTTTGGCTCGGAAGGGGCGGAGGGCATGGCGGAGCTGATTCGGCTAGCCCTGAAAAACGGAGCCTCCGGTGTGGCCGCTGTGGCGACAGCGGACGAGGCGGGCTATAAGGCCGCCTTCGCGCAGCTGTCAGAGGTGGAGGATATCGCCATAGTCCTCTGTGACAGCACCGACACAGAGATACAGAAGCTGCTGCTGGACAGCGTGAAAGCGGCCTCGGCGGACCGCCGGGAGCGCCTTGCCCTGTTGGCTGGAGCCAAGGGGGAGAGTGTGGACGACCTGATCGACCGAGCAAAGGGACTGAACTCGGAGCGGGCGGTCCTGGTGGCCCCCGGTGGATTGGACCAGGAGGGAGAGGACATTTCCGGGCTGACCGTGGCGGCGGCGGTGGCTGGAGCCCTGGCGGGGGAATCGGATCCGGCAGTCCCTCTGGGCGGAGCGGAACTGCTTGGACTGTACGGCCTGGAGGGCCGCTATGGAGAAAAGGACCTGGACCGGCTTATCCTGGGGGGCGTTACCCCGGTAGAGCAGGTAGGCGGCACAGTCAGCGTGGTACGGGGTGTGACCACCCGGACTGCCACCGGGGCTGCGGCGGACCCCACCTGGCGGGACCTGGCCACCATTCGGGTGGTGGACGACGTGATCCCATCCCTGCGCCAAGCGCTGGCGGCCAAGTTTCGAAGAGCCAAAAACACACCCCAGAGCCGCGGCGCGATCCGAGCCCAGGTAGTGCTGGAGTTGGAGCAAAAGCTGTCCAGGGAGATTATCACTGGCTATGAGGATGTGGCGGTGAGCGCTGACCCTGAGGAGCCCACCCGATGCCTAGTGGACTTCTCCTTTACAGTGGCCCACGGTCTCAACCAAATCTGGCTGACCGCCCACATCACGGTATAATGGCCCCGCTGAAAAAAGACTGAGGCACAAGAGCGAGAAGGGGGTATTGATATGAGTATCGCTGGCTTTCCCACCAGCAGTGACATCTATCTGGAAGTGGATGGCACCCGGGTTGCGGTAGTCCAGAGTTACACCGCACGGGCTACCAAATCCAGCACCGCCGTGGAGGCCTTTGGGGAGTCGGAGCCGGTGGCCACCGTCCCCGGACAAGCCACCCACGTAGTAGAGCTGACTCGGTTGTACGCCACGGACGAGGCCGTCCGGGACGGCATTGACTTTTACAAGCTGTCCGGTTTCTCCCTGGTGATCTGTAAGCCGGATAAAAAAATCATCTACTCCGACTGCCAGTGGAGCGCCATTCAGGAGAGCGCCACTCTAGGCTCCATGGTGTTGGAGAAGGTAACCCTGGTAGCCTCCCGGCGCATCGAAACGGGGGTATAGGGGTGGACAGTTCTATTTTGGCACGGCAGGACCGCGTCCACCTAGATAACGGAATGGATTTGCGGCTATTGTCCGCTCTGGAGGTGCTCCAGGCCAGACGGGAGGCCGGGGAGCTGGCCTGTGAGGACCGGGAGCGGGCCCTGTGCTCCAACGCCTGCCTGCTGGCCAGGGCCCTGGAGCGGACAGAGAACCACACCCCCGTCTTTCCAGATGGGCAGAGCGTGTTGGCCGGACTGACGGTGGAGGAAATTGGGGCGCTGGCCGCCCGGTGGGCCCAGCTGCGCCGCCGATCCGATCCTGGACTGGATGTGAGCCAAACGGAGTTGGAGGAACTAAAAAAAAACTTCGCGGGGCCCCCGCTGAACGGCTCCGATGGCGGGTGCTGAAGGAATTTCACGCCCTGCCCACCGAGGAGCGGGCCAGGGAGATGAAGGGAAGGGACTATCTCTGGTGCCTAGTCCATACTCTGCTGGACCGGGAGGATGAGCTGGAGCGTTTTTGCCCAGAGTGCAGGAGCCGGGGAGCGGAGGAGCGCTGCCCTGTGTGCGGCCGGCCGGCCTCCAGTTGGGCGGAGGGGAGCGTAAACATCTCCTTTGACATGGAGAAATTTGAACAGGGAGCTGGGAAGCCATGACCGACTATTTGGAAGAAGGGCCCGGCCAAGGGGAGGCGCTGCTCCAAGCGCTGGAGGCGATGGTCCTGTGGATCCCGGTCCCGGACGGCCGGACGGCGGAGGCGGATGGGGGCACCTCCCTCCCTGCCACGGATCTTTGTATACAGGGCAGTTTCGTTTCCCCGGCGGATCGGCGGGAGCTGGGCCAGGAAGGTACCCCAGGGGCTTCCACCGGGGCGGAGGCCCCGCTCATCAGAGGGGGAAGGGAGGATGGGGAGGAAGCCCTCCCGCTGCTCTCCGTCCTCCTGGAGCGGGAACGGGCAGCGGCGGCCCTGAATGAAATCAGAACCGCCCAGGAGGCTTCCGGTATGCGCCGGTCCGGAGGAGGCCTAGAAGCTGGGCCTATCCCGCTCCACAGGCCATTTTCCCAAGTTGGCGGGCTGGGAATGGGCCCAGACAGCCGAAGACCGGAGCCGGACTGGGCGAGAGAGGCGGAGAGTTCCTCCGGGCCGTCCATTCGGCAGATGGACCAGGCCTTTCGCCGGGACAGCCGCCGCTATGACGGGGGCTTTTTCCTCTATTGAGCGGGCAGTCAGGCCCGCCGCCACAGAAGGAGGTATGCAGAATGGACCTGTCACCCATGCGTTACAAGAGCTACACCTGGCCCCACAACCCCAGGGTGTACTCCATCGACTATGAGAGAAAGATGGCCGTTCACAAGACACCCTTCGGCCTGTTCCGCCTCCAGGACCTGGGGCGGACCAACCGGATCATGGAGGGGGAGGGGGAATTTGTGGGCCCGGACGCATACAGCCAGTTTGGGCAGTTGGCCAATATGTTCTACAACGGCGGTCCGGGACTGCTGATCCACCCGCTGTGGCAGGCGGCCAACGCCTATTTCGTGTCTTTGCGGCTGGAACAAGAGCCCCGGCCTGACTTTGTGCGCTATTCTTTCACCTTTTGGGAGGACGACAGTTGGTACACCGGCCTGGCGGTCCGGCAGAACCAGGGCGGAGCGGGCGGCCAGACCGCCCAGGAGTGGGAGCCGTCCGCCGTCTACCACCGGGTGGTGTCGGGGGACACCCTGTGGGCGCTGGCGGGACAGTACGGCCTGTCCCTGGACGAGCTGGTAGCCCTCAATCCCCAGATTAAAAACCCGAATCTTATCCGGGTGGGCGAGGAGGTTCGAGTGCGGTGAGAGGCTATGTGACAGACTGGCGGGGCAGGGAGTGGCTGCTGCCCTATCCCACTCAGTGGGAGCTGGAGTATACTGCCGGGGTGCCCTGTGACAGCTTTACTTTTCGCTGTCCTTGGGAGATGGGGGGAGAGACCGCCCCTGGAGACTGGGTCCGCTTTTCCGCCCGGTACCAGGGAAAAGATATGTTCAACGGAGTGGTGGACGAGTGCCAGGTCACGCTGGACCAGGGAGGCTGCCAGCTGGAGATCAGCGGCCGGGGGCTGGCGGCCCTGCTGCTGGACAACGAGGCCATTGGGCAGGACTACGGCACCGCCACCCTGGCGGACATCCTCCGGGACCATGTGACGCCCTACGGCATCCAGACCGCTCCAGGGGCGGCGCTGCCCGCTGTAACCCGCTTCTCCGTGGCCACAGGAAGCAGTGAGTGGTCGGTGGTCTATGATTTCGCCCGCTATTACGGCGGCGTATGTCCCCGGTTTGACCGCCTGGGCCGTCTGGTCCTGTCTGGCTGGCAGGACAGCCAGGAGCGGCTCGTAGAGGATGGAACTCCGGTAACCACTCTGGTCCGCCGGGACCGGCGGTATGGGGTTCTATCCCGAGTGCTGGTCCGGGACCGGTGGTCCGGGGCGGTACAGCGGGTGGATAACGGGGATTTTCTGTCCCAGGGAGGCAGTGCTCGGAGAGTGCTGACTATGCCAGGCCGGAGCAACTATAAAACGATGCGGTACAACGGCCAGTTTCAGCTGGACCGGTCCGCCTCGGAACAGGAGCGGGTGGAACTGACCATCGCCCAGCCCTTCTGCGCCTGGCCTGGAGACCTGGTCTCCATCCGGCGGAGCAAGTGGGACTGGAACGGGCGATACCGGGTACTCCAGTCTGCCACAGGGATGGGTATGGAGGGCGCATGGACCAGGCTGGAACTGGCGCTCCCGGATTTTGTGGTCTGAGGTGATGGAATATGTGGACATCGGAGCGGGGCCGCCTGCCCCAGAGCCAGGAGCCGGCGGCAGAGGTAGGCGTAGTCACGCTGGGAGGAGACCCTGCCGCCGTGGAGTTAGGGGGAGAGCGGCGGTGGCTGCCGGTCTGCGCCCCAGGCGGCTATTCCTGGCAGCCCGGCGCCGGGGACAAGGTGCTGGTACTCAAGGCGGGCGTGGAACGGGAGAGCCCCTATATCCTGGGAAAGATCCAGGAGAATGTTGAGGAGGCGGGACCGATCCGTCTGTTCGGCCCAGGCAGCGCCCTTGGGCTGGACCAGGGCAGAGTGGAGCTGGAGGGGACGGTCTATCTCAACGGCCAGACTCTGGAGGCATATATCCAAAAAATTGTGGCCGAGATGCTGGGGTGAGGAGGAAGATATGGAACGAAAGCTGATTGAGGGGGACTATGTGCCCGACGGGGCGGGAGGACTGACCACCCTCACCGGCAGCGAGGAGGTACTGGCCCGGGCGTTGTACAGGCTCACCGCCCGGCGGGGCGGGCTGCCCTTTCTGCCTGAGCTGGGCAGCCGGCTCTACCAGGTGCCGCGGGAGAAGCCATCGGTCCGGCAGTCCTTGGCTGCCCGGTATGTGGCCCAGGCCTTAGAAGGAGAGCGGGAATTGAAGGTCAAAGACGTAGCCCTGGCACAGACAGGAGACAGAGCGGAGCTTCGGGTACAATTGGAATGGCAGGGTCAGCCGCTCTCCCTGGACCTGGAGCTGTCCCCCCGTGAAGCGATGGAGGTGACATGGTGAAGACTGTGGAGGAGATCTATCAGGAGATGCTCTCCGCCTATGGAGAGAAGACAGGGGTGGCCCCGGCAGAGGGGTGTGATCTGTCCGCCCGCCTGTATGCCTGCGCCGCTCAGGTCTTTTCCCTTTATGTCCAGGCTGGCTGGGTGGCACGGCAGGCTTTTCCCCAGACGGCGGAGGGGGAGTATCTGGACCGCCACGCCCAGCTCCGGGGGCTGGAGCGGAAGGAGCCGGTGGCGGCGCGGGGTGTAGTCCGTTTTGCTGGCGAAATTTCAGAGAATACGGACCGGCCCATTCCAGCGGGGACGGTCTGTATGACAGCCGGCCTGATCCGCTTTGAAACGATCGAGGATGGTCTGCTAGCCGCTGGACAGGCCCACGTGGATGTTCCGGTCCAGGCTCTGGTCCCCGGCATTTCTGGGAATGTGGCAGCAGGAACCATCCTGTCCATGGCGGTAGCGCCCGCTGGAATATCCGCCTGCTCCAACCCGTCGCCTTGCCAAGGGGGAGTGGACCGGGAGGGGGATGAGCAGCTGCGTCAGCGGGTGCTGGATACTTTCCAGCGGCTGCCCAACGGGGCCAACGCCGCCTTTTATCAGCAGGGGGCCCTGTCCTTTGACCCGGTGGCGGCGGCAGTGGTAGTGCCCAAGCCCAGGGGAACAGGGACGCTGGATGTGGTGGTGGCTACCCACCAGGGGCTTCCAGACCGGGACCTGTTGGATGAATTGGCCAAGTATTTTCAGCGCCGCCGAGAGATTGCTGTGGAGGTCCAGGTGCGGGCGCCCCAGACACAGGCTGTCCAGGTGGCCGTCCAGGTGGCGCCCCACTCCGAATACCGGGCGGAGCAGGTGTTGGAGGAAGTAGAAGATGCGGTCCGGGGCTGGTTTACCGGACAGCGCCTGGGGCATGATGTATTGCTGGCCCAGTTGGGCAGCCTGATCTACGGCTGTGATGGCGTGGCAAACTACGCCATCCTCTCCCCCACCGCTGACGTGGAGGTGGAGCAGGATGTGCTGCCCGTTCTGGATACCCTAACTGTGGAGGAGATGCCATGAGCCACAGCCAATACCTTCGAGATCTGCTGCGTCCCCTGGGAATCTATGACCTAGAGGCACCCTTCAACGGCGGTGAGCTGGATGCCCAGGGGGAGGCTCTGGACAGGGCTATGGCCGCCCTGGAGGAGATCCAGCGGGAGAGCAGCCTGACCACGGCAGAGAGCTGGGGACTGGAACAGGTGGCCCGGCTGTTTCTCCGGCGGCCAGTAGCCACCCAGCCCCGCCCGTTGGCAGATGCCTTGGCTGCACTGCTGCGCATCGGCGGGGACAGCTTTACCCTCGAGGCGATCAACGACACCATCCTGGGCTGCGGCATCCCCGCCAAAGTGGAGGAGCTGGGGGCCGCCGCGGTGGCGGTGTCCTTCCCCGGAGTGGCGGGAGAGCCCCCTGGCTTCGGGGAGCTGAAGCGGATCATTGAGGACATCCTTCCCCCTCACCTAGATATTCAGTACCACTTCTGGTATTTAACCTGGGCGGAGTTGGAGGATAAGTTCTCCTGTTGGCGGGATATCGAGGACCGGGACCTGACCTGGTCTGGTCTGGAGACTTGTGTAATATAGAAAAGGGGCCCAACTCCTGGGAGTTGGGCCCCTTTTCTATATTCATCGGACTCGGTTTTTCAGCGGTTCTCCCGCCAGATAGCGCCGTAGGTTATCCTGGGCCATCTGGATACAAACGCGGCGGGTCAACTCCAGACGCATCCCTCCGGCCACATGGGGGGTGATGATTAGATTAGGAATATCCCACAGTGGGCTGTCGGTGGGAAGGGGTTCGGGCTCGGTCACGTCCAGGGCAGCACCCCATAGCCTGCCTCCCTTCATGGTCCGAGCCAGGGCCTCCTGGTCCAGCACAGAGCCCCGCCCGCTGCTGATGAGAATAGCGTCCTCCTTCATCAGGGACAGGCGGCCCTCATCCATAAGCCCGACAGTCTGGGCGCTGTGGGGCAGGACCAGCACCACCACGTCCGCCTGGGGCAGCAGGTCGTCCAAGTGGTCGATGGAAAATACCTCATCAAATCCGGCAATGGGGCCGTTCACTGTACGCTTCAAGCCGATGGTATGAGCCCCCAGCCCCCGGCACATCGCGGCGTAGGTAGCGCCGATGTTTCCAGCCCCTACCACCAGGACGTTGGCGCCAAAGATGGTCTTCATAGCCCCGTGGTCCTCCCAGCGGTGGTCCCTCTGGGCGTCCCGGTAGGTGGGCAGGCGGCGGCAGAGGGCCAGGGTGAAGGAAAGGATATGCTCGGCCACCGACTGGCGGTTGGAGCCGCTGGAGGAGGTGAAGATGACTCCGGAGAGCAGGATGCCCTCCCCCTCGTACTCGTCGGTGCCGGCCCACATGGTCTGGAACCATTTGAGGCGGGCCGCCCCCTTTATGTCCCTGGGCCTGGGCCAGCCCAGGATAACGGTAGCCTGGGCAATCTGCTCCGAGGTGAGCGTCCTTCGGCCAGCATAGACATGAACGGCATCTGGTGCGATGGCCTCAAACTCCGCCTTTTCTGCCTCTGTAACCGGAAGGAGGTTTAGGATATATTCAGACATAGTATTCTCTCCTTAGAGGGAAGATAAAACGATTTTAGAAGAATTACATCCATCATACCACACTCTGTCCCCCGCCGCAAGACGGGACAAAAGACATTCTTCGCCTTTACTCCCATCGTGTTCTATGATAAAATAATTTGTTAGAATATTCCGGAAAAGGGGGGGACAGAGATGGCCGTCGGTCCGGATACACCCATTACCCAGTTAGCCGGCGTGGGAGAGGCGCGGGCGAAAAAGCTGACCAAGCTGGGGCTGGCCCAGGCCGCCGACCTGTTGACCTACTATCCCAGGGACTATGAGGATCGGAGGAAGATATATACTCTGCGGGAGGCCCCTGTGGGACAGCGGGTATGTGTGGCCGCCATGGCGGCGGAGCACCCGCGGAAGGCCCGCATCCGCCAGGGGCTGGAGCTGGTCCAGCTGAAGGTGGTGGACCACACTGGAGCCCTTCACCTCACCTTCTTTAACCAGGGATATGTAGAGAAAGCCCTCCGGGCCGGGGAAGAATATATCTTCTTCGGCACTGTCGAGGAGCAGGGCCGCCGCCGCGCCATGGTCAATCCCATCTTCGAGCGGGCGGACAGCCAGTCCTTTACCGGCCGCATCATGCCCATCTACCGGCTGACTGCGGGGATCTCCAATCACCTGATGGCCTCCCTGATACGGCAGGTCCTCCCGTGCGCCGACAGCCTGGCGGATACCCTGCCCCAGCGCATCCGCCAGGAGCAGGGGCTGGCCTCCACCCAATTTGCTGTCCAGAATATCCATTTCCCCGCTGACGAGGAGGCCCTGGAGCTGGCCCGGAAGCGGCTCACCTTTGAGGAACTGTTTTATTTCTCCGTGGGGCTGTCTTTCCTGAAGGGGCGACGGGAGGGGGAGTGTTCCGGCTGCTCCATCCTGCCCCGTCCTTTGGAGGAGTTTCGGGCCCTGCTCCCCTTTGAACTCACCCAGGCCCAGCGCCGGGTGATGGAAGAAATGGCCGCCGACATGGCCGCGGGCCGCCCTATGAACCGGCTGGTCCAGGGGGATGTGGGCTCCGGGAAGACAGTGGTGGCCGCCTATGCGGCCTGGCTGACAGTGAAAAATGGTCACCAGGCCGCCCTGATGGCCCCCACAGAGGTATTGGCCGAGCAGCACGCCAGATCCCTGTCCAGCCTGCTCTCCCCGGCCGGAGTCCAAGTGGCTCTGCTCACCGGCTCCATGGGGGCGGCGGAGAAAAAACGGGTCCGGACAGCACTGGCTTCTGGTGACATCGACTTTGTGGTGGGTACCCACGCCCTGATCTCGGACGGGGTGGAGTTTCGGGACCTGGCGCTGATGGTGGCTGACGAGCAGCACCGGTTCGGCGTCGCTCAGAGAGCTGCGCTGGCAGCCAAAGGGGACAGGCCCCCCCATGTGCTGGTCATGTCCGCCACACCCATTCCCCGTACCCTCGCTCTGATCGTATATGGGGATCTGGACATATCTGTTATTGACCAGTTGCCGCCAGGACGGACTCCGGTGGAGACCTTTGTGGTTCGTGAGGATAAGCGCCAGCGGATGTATGGATTTGTCCGCAAGCAAGTCCAGGAAGGCCGGCAGGTCTATATCATCTGTCCGGCGGTAGAGGAGCGATCTGAAGAGGAGCTGGCCCTCGCCGCCCGTGAGGGAGCCTCGCCGCCCATGGACCTGAAGGCGGTAAAGACCTACGCTGTCCAGCTCCAGGAGCAGGTGTTCCCCAATCTGAAGGTGGACTTCCTTCACGGCAGGATGAAGTCCCGGGAAAAGGAGGCCGTGATGGCCGCCTTCCACCGAGGAGATACCCAGGTGCTGGTATCCACCACCGTAGTCGAGGTGGGGGTGGACGTGCCCAACGCCTCTCTCATCATTGTGGAGAATGCTGACCGCTTCGGCCTCAGTCAGCTCCACCAGCTGCGGGGCCGGGTGGGCCGCGGCAGGCACCAGTCCTACTGCGTCCTCATCACCGCTACCCGTAATCCGGAGTCCATGGCCCGGCTGCGGACGCTGGCCTCCACCACAGATGGGTTTAAGATCGCGGAGGAAGACCTGAAGGCCAGGGGGCCGGGCGACTTCTTCGGCAACCGGCAGCATGGCCTGCCCCAGATGAAGATTGCTGACCTGGCTGGGGATATGAGGCTGCTGAATCTGGCCCAGGAGGCGGCGAAGCAGCTGCTGGAGGAGGACCCGGAGCTGTCTGCTCCGGAGGACCGGCCTGTGCTGGAGCGGGTGCGGCAGCTCTTTGCCGCTACCCCTGATATTTTCAACTAGGAGAGATACTATGCTGACTTTTCGTAACATGACCATACAGGACCGGGACCTGGTCCTGCCCATGGTGGAGACCTTCTATCAATCGGACGCGGTGGATCACCCCGTGGAACGGGAGATCCTGGAGCGGTCCTTCCAGGCCGCTGTGGACCCCAGCGAACCCCTGCTCCGGGGAATCCTGGTGTACCAGGGCCAGGAGCCGGCAGGATATATTTATGTGACCCAGTGCTACTCCGCCGAGGTGGGGGGCAGGTGCGTTTTTATCGAGGAGATATTTTTAGCCGCCCCCTTCCGGGGACAGGGGTTAGGCAGGGAGATTATGGCCTGGCTGGAGCGGGAATACCCCGCTGCCCGGCGTTTCCGCCTGGAGGTGACCCAGATCAACCAGGGGGCTATCCGGTTATATGAGAAGAGCGGATACCAGTATCTGCGGTATGACCAGATGGTACTGGATAAGATCAAATAAAAGAGAAAGGGAGATAGAAATGAGCCACATAGAGCGAGTGAAAGAGGTGCGGGCCATTGTGGAGCCCCACTACAACTGCGGTCAGTCTATCCTGGTTCCCTTCTGTAAGGAGCTGGGCATGACTGAGGAGCAGGCCTATGCCCTGGGGGTCCACCTTGGGAAGGGAATGCGCCACGGCGGCACCTGCGGGGCCCTATCCGGCGCCCTGCTGGTGCTGGGTGCCATGGGATTTAGCGAGGAGGAGGCCGCAGCGTTTATCCAACAATTTCAGAAGCGCCGCGGGGACACCGCCTGCGGTGTGCTGATCAGCGGATTTTCTGATCCAGACAGCCAGGACCGCAAGGACTTCTGCAACGACCTGGTCCTGGAGACCGCTGCCGCTCTGGACCAATTGACTGCCCAGAAATGAACGATCAAACCACAGAGGGACGCCCATACAGGCGTCCCTCTGTGGTTTGATCTGGAAGGATGGATGAAAAAGGAATGTTAGGACGAAAGGACTTTCCCGACATTCGGAAGAGCGGCCACCGAATATCGTTAAATTTTTAACCCTTGTCCTGCAATTAATTTACCACTGGGCCCTGGAAATTGCCATCCCCAAATCCGTTATACTCAACATTACGAAAAGGTTATAATTTCTCCCGTTGCCCGCATCCAAAAACCGGAGTATAATCAGGGGGAGAAATCTTGCGCCAGGAGGTCTGCTTTGAAGGAATTGGAACAGCTTGTTATCCCGCTGCTGGTGTGGTACCGGGAAAACGCCAGGGTCCTGCCCTGGCGAAGTGATCCCACCCCCTACGGGGTCTGGATCTCAGAGATTATGCTCCAGCAGACCAGGGTGGCCGCGGTATTGGACTACTATCGCCGTTTTTTGGAGGCCGCCCCTGCTGTGGCCGACCTGGCCGCCATGCCGGAGGATCAGCTGATGAAGCTGTGGCAGGGACTGGGCTATTATAGCCGGGCCAGAAATTTACAAAAGGCCGCCCGCCAGATCATGGAGACTCATGGCGGGGTATTCCCAAATACTTATGAGGAAATCCGGGCCCTGTCCGGAGTTGGGGATTATACGGCAGGAGCCATCTCATCCATTGCCTTTCACCTGCCTGTACCCGCGGTGGACGGCAACGTACTGCGGGTGGCAGCCCGCGTTTGTGGAGATAGCAGCGACATTACCACGCCCGCCATGAAGAGGAAGGTGACACAGGCGCTGGCCCAAATCATTCCTCTGGAGGCACCGGGAGATTTTAACCAGGCCATGATGGAGCTGGGGGCCACGGTCTGTCTGCCCAACGGCGCGCCACTGTGCGAGCGGTGCCCCGCCGCCCCCTTCTGTCGTGCTTTTCAGGAGGGGAGGACAGGGGAGCTGCCCGTCAAAGCCGCAAAGAAGGCACGGAAGGTGGAGGTACGGACTGTCTATCTCCTGTTCTGCCAGGGCCGGGTGGCCCTTCGCCGCCGAGGGCCAAGAGGACTGTTGGCCGGATTGTGGGAATATCCCAACGAGCTGGCGGACGGCACGGACTGGCCAGCCTCCTGGGGCCTGGATACGGTGCCGTTGGAGCGGCTGGGCGCTGGAAAGCACATCTTTACCCACATCGAGTGGCATATGACCGCCATGGGTGGGGAGCTGGGCAGCGCCGATCTGCCGGAAGGCTGGGTTTGGGCCGACCGGCGGGAACTGCGGGATATCTACGCCATCCCCAATGCGTTTCAAAGCTTTGCCCAGGTCGTGGCTGACCAGTTGGGCCGGTTTTGAATTTGGGCGGAAGCTCAACCCTTGATTTTGAGAAAGAAGGCGTTCTATGCTCTGCACCCAATGCCCCCGGAGCTGCGGGGCGCTCCGTACAGACACACGGGGAGACGGACTGTGTCGGATGCCTGCTCTGCCGGTTTTGGCTCGGGCGGCTCTCCACCACTGGGAGGAGCCCCCGATCTCCGGCACCAGAGGATCGGGGACCATCTTTTTCTCCGGCTGCTCCCTGGGCTGTGTGTTCTGCCAAAATGAGAAAATCAGCCATCAAGATTTCGGAAAGCTGGTGACGATGGCCCGCCTGCGGGACATCTGTCAGGAGTTGGCGGACCAGGGGGCACACAATTTGAACTTTGTCAACCCCACCCACTACGCCCATACGCTGCGGGAGCTGCTGGAAAACTGGCGGCCGCCCATTCCCGTGGTTTGGAACTCCGGAGGGTATGACCAGGTGGATACACTCCGTTCCCTAGAGGGGTTGGTAAACATCTACCTGCCCGATTTGAAATATTTGGACAGCGGAGTGGCCGCCCGGTATTCCGGGGCGCCGGACTATCCCGAAGCAGCTGTCGCTGCCCTCCGGGAAATGGTAAGGCAGACGGGTCCCTGTCAATTTGACGGGGATGGCCTGCTGAAAAGTGGGACGATTATCCGCCACCTCATCCTGCCCGGTCAGGTGGGCGAAGCCAAGGCGGTTATGGACTGGATATCTGCGGAATTTGCGCCGGGGACGGTGCTTTTCTCGTTGATGAGCCAGTATACTCCCTGGGGGGATCTGGAACGCTATCCAGAGATCAGCCGTCGGCTACGGACCAGCGAGATGCGGGCAGCTCTGGAATATATGGAAAATCTAGGTCTGGCGGGCTTTACCCAGGAGCGAACCTCGGCTAAGGAAGAATACACCCCGCCCTTTGACCTGACGGGGATATGATAAGAGAAAGGAGCATCCTATGAAGAAGCTGTGCCGGTTTTGTCTGCTTGCCGTTCTGCTGCTGGGGCTGGTCGTCCCTTCCCTGGCGGCTGGGCCTGACAAGGAGGGACCCATTGTAATCCTCCATACCAACGATGTCCATGCCAGCCTGGACCACTACCCCGCGGTGGCCGGCTATAAGAAGCGGCTTGAGGCGGAGTACGGCGCCGACCGGGTGTTTCTGGTGGATGCTGGCGATGCCATTCAGGGCGGCCCCATCGCCACACTGACCCAGGGGGCTAGTGTAGTGGACATGATGAACTTCGTGGGCTATGATCTGGCCATCCCAGGCAACCATGAGTTTGACTATGGCATGGACGTGTTTCTGGACCTGGCGCAAAATCAGGCGGAGTACCTCTACCTGTCGGAAAATTGGAAGGGAAGAGATGCGTACGCCGGATGGACCACTGTGCTGCCCGGAGCTTATATGGCCAGATGTGGGGATACAAGCATCGCCTTCGTTGGAGTCACCACACCGGAGACCCTGACCAAATCCGATCCCACCCACTTTCAGGACGGAGAGGGAAACTATGTCTACACATTTTCAGAAGGGGACGGCGGCCGGGCGCTCTATGAGGATATCCAGCAGACCGTGGATTCCCTGCGGACCGCCGGCGGAGCGGACTATGTGATCCTGCTGGCCCACCTGGGCATAGAGGGTATTACTGAGGAGTGGACCTCCGCCGCCCTGATCGCCAGCACCACTGGTATCGACGCGGTCATCGACGGGCACTCCCACGAGGTATACCAGCAGCATGCGGCCAACAGGGACGGCCAGCTTATCCCTCTGACTCAGACCGGAACAAAGCTGGCCAGCCTGGGCTGTCTGATCCTGGACCCGGATACTGGGGAGATCTCCACCCAGCTTCTGCCCTTGGAGGGGGAGGGCGTCCCGGCAGACCAGGAGACACAGATCTATCTGGACCAGTTGAGCAGCCAGTTCCAGGTCCAGCTGAATCGGGTGGTCGGCACTGCGGCCGCGGATCTGATGGCCACCGAGGCTGACCAGTGGAACTGGGCTGTCCGTGTCCGGGAAACCAATCTGGGGGACCTGGTGGCCGACGCCTACCGGACGATGATGGGCGCCGATATAGGCTTTGCTAACGGGGGCGGCATCCGGGCCAATGTCGCGGCTGGCGATATCACCTATGGGTCGCTGATCTCCGTCCAGCCCTATGGGAACGAGCTGTGCCTGGTCGAGACCACCGGGCAGGACATTCTGGATGCCCTGGAGCTGGGGGCCAGCCGCTATCCGGAAAGTAGCGGCGGCTTCCTTCAGGTGTCCGGCCTGACCTATACCCTGGATCCCTCCACTCCCTCCTCGGTGGTTCTGTCAGACAAGGGCATGTTTCAGCGGGTGGAGGGATCCTACCGGGTATCCGACGTAAAGGTGGGCGGCCAGCCCCTGGTGCTGGACCAGGTATATACTGTGGCCTCTCACAACTATATGATCAAGTCTGGAGGAGACGGCTTTTCCATGTTCCAGGACGACCGACTGCTGAAGGACTGTACCATGCTGGACAACCAGGCCCTTATCGGCTATGTGGCAGAGGAGCTGGACGGGCTGGTAGGCGCGGCCTATCAGGACCCCGCCGGACAGGACCGCATTACCATCTTGTCCGATGTGTCAGAACCAGAGCCAGTGACAGGAACACAGCCCCAGGACCGGACTTATACGGTCCAGAAAGGGGACTGCCTGTGGAGCATCGCCGCGCGGCAGTTGGGGGACGGCCGCCGCTGGCAGGAGATCTATGACCGGAATCGGGACATCCTCTCCAATCCCCACCGTATCTATGTGGGTCAGCAGCTCAGGCTGCCATAGCCGCCATGAAGCGCCGGTATTTGATTGGCGGTCCCACGGCCGCGGACAAGGCCTCCGGCCTGACACTGGGGGAAGCGGCACAGTGGCTTCAGAGATTCGATTCAAATATTAAGAAAGAGGGAGGCGCTGCCCAACGGCAGCGCCTCCCTCTCTTTTATTTATGATAGTTGGAACCCTCATTGATTTTAAAGGCCCGGTAGAGCTGCTCCAGCACCATAACCCGTGCCAAATGGTGGGGAAAGGTCATGGGGGACATGGACAGGCGCACCCAAGCCTCCGCCTTCAGGCTCTCCGCCAGCCCAAAGGACCCTCCGATGACAAAGGCCAGATGCTTGGCGCTGTTGTGCTCCCAGGTTTGGACCAGGGAGGCCAGTTCCTCGCTGGACCGAAGCCTGCCCTCCACACACAGGCAGACGAGGCTGGTGTTGGGGGGGAGCTTGGAGCGGATGGCCTGTCCCTCCTTCTCCAAGGCGGCATCGATCTGCCCCTGGGATGGGGACTGTGGCAGTCGCTCCTCCGGCAGCTCCAATAAAGTCAGCTTGCAGTATGGGGACAGCCGCTTTAAGTACTCAGCGCAGGCATCCTGGTAGAACCTCTCCTTCAGCCTGCCTACACAGACTAGATATATACTCAGCACAGGACAGCCTCCTCCCGGTTCATCTGGCACACCGGCCCCATTTCGCTCCGGGGGGCCACCCACAGGGCGATGTCCCGCTCCGGGTCACAGCCCATGGCGGACAGGCGGCGGCAGACCGTCTGCCGGGCTCGGGAGGGAGTGTTATTCTCGGCGGACAAGTGGGCCAGCGCCACCTGCCGGGTGCCAGACTCCACGGCCAGAGCGGCCAGTTCCGCCCCCGCCTCGTTGGACAGATGGCCCCGGTCCCCCAGGATGCGGGCCTTCAAGTGATAAGGATACGGGCCTGAGCGGACCCAGTCCTCGTCGTGATTGGCCTCGCACACTAACAGATCGCAGCCCCGGACGGCCTGTTTCACCTGGTCGGTGACATAGCCAAGGTCGGTGCAGAGTACCACCCGATGGCCGCCGCCGGTGATAGAGTATCCTACGCTGCCCGCCGCGTCATGGGGCGTGGGGAAGGACTCTATCCACAGATCCCCTAGCTGGATGCCGGTTCCAGGCTCCTGCTGTCGGATCAGGTCGTCCATGAATGGGACACGGTAGCAAAGCTGCCGTCCGGTGGGGCCGGAGGTGACAACGGGGAGCCGGAACCGCTTGGTCAGCACCTGGAGCCCGCTGATGTGGTCGTGGTGCTCATGGGTGATCAGGACGGCGGCCAGAGCTTCGGGCGCTATGCCCAATGACTTTAGCCCGGCGGTGATGCGCTTGGCCGATATCCCGGCGTCCAGCAGTACATGGGTATTTCCACAGGATACCAGGGCGGCGTTGCCGCTGGAGCCGCTGGCCAGTGTTGTAAATGTAAGCAAATCAGATCCCTCTCAAAAAATCAGGAATTAGAAATGAGGAATCAGGAATGGGACCATAGACCGGTTCCTGATTTCTAACTCCTAATTCCTGATGCGGTGCTGCTTATCCTACCTGTGGCTGGCTCTCCTCGTCAGGCACGGTGACGGTCTGGATCTGGGCGCCCACAGCGGCCAGCTTCTCCACAAGAGTTTCATAGCCCCGCTCGATATGATGGATGCTGTCGATCTCCGTGACCCCCTGTGCGGCCAGCCCGGCAATGACCATGGCGGCCCCCGCCCGCAGGTCGCAGGCATGGACCGGCGCCCCAGTCAGTGCCTCCACCCCTTCAATAACGGCTACTTTTCCATCCACCTGGATCTGGGCGCCCATGCGGCGGAACTCATCCACATAGCGGTAGCGGTTTTCCCATACTCCTTCTGTCAAAACGCTGGTCCCCCGTGCCAGGCACAGGACTGCGGCGATTTGAGGCTGCATGTCAGTGGGAAAGCCAGGATAGGGCATGGTCTTCACATTGACCCGGCTGATGGGGCCATTCCGGCGGATGAGCAGCGCGTCGTCCTGCTCCTCCACCTCTACCCCCATCTCCACCAGCTTGGCGGTGATGCAGTCCAGGTGCTTGGGGATGACGTTTTTGATCAAAACCTCGCCCCCAGCGGCAGCTACTGCGGCCATATAGGTGCCCGCCTCAATTTGGTCGGGAATGATGGAATAGGAGCCACCCCGCAGCCGCTCCACACCCCGGATCTTGATGACATCAGTACCGGCGCCCATGATGTCGGCGCCCATGGAGTTGAGAAAGTTGGCCAGGTCTACAATATGGGGCTCCTTTGCGGCGTTCTCAATCACAGTCATGCCGGCGGAAAGGACTGCGGCCAGCATAATATTCATAGTCGCACCCACGGACACCATATCCAGGTACACCTGTCCCCCAGCCAGACGGCCGCCGCCGGGCACCTGGGCGTAGATCAGGCCGTTGCGCACGTCCACCTCGGCCCCCATGGAGACAAAGCCTTTGATGTGCTGATCAATGGGACGGCCGCCCAGATCGCAGCCGCCGGGCAGAGGTACCTCCGCCCAGCCAAAGCGGCCCAGGAGAGCCCCGACCAGATAATAGCTGGCCCGGATCTTCCGCGCCAGCTCATAGGGGACCTGACGGTTGCGGATGTGGGAGCAGTCCACATCCACAGTCGTGCGGTTGACAGTCTTTATATCCGCCCCCAGCTCCCGCAGGATCTGGAGGATCAGGGTCACATCGCTGATCTGAGGGATATTCTCAATGCGGCACACCCCATCTACCAGCAGAGCGGCGGGGATGATAGCCACAGCGGCATTTTTGGCGCCGCTGATCTCGATAGTACCGTGCAGGGGCCTTCCGCCACGGATCTGATACTTGGTCAAATATTGCACCCTCTTTTGCTCCAAATGGTGGAATTTATGGATTATACGGCCAAAACGGCCATATGTAAGTCAAAAAAAGCCCTGTATCTTCACCAGGGCGCTATAAAACAAATATATTATAGCACTATTATATCCGAGTAGCAACAGATTTTACATAGCCGGCCTCGAATTGTAAAAAAATACAGAGCGGTCTCATAAAATGGCCTTTGGGCTGTCTGATGGCGCAAAAAAAACGGTCTGTTTTTGACGAACTTGGGTCCTTACTCCCCCTTTCGCTTGGTAAACTGCTGTCGGGCCCGAGGCAGCAGGTCAGACAGTTCGGACTGCTCCTGCCGCTCCAACAAATCACCGATGAGCTGGTTAGACAGCAGAAAGCCCTGGGGCGTCAACCGCCAGCGGCCCTCCGCCGTCCGCTCCGCCCAGCCCTTATCACAAAACTGCTCCAACCGGGCCTCCAGGGGGGCGAAATCCATAAAATAGGTTCCCCGGTACTCCCACTCCTCGATGCCCTGGGCGGTACGCAGGCGGAGCATCAGATACTCCCCGCTCCGCTCCCGGCGGGGAATCAGTTCCTCGCTGTCGATGAGGCTGCCCCCGCGGAGCACACCATCAATATATCCGTCCAGGTCCCGGACAAAGGAGTAGCGCCGTCCGCCGAAGTCGGAGTGGGCCCCGGGCCCAAATCCGATATAGGGCCGGGTGAGCCAGTAGCGCAGGTTGTGCCGGGACTCCATACCGGGCTTGGCAAAATTGGAGATCTCATATTGGGGCAGACCGGCCCGCTCCAAGCGGCCCACGGTCCACAGGTACAGGTCCGCCTGGGCGTCGTCGTCGGGCAGCTGCTCCCCCGCCGCCACCCGGGCGGCCAGCCGCGTGCCCTCCTCCACCTTCAGCCCATAGCAGGACAGGTGCTGGGGAATGAGGGACAGGGCGTGTTCCACTGTGGCCTTCCAGCTGTCCATGGTCTGGCCCGGCAATCCGTAGATCAGGTCCAAGGACAGGTTTTTAAATTTAGCTTTCCTAGCCGCAGCCACCGCCTGGTCTACCTGCTGGACGGTATGGGGGCGGTGGACCGATTCCAGCTCCGCTGGGCAGGCGGACTGCATCCCTAAGGAAAGTCGGTTGAAGCCTGCCTTGCGGAGGCGGCGCAGGGCCCGGACATCCACGCTGTCCGGATTGGCCTCCAGAGTGATCTCCGCGTCCTGGGTAAGCTGGAACTGCTTTTGAATGGCTCCCAGCAGTTCCCGCAGCCGCTTATCCCCAAAGAAGCTGGGGGTACCGCCGCCGAAATAGACCGTGTCCACCGGGATCCCCTGGGCCAGGGGAGCTGTCTCTTTGATGTGGGCCAGCAGCGCCTTCTGATAGCTGTCCATCCGGTCCTCTCGACCGGCCACAGAGTAGAAGTCGCAGTAGTCACATCTGCTACGGCAAAAAGGGATGTGGATGTAAATGCCAAGACTGTCCCCTGTGGGGGCCTTGGGTTGGGTTTCTTTCTTTTTTCCAAACACGGGGCGTCCCTCCCTCTTTCTCATCAGTATTATATCGAATGTGAGCGAAAATGCAAATGGGGGAGAAAAATTTTGATCCGCAGAAGCGTGTGGACAAGCGGCAGAGGCAATAAAATCCAAAATTTACCATTCCAGGCTCCTTTCGCCCGCCTTCGACACATCTTGCCGTCTCTATGCGCTATGGTAATAAGTGAACAGCCAGAAAAAAATACCGCAGTTTCTCTCTGTATAGAAAAGTTTCTCTCTCCATATCCTGACCTTACCGACAAATGAAGGATCAGGAGGAACCTTTTATGAAACGCTTGTCCACGATTTTTCTGGCTGTCCTGCTGCTCGCCGGCCTGTTTCCCGCGGCTGCTGTGGGGGAGGATGCGGGACTATCCCTGTCCTGCCCCTCGGCCATCCTGATGGAGAAGGAGACCGGGACCATCCTCTATGAGCAAGATGCCCACCAGAAGCTGGAGCCCGCCAGTGTCACCAAGATCATGACCCTTCTGCTGGTGATGGAGGCGGTAGACAGCGGCAGGATTGCCCTGGACGACACCGTCACCGTTTCCGCCTATGCCGCTGGAATGGGCGGTTCCCAAGTCTATCTAAAGGAAGGGGAGCAGATGTCGGTGGCCGAGATGATCAAATGTGTCACCGTGGTGTCCGGCAACGACTGTGCTGTGGCTCTGGCCGAGCATCTGGCCGGCAGTGAGGGGGCCTTTGTTTCCCTGATGAACCAGCGGGCCCAGGAGCTGGGGATGGCGGACACTACCTTCCTCAACTGCACCGGGCTGCCCGCCCAGGGACATCAGACCTCCGCCCATGATATCGCTCTCATGTCTCGGGAGCTCATTCTGAACCATCCCTCCATCCGGGAGTACACCACCATCTGGATGGACTCCATCCGAAACGGCGCCTTCGGCCTGACCAACACCAACCGCCTCATCCGCTTTTACCAGGGAGCCACCGGCCTGAAGACCGGCTCCACCGACTCAGCGTTGTACTGTATGTCCGCTACCGCGGAGCGGGATGGCATGGAGCTCATCGCCGTGGTCATGAAGGCCCCCACCACCGCCCAGCGCTTTGACGACGCCAAGGCCCTGCTGGACTATGGCTTTGCCAACTATGCCCTGGTGGATGTGTACCCGGACGCCCCCCTGGCTCCGGTAGATGTGCTCCTGGGTACAGTGAAGCAGGTCCAGCCGCAGCTCAATCGTGACTGCCGCCTGCTGGTCCGCAAGGGGGAGGAGAGCCAGGTGACCACCCAGCTGACCGTGGCTCAGGACGTGGAAGCCCCTGTGGACCAGGGTCAGACTCTGGGGCAGATGGAGGTCTATGTGGGCGGGGAGCTGCGGGACACCATTCCCATCGTCTCCGCGCAACAGGTGGACAGGCTTACTGTCCCTGGCATCTTTGGCCAGCTGCTACGGCAGTTGCTCATGGCGCGCTGAACCAGGCCGGGCTTATTTGCCCGACCCTACATAGCGGCGAGAATATTGAAAGAAAATGGGAGGCTTTACCTCTATTTTACTTGACGTGGCACCACCGCCGTTGTATAATTTATATAAATATACTATCAAACTATCCGTTTAATATTGTTACTTTGGCCGATAGGCGGCGGAAGCACTTATTTTTGAGGTGAAAAAATGTTGAAATATCAGGGAAGTTTGTCTTCTTTTGACTTGTTTTTGGAATTGGAGGCATTTTCAGAGGGACGTTCCACCCATGCGTGGCGGTGTTTCGGCGCCCACCCAGCGGAGGACGAGGCCGGCAAAGAGGGCTATCTGTTCCGGGTGTGGGCCCCCAACGCCCCTAAGGTCACCATCATCGGCGACTTCAACGGCTGGGACCTGGAAGCCACCCCCATGACTAAGCTGGAGGGCGGCATCTGGGAGGCGTTTGTCCCAGGGCTGCGCCGCTATGACGCCTATCAGTATGCCATACATAAAGAGGACGGCTCCTTCGTGGGCAAAGCCGATCCCTATGGCTTCCACGCCGCTACCCGGCCCGATGTGTCTACCAAGATCTATGATCTGTGGGAGAACGCCTACCAGTGGGGCGACCAGTCCTGGCTGGAGTATCGGTCCAAATATGTCCCCTATACCGGCCCGATGAATATTTATGAATGTCACCTGGGCTCCTGGCGGCGCACCGGCGAGGGGGAGTTCCTCAGCTATCGGGATATCGCTTCCTATCTGGTACCCTATGTAAAGGAGATGGGGTTCACCCATGTGGAGCTCCTGCCGGTCACCGAGCACCCCCTGGATGCCTCCTGGGGCTATCAATGCACCGGATACTTTGCCGCTACCAGCCGCTTCGGCACCCCTGACGATCTCAAGTATCTCATTGACCAACTCCACCAGGCGGGTATCGGGGTCATCATGGACTGGGTCCCGGCCCACTTCCCACGGGATGCCTTTGGGCTATATCACTTTGACGGCACCCCCACCTATGAGTATGCCGACCCCAGGAAGGGGGAGCACCCGGACTGGGGCACCCAGGTCTTTGACTATGGGCGAAACGAGGTCCGCTCCTTCCTGTTCTCCTCGGCCATGTTCTGGCTGGAGGAGTACCACATGGACGGCCTGCGGGTAGACGCGGTGTCCTCCATGCTCTATCTGGACTACGGCCGACAGGACGGGGCCTGGATGCCCAACATCCACGGCGGCAAGGAGAACCTGGAGGCCATCGAGTTTTTCCAGCAGCTGAACACCGCCGTCTTTGCCGCCCATCCCGATGTGCTGATGATCGCCGAGGAATCCACCGCCTGGCCCAAGGTGACCAAGCCTGTCCATGACGGGGGTCTGGGGTTCAACTTCAAGTGGAACATGGGCTGGATGAACGACATCTGCCATTACATCAAGCTGGACCCCTATTTCCGGCAGTACAATCACCGGGATATCACCTTCTCCCTGATGTACGCCTTTTCTGAGAATTACATCCTCCCCCTGTCCCACGACGAGGTGGTCCATATGAAGGGCTCCTTCTTTGGCAAGATGCCGGGGGACAACCCCATGAAATTCGCCGGAGTCCGGGCCTTCTATACCTATATGCTGACCCATCCGGGGAAAAAGCTTACCTTCATGGGGGCAGAGCTGGCTCAGTGGAACGAGTGGCACTACGAGTACTCCCTGGACTGGCACCTGCTCCAGTACGAGCCCCACCGCCAGACCCAGGCATTTTTCAAAACGGCCAACAACTTTTACCTCTCCCAGCCCCCCCTGTGGGAGCAGGACGACTCCTGGCAGGGCTTCCAGTGGCTATGTGCCGATGATAATCAAGCCGACACCATTTCCTTCCTCCGGTGGGACAAAAAGGGCAACCCTTTGATTGTGGTGTGCAACTTCTCCCCGGAGCACCGGGACGGCTATCGGGTAGGCGCCCCCTTCGGCGGGCGGTGGGCCGTGGTCCTCAACACCGACGACCAGCAGTTCGGCGGCCAGGGACTGGGGGACAAGGAACCGCTTAAAACTGAGAAGGTCCCCTGCCATGACCAGCAGCAGTCCCTGGTTATCGACCTGCCTCCCATGTCGGCGGTCATTTACCGCTGTGTGCGGAAAAATCCGGCACGCAGGTCCAAGGCAGACAAAGAGGAGGGGGCAAAGGCTGAGAAGGCGGCCCCTGTCAAAGGCAAAAAAGCGCCAGCCAAAGAAAAAAAGGCTCCCACCAGGGGGAAAAAGACCCCTGCCGGGAAAAGCCCTAAGCACTGATTGGAAATTCCAGAGCTCCGCACCCTGATTTCACGTTTTCCTTCCCCCGCGCTCGAAACAGACAAGAGGTGAACAGCATGAAGAAAGAAGTTGTGGCCATGTTGCTGGCCGGCGGCCAGGGCAGCCGCCTCTACGCTCTGACCAGCCATGTAGCCAAACCTGCCGTCCCCTTTGGGGGCAAGTACCGCATCATTGATTTTCCCCTGTCCAACTGTGTCAACTCCGGCATTGATACCGTCGGTGTCCTGACCCAGTACCGTCCCCTGGAGCTGAACAGCTACATCGGCAACGGGCAGCCCTGGGACCTGGACCGGTCTGACGGCGGCGTACACATCCTCCCCCCCTATATGAGGGAGGGCGACCAGGGCACCTGGTACAAGGGTACGGCAAACGCCATTTACCAGAACATTGGCTTTCTGGACCTGTATGACCCGGAGTATGTGGTCATCCTGTCCGGTGACCACATCTATAAAATGAACTACGCCGACATGGTGGACCTGCATAAGAAGTCCGGGGCGGCCTGCACCATTTCCGTCCTGGAGGTCACGATGGAGGAGGCCACCCGCTTCGGCATCATGAATGTGGACGAAAACGACCGGATCTACGAGTTTGAGGAGAAGCCGGCCCAACCCAAGAGCAATCTGGCCTCCATGGGCATTTATGTGTTCACCTGGTCCAAGCTCCGGCAGTACCTCATTGACGACGAAGCTGACCCGGCCTCTACCAACGACTTCGGGAAGAACATCATCCCCAACATGCTCGCCGCCAACGAGGTGATGATGGCCTACCGCTTCCACGGCTACTGGAAGGATGTTGGCACCATCAATTCTCTGTGGGACGCTAACATGGATATGCTGGCCCCCCGGAACAGCATCGACCTGTATGACCCAGACTGGCCCATTTACGCCAGAACTCCCGTGAAACCTCCCCATGTCACAGGCCCCAACGCCCACATCTCCCACTCTCTGGTGACCGGCGGCAGCCGGGTGGACGGGACGGTGGAGAACTCTGTACTGTTTCACTCTGTCACTGTAGAGGAAGGAGCCAGCGTTCAGTACTCCATCCTCATGCCAGGGGCGGTGGTCCGAGCCGGAGCCCAGGTGTCTTACGCCATTGTGGCAGAGGCTGCCGTCATTGAGGCGGGCGCCGTAGTGGGCTCCGCTCCCAACGATGATCCCAAATGGGGCATCGCCGTGGTGGCCAGCGGCGTCACCGTGGGGGAACAGGCTGTGGTGTCCCCCGGCGCCATGGTTCGGGAAGCGGTGAAGGGAGGTGATCGGGCATGAATGATCTCCACGGCATTCTCTTCGCCTATCGCTCTAACGCCAATCTGGGAGAGCTGACCAGGCCCCGCAACACCTGCTCCCTGCCCTTTGGCGGGCGGTACCGCCTGATCGATTTCATGTTGTCCAGCTATGTCAACGCGGGTATCACCGACGTGGGGCTGGTGGTCCATGAGAGCTATCAGTCTTTGCTGGATCACCTGGGAACCGGGAAGGACTGGGACCTGTCCCGCAAACACGGCGGCCTGCGCATCCTGCCCCCCTTCGGATATCAGGGCAAGGGAGGCGGCGAGTATCGGGGCAACATGGAGGCTCTGGCCGGCGTAGCCGGATATCTTCAGAATATCCGCCAGGACTATGTTATCATGGGCTGGGGCGATATCGCTGTTAACCTGCCCGTGGCCCAGGTACTGGAGCAGCACATCGCCTCCGGGGCCGACGTGACTATGGTGTGTACCCCCACCCTGAAAGGGGCTCCTCAGTTTTCGGAGTATGTGGAGGTCAGCGGGGAGGGCCGGATCACGGATCTGTCCATCCATCCCACTACTGCGGACCAGGCCCTGGAGTCCCTGGAGGTGTACATCCTGTCCAAGCAGCTGCTGCTGGATATGGTAGAGTACTGTTCCGCGCACGATATCCACAGCTTCAGCCGAGGTGTCCTGCGCCCCCGGCTCAAGAGCTTGAAGATGATGCCTTACATCCACCAGGGCTATGTGGCCCGCTTCCAGTCTGTAAGCGACTACTTCCAGCACTCCATGGATCTTCTGGATCCCAAGGTCCGCGCTGACTTGTTCAACATCAGCCGCCCCATCCGCACCAAGGATCAGTCCAACCCCTCCACCTACTACGGGCCCGACGCGGTGGCGGTCCAGTCCCTGGTAGCCGACGGCTGCTATATTGAGGGCGTGGTGGAAAACTCCATCCTCTCCCGCGGCGTCATTGTAGAAAAGGGCGCCAAGGTGTCCAACAGCGTATTGATGCAGGGTACGGTGGTCAAAGCCGGAGCTTCTCTGGCCTATGTCATCGCGGACAAAAACGTGGTGATCAATGAGGACCGGATGCTCATGGGCCACGCTACATATCCCCTGGCCATCGCCAAAAATTCGGTGGTATGACCGTCTCTTTCATCCACTCCAGTTTGAATCTTTTGAAAAGAGGAATCGTCTATGAAGATCCTATTTGCCTCCTCCGAGGTTGCTCCCTTTATTAAGACCGGCGGACTGGCCGATGTGGCCGGTTCCCTGCCCCAGGCTCTGGCCCGGGAGGGCCACGAGGTCAAGGTCATCCTTCCTCTGTACGAGGGCATCGGCCAGGAGTGGCGGGAACAGATGACCTTTCTCAAATACTTCAATGTCACCCTGTCCTGGCGGCAGGTCTACTGTGGCATCTTCCAGCTGGAGCGGGAGGGGGTCGCCTACTGGTTTGTAGACAACGAATACTACTTCAAGCGTTGGCAGCTCTATGGACATTTCGACGACTGCGAGCGGTTCGCCTTCTTCTCCAGGGCTATCATCGAAACTCCGGGACAGCTGGACTGGGCCCCAGATATCATCCACTGCAACGACTGGCAGACCGCCCTCGTCCCCGTCTATCTGCTGGAGGAGAAATACCGCATCCCTCAGCTGGGAGGGACCAAGAGCGTCTTTACCATTCACAACATCGAGTACCAAGGCCGCTACGGCGACCAGGTCCTTCAGGATGTCATCGGTCTGGACAAGAGCTATCTCAACGAGGGGATGCTGGCCTACCATCGGGACGTGAACCTGATGAAGGGCGCTATTATGGCCTCCAACTTCGTCACTACGGTATCTCCCACCTATGCCCAGGAGCTGCGCACTCCCTTCTACGCCCATGGGCTGGACGGGGTCATCAATCAGCAGAGCGGCAAGCTGGAGGGCATTCTAAACGGCATCGATGTGGACCTCTACGATCCAGCCACCAACCCTGGCCTTGCCGCCAACTTTACCCCCCGCGCCTTGGTCAAGGGCAAGAACCAGTGTAAGCAGGCCCTGCAGCAGGCCGTTGGCCTTCAGGAGAATCCTGATGTGCCCATCATCGCCTGCGTGTCCCGTCTGGTTGGCCACAAGGGCTTCTCCCTGGTGACAGACTCCCTTCAGGAGATCATGGGCCTGGACGTGCAGATGGTGGTGCTTGGCACCGGCGACTGGCAGTATGAGGAGGCGTTCCGCCACGCTCAGAGTCAGTACCCCGGCCGCTTCGCCGCCCAACTGACCTATTCCGCCCCTCTGTCCACCATGATCTATGCCGGAGCCGACCTGTTCCTGATGCCCTCGGTCTCCGAACCCTGCGGCCTGTCTCAGATGATCGCCATGCGCTTCGGCACCATCCCTGTGGTTCGGGAGACTGGCGGCCTGAAGGACACCGTTGTCCCCTACAATAAGTTTGATGGGACCGGCCGTGGCTTCACTTTTGCCAACATCAACGCGGGGGACATGGTCTGGGTGCTGCGGGAGGCCGTAGACCTCTACCACAGCAACAAAAAGGCTTGGCGGGCTCTGCAAAGAGAGGGAATGACTGCCGACTTCTCCTGGGACAACTCGGCCAGGCAGTATCTGGACATCTATCAGCGCATCCTCGGCTGACAGCTCTGTCTGACACAATCAGAGGGCCCCGGACGATGTGTATAGCGTCCGGGGCCCATCGATTTTTACAAGGCATCTTTTCTTATGAAAAATGTTGAGAAATCCCCGGAAACGCCCATATCTTGGGCGTTTCTGCCCATTGACGCTCCTGCCCAAACCTGATACAATGGCTGGGCAAAGACCGCTTTTTGCAATTTTTCCTGCGTGCGGAAGCACCGATTTTGATATTACAGGAGGCTCTCTATGGCAGAATATACCAAGGCCCAGCTCACCGAGATGATTATCGGTAAGCTCCAGCGCAACTTCGGCCGCACTGTGGAAGAGGCCACCCCCAACCATATGTTCAAGGCCTGTGCCCTAGTCCTCCGGGACATCATGTCCCGCCATCAAATCGAAACGGGCAACCAGGTGTGGGAGGGGCAGCGGCGTCAGGTCCACTACCTGTCCCTGGAGTTCCTCATGGGCCGCTCTCTGGAGAAGAACGCCTATAACTTGGGGCTGCTGAATACACTCAAGGAGACGCTGGAGGGGCTGGGCTTCTCCGCCGCCGATCTATTTGAGCAGGAGCCCGACGCCGGCCTGGGCAACGGCGGCCTGGGCCGCCTGGCCGCCTGCTATTTGGACTCCATGACCACCCTGGAGATTCCCGCCACCGGCTACTCCATCTGCTACGAGCTGGGCATCTTCAAGCAGAAGATCATCGACGGCAAGCAGGTAGAGCTGGCGGACAACTGGCTAGGTCTGGGGGACGCCTGGCTCATCCCCAAGCTGGATGAGACGGAGGAGGTCCGCTTCGGCGGAAAGATTGAGGACCGATGGGATGAAAACGGCGTCAACCACCCTGAGCATGTGGGCTATACCGCCGTGCTGGCCATTCCCCGGGACATGGAGATCGCTGGCTACCAGACCCGGCATACCAACACCCTGCGCCTGTGGGACGCCAAAAGTCCGGTCCCGGTGGATATGTCCCTCTACTCCCGGGGCGAGTATCTCAAGGCTGTGGAGCAGCAGGCCATGGCGGAGGTCATCGCTAAGGTCCTCTACCCCGACGACAACCACTACGAGGGGAAATCCCTGCGCCTGAAGCAGCAGTATTTCTTTGTATCCGCCACGGTCCAGTCCATTGTCCGCAAGCACCGGGCCCAGTATGGTACCCTCCACAATTTCCATGAAAAGCATGTTATCCAGATCAACGACACCCATCCCACCCTGGTCATCCCGGAGCTAATGCGCATCCTGTTGGACCAGGAGGGCTATTCCTGGGACGAGGCATGGCATATTGTCACCCATACCGTGTGCTACACCAACCATACCGTCTTGGCCGAAGCTCTGGAGCGGTGGCCCCAGGCCTTGATTGAGAGTCTGCTCCCCCGTGTGTGGCAGATCCTGAAGGAGATCGCCCACCGCTACCAGGGGGAGCTGGAGCGGCGCTACGGCAGCGACCAGGGCAAGATCGCCCACATGGCCATCATCTGGGGGGGCGAGGTGCGCATGGCCAACCTGTGCGTCTGTGCCTGCCAGTATATCAACGGCGTTTCCGCCCTCCACTCCGATATCCTGAAACGGGAGGTATTCCATGACGCTTATCTGGCCGCCCCGGGTAAGTTCAAGAATGTGACCAACGGCATTGACCACCGCCGCTGGCTGTCTCAAATTAACCCCAAGTTGGATGCCCTGATCCGGGACTGCTCCGGAGGAGACGAGTACCTCATCCACCCGGAGGCCATCCGGAAGCTGGAGAACTGCAAGGACGACAAGTCCGTGCTGAAGCAGCTGGAGGCCATCAAAGGGGAGAACAAACGCCGCTTTGCCGCCTATGTGGCACGGGAATCCGGCGTTATCCTGAACACCGACGCCATCTTCGATGTCCAGGTCAAGCGCCTCCACGAGTATAAGCGCCAACTGCTCAATGTCCTCCACATCGTCTACCTGTATCAGCAGTTGCGGGATAATCCCAACATGGATTTTACCCCCCAGACCTTCCTCTTTGGCGCTAAGGCTGCCCCCGGCTACCATGTGGCCAAAGAGATCATCCAGCTCATCAACTCCCTGGCAGCCCAAATCAGCAGGGACCCGGTCTGCAAGGATAAGCTTCAGGTGGTTTTCCTGGAGAACTACCGGGTGTCCCTGGCGGAGAAGCTGATGCCCGCCAGTGAGCTGTCCGAGCAGATCTCCACCGCCGGTAAGGAGGCCAGCGGCACCGGCAACATGAAATTCATGATGAACGGCGCGCTGACCATCGGTACTCTGGATGGCGCCAATGTGGAGATGCACCAGCAGTTGGGGGACGAAAATATTTTCCTCTTCGGCCTGACCGCCGAGCAGGTGAACCAGCGCAAGCGGGAGGGCTACCGCTCCCTGGACCTCTACCAGCGGGACCATGGGCTGAAGCGGGTCATTGACCAGATCGCCGCCGGCTTTGACGACCATGTGTCGTATAGCAGCATCACCGACCGCCTCCTCTTTGGCGTTGGGGGCTCTATGGCGGATGAATATATGCTGCTGGCCGATTTCTCTAGCTACTGCCAGGCTCACAAGCGGGCGCTGGAGGCCTATGCCGACCGCCAGCGATGGAATCAGATGTCCCTCATCAACATCGCCCGTTCCGGCCTCTTTGCTGCCGACAGGTCAATCAGCGACTACGCCAGAGAGATCTGGCATGTTCCTGTCCGAAAATAATGGGAAAAGCGGGCCCGGAGGGCCCGCTTTTCCATCCTTCCCCCTTGCAAAAACAGGGGAAAGGCACTACAATAGGGAAGAAGGAGGTGGGCCATGTATCTTACAGACTACCACACGCACTCCTGCTGTTCACCGGACAGCACCGCCCGGCTGGAGGACATGGTCCGGGCGGCACGCAGGGCCGGCCTCCGGGAGCTGTGTACCACCGACCACTGTGACCTGCAGGACGAAAACGGAGCTCCTCTGGGCGGCTGGGACTGGACGCCCATCTTGGACCAATACTGGCGGGCCCGTGACAAAGGCGGCAGCGAGGTGAAGGTGTTGCTGGGCCTCGAGCTGGGCGGGGCCTATACGGACCCCGGCCGGGCTGAGGCTCTTGTGGCCGCCGCACCCCTGGATTTTGTCATCGGCTCCATCCACAATCTGAGCCCAGAGGCGGGAGGTCGAGATTTTTTCTATTTGGACTACCGTTCCGAGGAGGCGTGCTACACCACGCTGGATGACTATTTCGCCAGTATGCTGGCTCTGACCCGGCTGGACTGCTACGACGCCCTGGGCCATATTATCTATCCCCTCCGCTATATGAACGGCAGAGCAGGCTGGCACATCACCTTGGACCGGTATGGGGACCAGCTGGACCAGCTGCTCCGTGCCGTCATCCAAAACGGGAAGGCAATCGAGGTCAACACCCACGGCGGCCGGGAGGTGGAGGATTGGCGCCCCATCCTTAGACATTACCATCAGTTGGGGGGCGAGTTGGTCACTACCGGCTCTGACGCCCACTCCCCCGGAAATGTGGGACGCGGCATCTCCCAGGCTGTGGCCCTCCTTCGTGAAACAGGATTCCATCGCTTTGCCGTCTATCGGAAGCGGCGGCCTGAATGGATCAAACTATAAGAATTGGAGGATATTTATTATGATCGCAATCGCATCTGACCATGGCGGCTATAATTTGAAGGAGCATATCAAGGCCTATCTGGTAGCCAAGGGCATCTCCTGCCAGGACTTCGGTACAGACAGTACCGCCAGCTGTGACTACCCTGTATTTGGCAAGGCCGCTGCCGAAGCTGTGGCTTCCGGCGCCTGTGAGAAGGGGATTGTCATCTGCACCACCGGCATCGGCATCTCCATCACCGCCAACAAGGTGAAGGGAATTCGCTGCGCCCTGTGCGCCGATCCCCTGTCCGCCGAGTTGACCCGCCGCCACAACAACGCCAATATGCTGGCGATGGGCGCGGGGATGATTGGGCCCAACCTGGCCGAGCGCATCGTAGACGTGTTTTTGACCACGGACTTTGAGGGAGGGCGCCACGCCCGCCGCGTGTCCCAAATCATGGATATGGAGAAATAAAGGGCAAGGACCTGGGGGCGTGGCCTCCAGGTCCCTTTTATGGGAAGAGACCCGATGGCAGACTCTCTTTGAACAGAATTGTATTATAATTTCCAAAAAATGTATGAAACCGTCCCACTTCGGGGCGGTTTTTGTGTTAGATAGAAGGGGTCACGCTGCGGCTCCGGCCCGACTAACCGGTCATGCAGGGCGTGACAACCCAAAGCGGGAGAAAAAGGTGTACCCCGCAAAAGCCACATCCCTGATCTTAATCATTAAAGGAGGAACCATCATGTCAACCAACAAGACGCAGCATTACCAGCTCAACCAATGGGAGGCGGAGGATAAGGTGCTCCGTATGGAGTTCAATGAGGACAACCAAAAAATCGATACAGCTCTTTTTGGGAAAGCCAGCCGGGAAGCCATGGACCAGCTGACACAGAAGGCCGCTGTTCTCGCAGCGGATATGGCCGGAAAAGGAAACTGTCAGGTAGTGGCGGGGAGCTATGTAGGGACCGGAGGCGCCGGAGCCAGTGCCCCAAACCGCCTGACCTTCCAGCGAAGACCGATGCTTCTTTACGTCTATGGCAGCTGGCGGTTGCTCTGCGGCCGCGGGGAAACCTCTGCGGCGGCCCAATCTACGGTCAACAATGACCGGACAAACACGGTAACATGGGAGGAGCGGGCCATATCCTGGTATAATGATGAGGGCAAGGCATCGCCCCAGCTAAACGACGCGGGCAAGACCTATCACTATCTAGCCCTTCTGGAAATGGAATGAAAGAAGGACCCCGGAGCTCTGGCTCCGGGGTCCTTTGGGGTTGCGGAAAAGAAATTACTTGGTCAGATAGACGATAACGAACTCGTTGTCATCCTCGTCCAGCTGGATTAGAGTGACGTTGTCAAAACCGTCCTTGGTTACGCGGTTCTCGATGGAGCCGGCGCCAATGGACTTGACGGTGGTGCCGTCGATGGTGTAGACCTTCACGTCATCAGCCAGCAGGTAACCCTCGCCGTCCAGAGTCAGGGTGCCGTCCTCGTAGTCGACATTGGTCACATCGCTCTCGGTCTTCACCAGATCGCTGTCAACGCTGTCCTTGAATTCGGCATAGAGGTCGTCCTCGTAGCCCTTGATCTGGTACAGTCCCTTGTCCAGGTCATCCTCACGGGTCATCAGGGTGGTCTTCTCGCCGTCCATGAAGACGTCGTACTCATAGTACTCCTCGTCATCGTCGTCCAGACCCACAGCGTAGTTGTCGGACAGGACATAGACCAGCTCGTCAGCGCTGGTGCTGGCGGAGCCCTCATTCTTAGCGTACACAACGACCAAGCGGGCACCATCATAGATGTAGTAGACAGGACCAGCCTCAACCTCGGGGGCGTTCTTCACACCGGTGTAAACCTTATCCTTAGCGATGAACAGAGTGGAGGAGTTACCAGTCAGGGAAACGCCGGAGATGGGCTTGGCGACGTTGTCCACAGTGGCGCTTGTGGTAGAAGCCTGATTCTTGACAACCTCTAGCTCATACTCGCCGTTCTTCTTCTCCTTAAAGGTGTAGAAGGCGTTACCAAAGTTGGCAGTGTTCCAACTTGTGGTGTCACCGTCGATCTCGGAGCCATTTACCTCGCTGACAGTAATGCTCTTGGAGGTGCCGTCCATAAACATGACTTTAGCGATAGCATCAAAGCCAGAGGTGCTGGCTGCCTTCACGAAGACATAGTCATCGATCTTGATCTCGTCGTTGGCAGCCTTGGCGCCAATCACAAAGCCGTTCTCGTCCAGGAAGAAGTCATACTCGTCGCCCGCGTTGATCTCGACATTGTTGTAGCCGGAGGCCAGGGTGTACTTGGTGCCGTCCAGAGTGAAGCTGCCGTTGTAGCCATTCTCCATATCGTCAGTGATCTTGACGGTCTTGACGGTGCCGCTGACGGTCTCTACGTCAGACACGGCCAGCACATCGTTATCGTCGTTCACGTCGGCGGCCTCAATGAAGATGACGAAGTAGTCGTCCACGTCATAACGCTTGGACAGGCGGTCGAACCAGTCGTCGTCATCCTTGCTGTTGTCCTCAACCGTGAAAGAAACGGCCTCGTCGTCATTATTCAGCCAGGGGTTGTAGACGTCCATGGTGACATCCTCGTCGTCCATGTCGGTCACCTGAGCCAGGTAGCCCTGGAGCAGGACAATCCGGTCGATCTTCTTGTCGTCATCTTCAGCAGCGTACAGCTCAATGACGGTGCCCTTGTACTTGCGGGCGGCCAAGTCTGCGACGCTGTCCAGCCCGGTCTCAACAGAGCCGTTGACATAGATGGTGGCACCGTCGAAGTCGTAGCCGTCCTTCTCCAAGTCCTTTACCTCGTCCTTGTCAAAGTCCTTGACATAGGTCATGACGGGCTCCTCACCAGCGTACTTGCCGATCTCGTCGCCCTCGTAGGACCAGATAACGGCAGGACGGCCGAAGTCGTCGCTGTCGTCGGCTATCTTCTTCAGCTCGCCAGCGAACAGGTCCTCGCCCAGCTCGGCGGAGTACTTCTTGCTCTCGTCCTGCTCGGCGCTGATGCTCTTATAGCGGCTGCCGGACTTGTACAGGTCGCTGTACTCAGCGGAGCCCAGGTACACGGTGGTGCCGTCGGGGGTGACCACCTTGCCGGGCTCACGGCCCACGATGACCTGAGTGGCCTCCAGGGTGTTCAGAGCCAGCTGGGCCACGTCGTTCCGGGTCATGGCCTCGATAGCGGCAACATCCACGTCGTTGTACAGGTCGATCTGGTTAGCCTGACGGATGGTGGACAGCTGCCAGTCGTCGCCGAAATCGGACTGATACTGGAAGTAGCCCAGGGCCTTCATCATCATCAGAGCGGCCTGGGCGGCGGTGACGGAGTCGCTGCCGCCAAAGGTCTTGGCGTCATAGCCGGAGATAATGCCGTGGGTCCAGCAAGCGGCCACATAGGGTTCAGCCCAGGCGGGCACATCGGTAAAGGGGGCGGTGCCAGCGTAGTTGGACACCTTGTAGTCCAGCATGTTGGACATGATGACGGCCATCTCGTTGCGGGTGACGTTGGCGTCGGGGTTGAACTTGCCGTTCTCGTCGCCGGTCATAACACCGACGGCCTGGAGAACTTCGATGGCTTCCTGATTGTTCTTGGAAGACACATCGACGTAGCTCGCGCCGGTGCCAACTACCATCAGGCCCATGACCATGACGGAAGCCAGAGCCAGGCTAAGAGCCCGTTTCAGGTTTCTCATTCGGGATTCCTCCTTAAATTTTTTCGGGGATTTTTCTGACAAAATCCCCATTTTTTCGAGGCTTTGAGGACTTTTTATGGCATCAGCCCTGTATAACGCCCCTTGCACAGCAAAAAAGGTGAGGAAAACCCGCTAACAGTAAATAAAAAAGGGCGCTTTTCCAAAGAAAAAGTGCCCTCGGTAGACATCTGGTAGACGCCCAGAAAATGGAAAAGCGGGAAAGCCACGTTTCCCAGCGCTTTCCCGCTTTTTTTGGTAGACATTTGGTAGACATGGTCAAGCAATAAAAAACGGAGAAATTTCCGGGGAAAGGGAATTGACAAATCCGACAGAATAGAGTATGATTGTGAACAATCATCATAAACGCGATGAACGGGATAGTAGGCTTGTCTGGATGCGAAGAGAGGGCGCGGTCGGTGTAAGCGCTCGTGAAGGACCTCCCCCGAAGCTCGCCCGTGAGCAGTCCTTCTGAACTGGCGGCGTGCCATAGTAGGTTGGAACGGTTCTCCCACCGTTATTGGGGAAATGAGCGCATAACCAGCCAAAGGTTATGAATTTAGGTGGTACCACGGAGCATCCGGCTTCGTCCTATCTGTATAGATAGGACGAAGCCGCTTTTGTTTTTTTGAGTCAAAGCACACCAATGGAGGTGAAGTTCCATGAATGGAGCGCACGCGTTGATTGAAAGCCTGCTGCGCGAGCAGGTAGACCATATTTTTGGCTACGCCGGAGCCACCATCTGCCCGGTGGTAGACGCCCTAAAGGAACATCCGGAGATCGGCTATACCCTGGTGCGGACGGAGCAGAACGCCGGCCATATGGCCTCCGGCTATGCCAGGGTCAGCGGCAAGGTAGGAGTATGCATGGTCACCTCTGGTCCCGGGGCCACCAACCTGATTACTGGTATCGCTACAGCCTACATGGATTCTATCCCCATGGTGGCTATCACCGGACAGGTGCCCAGCCATCTTCTGGGCCGAGATATCTTCCAGGAGGTGGATATCACCGGTGCCGTGGCGCCCTTCTCCAAGCACAGCTATCTGGTGAAAAACGCCAACGACATTCCCCGGGTGGTCCGAGAGGCCTTCCATATCGCCTCCACTGGTCGTCCGGGCCCGGTCCTCATTGATATTCCTATCGATGTCCAGGAGCAGACGTTAAAGAAGTTTGACTGGCCCGAGGAGGTCAATATCCGGGGGTACAAGCCCAGCGTCAAAGGAAATGACCTCCAAATTAAGCGTGTAGTGGAAACCATCGCCAAGGCCCGCCAGCCTCTGATTTGCGCTGGCGGCGGTGTGTGGCTGGCCGACGCACAGGAGGAGCTGCTGGAGCTGGCGGAGACCGCCAATATCCCGGTTGTCAAGACCATGATGGGCATTGGCCTGATGCCCACGGACCACCCACTCAACCTGGGCATGATCGGAGCCCACGGCAACCACTGCGCCAACAAAGCCCTGGCAAAGTCCGACCTGCTCATCATGGTGGGCACTCGGGCTGCCGACCGGGCCATCATCTCCCCCGACGAGATACAGCGCAGGATGGCCACCATTCATATCGACGTGGATCCGGCGGAGATCGGGAAAAATATGCAGGCCGCCGTCCCCCTGGTAGGCAACGTGAAGGTCATCCTTCGCCAGATCCTGGATATGGGTGTTTCCAGCACCGATTCTGCCGACTGGCTGGCCATGCTTCGGGACTACCGGAAGGCCGAGTTGAGCCGGGTCTTTCCCAAGCGTCCCGGTTCTGTGTTCCCTGGTACTGCCATCCGTAGGCTGGGGGCCAAGCTGGATGAGGACGCCGTGGTGTGCGTGGATGTAGGCCAGAATCAGATCTTTACCTGTAAGTATTTTCCCCAAAAGCACGGCCGACTGCTGACCAGTGGCGGCCTGGGGACCATGGGCTACGCCCTCCCCGCCGCGATTGGCGTCAAGGTGGCGAAGCCGGGCAGGCAGACCGTCGTTGTCTGTGGAGACGGCTCTTTCCAGATGGCCATGAACGAACTGGCCGCCATACGGTGCGCTGATTTGGATATCAAGATCCTTGTGTTTCAGAACCATACCCTGGGTTTGGTCCACCAGATCCAGAAATCAGTTCCTTATCACGGCCCCTTTGGGGTGGATTTGGACGGTTCCCCGGACTTTGCCGCCATTGCCGCCGCTTACGGGATCCCCAGCATTATGGTCCGCGAGGAGGAAGAACTGGACGAGGCCATCGAGCGCTTTCTGTCCACCAAAGGCGCCTGCCTGATGCTCTGTGAAGTCCACCCCGACGTGGGCACCAACGATTAAAGGAGGGGGACCAGATGAAACAGACAATCTCCGTGCTGGTGGAGAACCAGGCGGGCGCTCTAAACCGTATTACTGGGTTGTTTGCCCGCCGAGCCTTCAACATCGAATCCCTGGCCGTGGGTGTCACCGACGACCCTACCATCTCCCGTATCACAATCATCGTGGATAGCGGCAACAGCGTGGTGGAGCAGGTGGAAAAGCAGCTCAACAAACTCATCGAGGTCATCAAGGTCCGCACTTTGGAGGAGACCAACTTGATTGGCCGGGAGCTGATGATTTTAAAGGTAAACGCCAACAATAAAACCCGGCAGGATATTATGACCATCTGTTCCATCTACGGGGCTAAGGTGGATGATATCTCTCCTACCTCTATGACTCTGGAACTGTCCGACACGCCGGATCGTCTGGATACCTTCCAGGCCATGATGCGGCCCTTCTCCATTTTGGAGGTTGCCCGTACCGGCGTCATCGCCGTGCAGAAGGGCGGAGGGAAAATTTGAGCGCGGAGCTTGGAGCGGAGCGGCGAATACAAACCAGGGCAGGCGAAGTCCGGCCGTTTGTGTCCAGAGCCGCAGCGAGAGCGCCCAGACCGCATGCGCAAAGCGCAGCGTAACATCACACTTCTATCTCACCCAAAGGGGGTCAGCCGTTTTGAAAGTACGCGCCACTCAGGCCATCATGGAGTGTCTGCTGGAGCAGGAGGTGGACACTGTTTTCGGATATCCAGGTGGAACGATCCTGAATCTCTATGATGAGCTGTATAACTATCAGGATAGGATCCACCATATCTTGACCGCCCATGAGCAGGGGGCTGCTCACGCCGCCGACGGCTATGCCCGTTCCACCGGGAAAGTGGGGGTCTGTTTCGCTACCAGCGGCCCTGGCGCCACAAATCTGGTCACCGGGATTGCCACCGCCTATATGGACTCTTCTCCCATTGTGTTCATCACCTGCAATGTGACGGAGCAGACGCTGGGGAAGGACGCCTTTCAGGAGGTGGACATTACCGGCATCGCTATGCCTATTACCAAAGCCACCTATCTGGTCCGGGACGCCCAGACCATCCCGGACGTGATGCGTCAGGCATTTGCCGTGGCGGCCACCGGCCGGCCCGGCCCGGTGCTCATCGATTTCCTGAAAAATGTTACGTTTCCCAGTGTGGAGATCGACTATGAGTTTGTCCCTTGGAGCAGGAACCGCTCCTGCAGCTCCATCCAGTCCCTGGCCACCAGCCACGAGCTGAAGGCTCCAGAGCCCAACAAAGGGGACATTGAAACCCTGGTGGAGATGATTGCCCAGTCCAAGCGGCCGCTGCTCATCTGCGGCGGCGGTGTGGTCCGGGGCCGTGCCCACCGGCAGTTCCGGGAGTTTGCCGAGAAGCTGGACGCTCCGGTGGCCATCACTGTTATGGGGGGCGGCGGCTTCCCGGGCGGACATCCGCTGACGACAGGGATGATTGGGATGCACGGCTCTCAGGCATCCAATGTGGCGTGCAATGAGTGTGACCTGCTCATCGCCGTGGGCTGCCGCTTCTCAGACCGGGTGGCGCTCCAGCCGGAGACCTTTGCCAGCCAGGCCAAGGTCGTCCAGATTGACATTGACCGGTCTGAGATTGACAAAAATGTCCTCACGGACCACCACATCATCGGTTCAGCCCGGCGGGTGTTGGAGATGCTCAACGCCAAGCTGCCCCAGTACAGCCATCCGGAATGGAAGGAGCAGGTCCTGCCTCTGCGGGTCCCCTCGGTGGCGGAAACGGGAGATAAGCTTACCCCCAAGCAGGTGCTGGAGACCATCCGGCGTCTGGCGCCCCAGGATACCATCGTGGCCACCGATGTGGGCCAGCATCAAATGTGGTCCATTCAGCACTTCCATTTTGACTATCCTGGGCAGCTGCTGACCAGCGGCGGTTTCGGGACCATGGGGTTCGGGCTGGGAGCGGCCATCGGGGCCAAGCTGGGCAACCCGGACAAGGTGGTGGTCCATACCACCGGAGACGGCTGCTTCCGCATGAACTGCCATGAGCTGGCTACGGTAGAACATTACCACCTGCCTATCATTACAGTAGTGTTCAATAACGGCACCCTGGGTATGGTTCGCCAGTGGCAGAATCTGATCTACCATCAGCGGTACTCGGAGACCACCTTGGACCGAGGCCCGGACTTTGTCAAGTTGGCCGAGGCCTATGGCCTGAAGGGCTTCCGGGTAACCAGTATGGCGGAGATGGAGGCGGCCTTCCAGGAAGCGCTGACCGCTGGCCGCGGCTGTGTCATCGACTGCCGCCTGGATATGGATGAGATGGTCCGGCCCATGGTAGCCGGCGGCGCCCATATCACTGACTTCTTACTCAAATAAGGGGGCTAGGGGGATATGAAACGGGAATTTGATCCAGAAAAAAAGCTGTATACCCTGGCCATCCTGGTCCAGGACATCCCCGGCGTATTGAGCCAGGTGGCCCGGTTGTTTGCCCGTAAGGGGTATAACATCGAGTCCATTGTCACCGGCGGAACCGACCGGCCCAACACCGCCCGCCTGGCGATCAGCATTCTGGCGGACGAGCTGATGATAAACCAGATTGCCGACCAGTGCCGTAAGCTTATCCCTGTGCTGGCGGTAAAGATCTTGGACGAGGCCACCTCTATCCAGAGGGAATTTTCTCTCATCAAAGTCCGGGCCACGGACCGCAATTCCAGGGATGAGGTCATTCAAATGGCCAACATCTTCCGGGCCAACATCATCGATGTGGGCCGGGACACCCTGACAGTAGCTATCTTCGGTGACCGGTCCAAGACCAGGGCACTCACAGACCTGCTGGCCGACTTCGGCATTCTGGAGATCGCAAAGACGGGTACTCTCGCCATCGAAAGAGGGCGTAGCACTATATATGATGACAACAAACTGAAGGAGGAATACAACTATGGCAAAAATGTACTATGAGAAGGACTGTGATCTGAGCTATCTGGACGGGAAAAAGATTGCCATTATCGGATACGGCTCCCAGGGCCACGCCCACGCCATGAATCTGAAGGACTCCGGCTGTGATGTCTGCGTCGGCCTGCGCCAGGGCTCCAAGAACTGGGCCAACGCTGAGAAGGCCGGCCTGCAGGTCAAGACAGTGGAGGAGGCCGCCCAGTGGGGGGATATCGTCATGATCCTGATCAATGACGAGGTCCAGGCCGAGGTCTATAAAAAGTCCATCGCCCCCAACCTGTCCTCCGGCAATATGCTGATGTTTGCCCACGGCTTCAATATCCGCTATCAGCAGATCGTTCCCCCCGCCGACGTAGACGTAGTTATGATCGCCCCCAAGGGCCCCGGTCACACCGTCCGCTCCACCTATGTCAACGGCAAGGGCGTGCCCTGCCTGATCGCCGTAGAGCAGAACGCCACCGGCGACGCCTATAAGCTGGGACTGGCCTATGCCGCCGGCATCGGCGGCGCCCGGGGCGGCGTGATGGAAACCACCTTCCACGATGAGACTGAGACCGACCTGTTCGGTGAGCAGGCCATTCTGTGCGGCGGCGTGGTGGAGCTGATGAAGCTGGGCTTTGAAACTCTTGTCGAGGCCGGCTACGAGCCCGAGAACGCCTATTTTGAGTGCATCCACGAGATGAAGCTTATCATCGACCTGATCAACAAGGGCGGCGTGGCGGCCATGAACTACTCTATCTCCGACACCGCAGAGTATGGCGAGTATGTGTCCGGTCCCCGTGTCCTGCCCTATGAGGAGACCAAGAAGAACATGAAGGCAGTTCTGAAGGACATCCAGGACGGCACCTTTGCTGGTAAGTGGATCGCCGAGAACAAGAACGGCCGCACCTTCTTCAACTCCATGCGGGCCAATCTGGCCAAACACCAGATGGAAACCGTGGGTGCCGAGCTGCGGAAGAATATGATCTGGGGCGGGGACACCGATTTGGATACTGCTTCCAACTAAATACTGCTCCGCATCAAAATTCAGGCCCCCCGGCATAAGCCGGGGGGCCTGCTTAGTTAAGACATGAGCTCAAGGAGCTTTTTGACCACCAAAATACCGTCCAAGATCCCCGCTACGAGCAGTACCGGCACAATCCAGCCTTTCGGCCGATCTACGATCAAAGCGCCGAAACATTCAATCAAAAGTGATGTGTAGAATATGAGGCTTACTGCCTTCATACTGAAAAAAATCCCGGCTGCTATCATGATTACGAGAACAGTGACGCGGTAGCGGTAACGGTACTTTTTACGGTCCATATCCGAGCCCTCCTGACATCAGCAGTCGTATCCGCCTTAAATGGGTTCCATGGCGTAAGCTGGGGGTTCCCTCTATTTTTTTAGGGCTGGTGATAACTCCCGAAGCAGAGCGACGAAGGATAAAATGATAAGGGGGAGATAAACCAGGGCCCGAACATAATGCTTCTTTTTTATTGTACAGATACACCCAATGCCCCCATAAAGAAAGATGCCAAAACAATAAATACAGATAGCATACGTAATACCTGCAAATAAGAGGGCAATCAGGGAGGAACACAAGGCTAGTATCAAAATATATTTATCTATGTTCCGATCAGATCCCATTTTTACCAGTCCTCCAATGGTGCGCTGGTATTTTGGTGCGGCCTATGCCCAAGCACCTGTGACATCAGCGGCCGTATCCATCTTGAACTGCTCCCCTGGCAACACCGGAGGTTCTAGTTTTTCAATTACTCGGATAAGAGTCCAACAAATTCCCGGACGGTGAACACGCTGCCCAAAACCACCATGACGAGCAGCATCAGGGCGAGCCAGCGATTCCCCCGAAATTTGATCAAACAGACGATGCCTTCTATCAAGATTGAGAGGGAGAATACAAAACTTCCCACCTCCGGGCCGTAAAGAAATGCGGCTGCTGTCATGACCGCCAAGCCAGCGATCTCATATTTCATAGAATCCATCCCCAGTCACTCCCTTACTGCCGGCAGCGGTCGTATCAGTCTTGAAGTGGGTCCCCCGGTTTTGGTGGGGAATCAGCATTTAGCCCATCGAGCTGCTCCTTCCGCCGCCTCCGTGGGTACAGGATATCAGGAAGATATTACTGTCTTTATTTTAACGAGATTTATGCAATTTGTAAATAATTGCCATGTAAATGAGATATATTTATTAAAAATAACCAAATCAAGGTGCCGCCTTTTGCTGACTGGAACAGAAGCAGCCCTCCCGGCTTGCCGGGAGGGCTGTGCCTTTCTCACCAGAGAGCGTCTACCTGGGTGCCGGTATAGTACCAGGTCAGGATGTCTGTAAAATTTTTCCCCTCTTTGGCCATGGCGTTGGCTCCATACTGGCTCATGCCTACCCCGTGGCCGTAGCCAGTAACGTCGAAGGTAAAATTTTCCCCGTCCCAGGTCACGGTAAAGGCGGCGGACCGGAGGGACAGCATGGACCGGACCTGGCCGCCGGTGAGGGTAAGGCCGCCAAAGGGGATGGAGGTGACGGTGCCGCCCTCGTCCCGGACGGCCTGACCAAACCAACTGGAGGGCTCCCCGGACAGATCCGCTCCGGGGTAGGCGGCCAAAGCCGCCTCTTGGACCTGCTGAGAGGAGAGAACGACCTGGCTGTGGTAGTTGGGGACCTCATCCCCCTCTGGGCTGTCCACGCTTTTCAGATAGTCCACACTGTTGCCCCACACCGCCACAGCGTCCACGGTCCGGCCGGCGGCGGAGGAGAAGAACAGTGCCTGAATGGGCTGCCCCTCATAGAGAATACCCAGCCCGTCGGTCCCCTCCACCGCCTGGGAAATCTTTTCCTCATACTCCTGGGCGTTTAGTCCCCAGCGGGCCAGGGCCGCCTCCCGCTCGATATAGGCCTGACAGCAGGTGCTGTCTTCACAGATATCCGCTCCCGGGTGCTTGTCAGAGCCGGAGTTCTGCCTGATTACCGTATAGGTTCGCGCGGCGCAGGCTTGGGCTTTCAGGGCCTCTAGTTCAAAGGAGGCCGGCATTTCAGCCGCCACTACCCCCCACAGGTAGTCAGACATAGACAGCTCCCGGATCGTTCCGTCGTCCATCTGCAGCCGTACAGCTCTCCCGCGGTCCCGGGAGGCGGCCTGTACTCCACCGGAGGCTGCGTCCCCGGACGGAGGAAGTGATTCAACCACCTCGGATCCTTGATATAAGGGATCTCCCCGGATTAGAATTCCGGGCAGACAGAACAGTACGCCCACGCTCAAGAGAGCGGCCGCCACCACCTGCCGCAGAGACCGCCCCAGCCATATTTTTGCCCGTGCCCGCTGTATCCTCATCCCGCGCCCCTCCTTGTCCTTTGGGACAACTTATGGGACGGCGGGCTTTTTTATGCCTGTTACCGTTACAGGTCCAAAGACTCGATGGCCTCCTTCATCTGGCGGGCGGAGTCCTCCAGCGCCTGACGCTCCTCCCCGTTCAGCGGGATTTCCAGCACTTCCTCCAGGCCGTTCCGCCCCACGACAGAAGGGATGCTGAGGGCCAGGCCCTCCAAGCCGTACTGTCCCTCCAGCACCACGGACACCGGGAGAACAGAGTGTTCGTCCCGCACCAGGCACTGGGCGATGCGGCCTACTGCCATGGCGATGCCGTAGTAGGTAGCCCCTTTTCGTCGGATGATCTCATAGGCGCTGTCCCGCACCCGTCGGTACAACTGGTCCAGGTGGCAGTTGTCCACTCCGCCCCGAAGCTGACAAAACTGGTCCAGATCGATGCCCGACACATTGGCCCCGCTCCAAACCGCCAGCTCGCTGTCCCCGTGTTCCCCAATGATAAAGGCGTGAATATTTCGGCTGTCCACCGCCAGCTCCTCGCCCAGCAGCTGCTTCAGCCGTGCGGTGTCCAGCACGGTACCCGAGCCGATGACCCGGCCTCTGGGACAGCCGGACAGCTTCCAGGCCGCATAGGTCAGTACATCTACCGGATTGGAAACGATCAGCAGGATACCCTGAAAGCCGCGGGCGTTAATTTCAGTGAGAATACTTTTGAGGATGGCGGTATTTTTGCCGATCAGGTCCAGCCGGGTCTCACCGGGCTTCTGGTTTGCCCCGGCGGTGATAACGACAAGAAAACAGTCAGCCAGATCGTCATAGCCCCCGGCCGATATTTCCATGGCGGAACCGTAAGGCAGGCCGTCACTCAGGTCCATGGCCTCACCCTCCGCCTTGGCCCGGTTTACATCTACCAGCACCAGCTTGGAAAACAGGCCCTGCTGCAAAAATCGGAAGGCGATGGAGGCACCCACCGCACCGCAGCCAATGATGGCCGCCTTTCTGGGATCTGTAGTCATGATTGTTCTCCTTTCTCAGGCCTAAAAGCCCTCTGGCTTTTAGTTGTGCCTGATTTTTCGAGCTGCTATTCCTGAAGATTCGGTGTTCACTTTCAATTAGAGGATGGGAAGGGTTATGAGTTCCTGATTTTTTTGACTGTCTCTTGATCTGGGCTGCGCTTTCTCCTCACGTTGTCTTATGATGGTAGAAAACGAAGGAGGGAAGCAAATTGATTTATGGCTATATTCGTGTGTCCAGCACGGACCAGAACGAGGACCGGCAGCGGTTGGCCCTGCTGGCTGCCGGGGTACCATCAGACAGTCAATATATGGATAAGCTGTCCGGCAAAAACTTTGAGCGGCCAGCTTATAAGCGGATGCTCAGACGGTTACGGGCAGGGGACCTGCTGTATATCCTAAGCATCGACCGCCTGGGCCGCAATTACTCCGAAGTGCTGGAGCAGTGGCGGGTGCTGACCAAAGAAAAGGGAGTGGATATTGTGGTGCTGGATATGCCTCTTCTGGACACCCGACGGGGCAAAGACCTGATGGGTACCTTTATCGCCGACCTGGTGCTTCAGATCCTGTCCTTTGTCGCGCAGAACGAGCGGGAAAATATCCGCAAGAGACAGGCCGAGGGCATTGCCGCCGCCAAGGCCAGAGGAGTGCGGTTTGGCCGGCCGTCCCAGGCTTTGCCGGATAATTTCTACCTGATCCATAAGGCATGGCGGGAAAAGAGCATAACCCTCCCCCAAGCAGCCCGTGCCTGTGAAATGCCCATCGGTACCTTTTATGCCAAGGCCAGGAAGCTGGAGGAGCTGTCCTCCATGATCCGGAGTTCCAAGAGGTTGTCATCAGAACGAGGATAGAAAAAACCGGGCGGTACATGAAAAAATCATGTACCGCCCGGCCTCACCACTGTTTTGGCGGAATCGGCCCGGTTTGCCGGGGGCTCTGAGGGTGATTTCAATGCTTGGGTGGGAATAAACGCAATTTTCCGCTTCGCCGCGAATTTACGGCGCACAGCGCCGCCCCATCAAAGATGGGGGCCCAGGAAGGCAGACGAAAATGCCCGTTTACTCCTCGTCCAGCTTGAGGACTGCCATAAATGCCTCAGTGGGCAGTTGGACGGTGCCCAGAGTACGCATTTTCTTTTTGCCTTCCTTCTGCTTCTCCAGCAGCTTTTTCTTTCGGGTGATGTCACCGCCGTAGCACTTGGCCAGCACGTCCTTCCGCATGGCCTTCACCGTCTCCCTGGCGATGATCTTGCCGCCGATGGCCGCCTGAACGGGCACCTCAAAGAGCTGGCGTGGGATATTCTCCTTTAGCTTCTCGCAGATGCGCCTGGCCCGGCCATAGGCCTTCTCCCGGTGGACAATAAAGGACAGGGCATCCACCTGGTCCCCATTGAGGAGCAGATCCACCTTCACCAAATCGCTCTTCTCATAGCCCTCTAGCTCATAGTCCAGGGAGGCGTACCCCTTGGTGCGTGCCTTTAGCGCATCGAAGAAATCATAGATGATCTCCCCGATAGGCATGGAGTAGTGCAGTTCCACCAGATTGGTGTCCAGATACTGCATGTCCTTAAAAACACCTCTACGGTCCTGGCACATAGGCATAATATTACCCACATAGTCCGGGGGCGAGATGATGGATACCTTGGCGTAGGGCTCCCGCGCCTCACTGATGGAGCCGGGGTCGGGGTAGTTGTGGGGGTTGTCCACACGGACCACTGTGCCGTCGGTCTTTGTTACCTCATAGATAACGGAGGGCAGGGTGGTTACCAGGTCCAGGTCGAACTCCCGCTCCAGCCGCTCCTGTATGATCTCCATGTGGAGCATCCCCAAAAATCCACAGCGGAAGCCGAAGCCCAGGGCAATAGAGGACTCCGGTTCAAAGGACAGGGAGGCGTCGTTGAGCTGGAGCTTTTCCAGGGCGTCCCGCAGGTCGGGGTATTTGGAGCCGTCCTCGGTATATATGCCGCAGTAGACCATAGGCTGGGCGGGCCGGTAGCCGGGCAGAGGGGCCGCCGCCGGGACCTCCGCCCCTGTGATGGTATCGCCGACGCGGGTATCCTTCACATTTTTAATGGAGGCGGTGAACCAGCCCACCTCGCCGGCGGTCAGCTCTTGGCAGGAATCCATGCCTAGGGGGCGCAGATAGCCGCAGTCCAGCACCTGATAGGAGGCTCCGGAGGCCATCATCCTGACCTGCATCCCCTTTTTCAGTGTTCCCTCCATTACCCGGAAATAGACCACCACTCCCACATAGGGGTCATATTGGCTGTCGAAGATCAGGGCCTTCAGCGGGGCTGAGGGATTTCCTTGGGGAGCGGGAATATTTTGAACAATATCCTCCAGCACGGCGGAAATATTGATTCCCTGCTTGGCGGAGATCTCTGGAGCGTCCTCGGCGGGGAGAGCCAGGATGTTCTCGATCTCCTCCTTTACCCGCTTAGGGTCGGCGGCGGGCAGGTCGATCTTGTTGATTACAGGCAGGATCTCCAGATCATGCTCCATAGCCAGATAAGTATTGGCCAGGGTCTGGGCCTCGATGCCCTGGGAAGCGTCTACAATAAGCACCGCCCCCTCGCAGGCGGCCAGAGAGCGGGACACCTCATAGTTGAAGTCCACATGCCCAGGGGTGTCGATCAGGTTGAGGGCGTAAGTGTTCCCGTCCTCCGCCCGGTAGTCCAGCCGGACAGCCCGGGCCTTGATGGTGATGCCACGCTCTTTTTCCAAGTCCATGTTGTCCAGCAGCTGGGACTCCATCTGCCGCTGCTCTACCGCTCCGCACAGCTCGATGAGCCGGTCAGACAGTGTCGATTTGCCGTGGTCAATGTGGGCTATGATAGAAAAGTTGCGGATTTTAGATTGATCGGTCATAAGCATAAACCTCCGGTAGGAAATCAAACCAAATCAAAGCCAAACGACTGCACATCTGTCAGCGATTTATCGCTTGCGGAGTGGAGCCCCCCTTGTGAGCAGATGGATCTGATATGGAGAGGGCGAGCGGTTGAAGCTTGAGAGGTGGAGGGGAAAATGAGCAAGTGGGAAAAACGCGCCCGCCTCACTTGCTCTTCCGGCCTTCCAACAGCCCATTGACCCGCTCTCCGGTGTTATGGACGATTTGGAGCAGGGATTGATACAGCACCGGGTAATCACGGGCCAAAATATCATTGGACAGCTCAGGCAGGGGGGCCTTCTCTTTGACCTGGGCCGCCAGGGCAGCAGAAAACTCCGACTCGGAGCAGCTCATGTCCGCGTCGGCCAGCCCGCCTTCAAACAGGTGGGGGGGTACGGAAAAAAAGTCCGGGTTGTTGGCTGGATTGGCCTGATACAGCCGGCGGTACATTTTATAGACCGCCCCGGACAGATAGTTGGCGCAGGCGCGGATGGCCTCCCGGCTGCCCGTCTTGGCCAACAGGTCGAACAGTACGCCGATGGAGTTGACCAGCAGCTTTTTAGACAGGAGGGCCAGGACGCCCCCGCGCAGAGAGTTGTCCTTCTCGTCGCTCAGGTCGTACAGCTCCTCGGGGGCAATGGTGGTGCCGTCCCGGCTAAGGGTGCGCCCCAGGAGAAAATCAGCGGACACGCCGTAATAGTCACAGGCCCGGACCACAAAGGGCAGGCCAGGCTCCCGAATACCGTTTTCATAGTGACTGAGCAGGGCCTGGGAGATGCCCAGGGCTGTGGCGGCGGTGCGCTGGCTCACCCCTTTCTCCTGCCGCAGCAGGGAGAGGGTGCGGGAAAATTCTTCATTCATATCTCTCACCTCAACGCGCTCCAGGGGAGCGACAATACACTTGGTATAGTATACCTGAAACCTATACTTGTCGTAAAGAGCAAAACTGAAAAATTTTGTTCCCGCCGAACAAAGATTTTTCACAGGATACACGGGAAAAACAGGCGAAAGCCCCTTGCATTTCGGGTCCGAAAATGCTACCATAGGGACCAGGAATTGGCGCTTTTCCGCGCCTGATTTTTGATTTGGAGGAAGTCGTTATGTTTAGAAAGCTCATTGAGATCCTGAAGGCCCATCCTCGCAAGATTGTATTCACTGAGGGGACCGATCCCCGTATCCTGGAGGCATCTGCCCGTCTGCTCTCCGGGACCTTCCTGACCCCCATTCTCATCGGCAACGAGGCTGAGATTCTGGCTGCCGCCGAGGACGCCGGCTTCAATATCCGGGGTGCCATCATCGTAGACCCTGAGAACTATGAGAACATGGAGGCCATGGTGGCCCGCATGGTGGAGCTGCGCAAGGGCAAGATGACCGCCGATGAGTGCCGCGCCATGTTGAAGAAGGGCAACTACTTTGGCACTATGCTGGTGGCTATGGGAGAGGCCGACGCCCTGCTGGGTGGCGCTACCTACTCCACTGCCGACACCGTCCGTCCCGCCCTGCAGCTGGTCAAGACCAAGCCCGGCAATTCCATCGTGTCCTCCTGCTTCATCCTGGTCCGTCCTTCCGCCACCGGCGAAAACGATGTGCTTGCCATGGCTGATTGCGCCATCAACATCAAGCCCACTGAGGACGAGCTGGTGGAGATTGCCTCTGAAACTGTGGACTGCGCCAAGATCTTTGGCATCGACCCCAAGGTGGCCTTCCTGTCCTACTCCACCTTTGGCTCCGGCAAGGGCGAGGATGTAGACAAGATGCGCAACGCCGCCGAGAAGGCCAAGCTGGCTATGCCCAACGTGCCTATCGAGGGCGAGCTGCAGTTTGATGCTGCCGTGTCCCCCCGTGTGGCCCAGACCAAATGCAAGGGCTCCAAAGTGGCCGGCTATGCCAACACCTTTATTTTCCCCGACATCAATGCCGGCAACATCGGCTATAAGATCGCCCAGCGCCTGGGCTCCTTTGAGGCATACGGCCCCATTCTGCTGGGCCTGAACGCCCCCATCAACGACCTGTCCCGCGGCTGTAACGCCCAGGAGGTCTACTCCATGGCAATTATTACCGCGGCCCTGGCCTGATTTAATAAAAGCGGAAGGAACGCTCTTCGGAGCGTTCCTTTATTGTCTGCTATGGAGTGGCCTGCCACCCCACAGGCGGGGCGCGCTGTGAGCCGCAAAGCGGAGCTATCCGCGCTACAAGTCGTAGCGAAAGCGGCCCAGCATCGAAGAGACCAAGACATTACAACACTGCCGTTGAAAGGGGAGCGCCCAGATAGGCGCTCCCCGCGTTTGTATTGATGCAATTTCCTTCCCCACACTACTCCAGGTCGTCGTTTTCCCGGTCCTCTGTGTGGTCATAGTAGTCCCGGTTTCGGATCTCATCCTTCAACCCACAGTAGCAGAACATCATGACGATGGCTAAAAAGAGCTGACCGCACAGCACAATAGCTGTATCAGTAAAAGTGCCTGCTACCAGGCTCATGGGGATGGGCAGAACCCAGAATACCATAACATAAAACATGGGGATCACGCCCAATACCGGCCAGAAAGACACGCCGCGGTAGACCCGCCCCCGGCCGCTGTCCTCGCCGTAAAGCAGCCGCTCCGGCTCCACCCCCAGTAATTGGGCGATCTGCCCCAGAACGTCCAGACCTGGTTGGGCTATTCCCCGCTCCCAGGCGGATACCGTCTGCCGCGTCACATGAAGGGCCTGGGCAAGCTGTTCCTGGGACATCCCTTTTTCTTTCCTAAGCCTGCGGATATTTTGAGAGATCTGTTTCATAAGCCCCCTCCTGTTCTTGTGTTCTGGGTTCAGTATATCTGAACCGGCCTGCCCTGACAAGCAAATCATATTTGCCCGCCGCTTTCAGCGAGGGAAAAAGCCCGCCGCTCCTGTGATCCTAGTATGGAAATCCAGATACCCATGAAAAAGCTCCTGTATCGGCCATAGGCCAGCACAAGAGCTTTTAATGTTCCAGCTTTTCCAAGACATCCCGGAACCAATCAGGCAGCGGACACTCCAGTTCCAGCGGCTCCCCGGTGGATGGGTGGACGAACCGGAGCCTGCGGGCGTGCAGGCATTGGCCGGTCAGTCCGGGCCATGGCTTTTTGCTGCCGTACACCGTATCCCCCAGCAGCGGATGGCCGATGGAGGCCAGATGGACCCGAATCTGGTGGGTACGGCCTGTTTCCAGCCGGCACTCCACATGGGTATAGCCAGGATAGCGGGCCAGAACGGACCAGTGGGTCACCGCCTCCCGGCCGTTTTTGCGGTCAACGGCCATCTTTTTCCGGTCCACCGGATGGCGGCCGATGGGAGCGTCCACAGTGCCACAGTCCTCCCGAAAGCCTCCCACCGCCACCGCCTCGTACACCCGGGCCAGGGAGTGATCCTGGAGCTGGGCGGCCAGGGCCAGATGGGCACGGTCATTTTTAGCGGCGACGATCAGGCCAGAGGTGTCCCGGTCAATGCGGTGGACGATGCCGGGGCGAAGCTCCCCGTTGATTCCGGAGAGAGAGGTCCCACAGTGGTACAGCAGGGCGTTGACCAGGGTCCCGTCTGGGTGTCCGGGTGCCGGATGGACCACCAGCCCCACCGGCTTGTTGACCACAATCACATCGTCATCCTCATAGATCACATCCAAAGGGATGTTCTGGGGGACCAAGTCCACGGGCTGTGGTTCGGGCAGACAGACTGTTAGGCTGTCCCCAAGCCTGGTCTTGTCATTTTTTTTGGCGGCCCGGCCCCGGAGGGTGACCGCCCCCCGCTCCAGCAGCCGCTGGGCGGCGGAGCGGGTCAGGTCGGGGACAGAGCGGGCCAAAAAGGCGTCCAATCGCTCCCCCTCCCGGTCGGCCGTCAAATCAAGCGGGATCATCGTCAGTCTCCCTGCCCGGATGGGGCTCCAATTTATCCGCCAGGAAGAGATAGTAGAGGGCGGCGGCAATGCCCCCCACCACCACACAGATGTCCGCCACATTAAAGACGGCAAAATTCATGAACAGCACGTTGAACATATCCACCACGAAGCCCCTGAAGACCCGGTCGATAAGGTTGCCCACCGCCCCGGCCAGCAGCAGGGTCAGGATGACCTTTCCCAGTGGATGATGAAAAAAATTCTTCCAGATAGCCAGGGCCAGCAGCACGGACATGACCAGGGACACCAGGGCGAGCAGCCAGGTGTGCTCGGAAAAAATAGAAAAGGCCGCCCCAGTATTTTTTACATAGGTCAGTTCCAGCAGATGGGGAATAAAGGGCACATGGGCCCCCAGCTCAATGTTTTGCAGGACCAGATATTTCACCAGCTGATCCAGGGCCACCAGGACAGCCGCAAGGATGGCATAGGGCATGGACTTCTCCTCCAGGCACGTTCTTTTTTTCTATCATAACACATGGACCGGGCGAGAAAAAGCCCCTTTTCCAAAAAGCGGGAGAAAAATCACCCCTCCAGCCAGCGGCGGTACTGGTCCCCGGCCTCCACCCGTCCTAAAGCGGACAGGGAGGCCAGGTCCCAGTGGAAGATCTCACGGGCCAGATCCCTCAACTGCGCCCGGGTGGCGCTGTCATAGAGGGAGATGATCTCCTCGGTCTCCTGCACCCTGCCGTACAGGAGGGCGGAGGCCCCCAGGTGGCTCATCCGGGCCTGAATAGACTCAGCGCCCATCAGGAGATTGGCCTTGGCCTGATCACGGGCCCGGTCAAGCTCCTCCTGGGACGGCCCCTCCTGGAGCAGCCGCTCCACTACGTCCCGGACCGTGTCCAGGGCCTGGCGCTCCTGCTCTTTTCCAACGGCGGTATAGATGCCAAGAAGCCCTGTATCCTGGTGGTCGGCCACATAGGAGTAGACGGTATAGCACAGGCCGCGCTTCTCCCGGACCTCTTGAAACAGGCGCGAGGAGCACCCTCCCCCCAGCAGGGCGTTGAGCAGCTGGAGCTGCCGCCGCCTGGGGTCCAGATAGGTCGGGGAGGGAAAGGCCAGGATCAGGTGGTTTTGCTCAATGGCCTTCTTCCGGGCGGTGACCGCCGGGCGGTAGGCGGCTGGCTTCTGGACAGGAGCGACCCCCGGCTCCAGAGCGGACAGGCAGTCCTTCAGCTTGTCCACTTGGCTGTCCGTAAAGCTGCCTGCCAGGGCGGCAACCAGGACTCCTGGTCGGTAGTGCTCCCGCCGCCACTGGTCTAGCCACGCTCCGGTCATGGGGGCCAGGGTGGATTGGGTGCCTAGGATGGGACGGGCCAGGGGGGATCCCTTGTACACGGCGGCGGCCAGCCGCTCGGATACCAGGTCGTCCGGGGCGTCCTCATACATTCCAATCTCCTCTAGGATGACGCTCCGCTCCATCTCCACATCCTTCTGGGCGAATCTGGAGTGAAAGAGCATGTCGCTCAAAATATCCAGGGCCTGGTCCAGGTGACGGTCAAGGCTCCGGGCGTAGAAGCAGGTGTGCTCCTTGGTGGTATAGGCGTTGACCTGACCGCCAATGGCGTCCATGTCTCGGGCCAGCTGGGCAGCGGACCGGCGGGCTGTCCCTTTGAACAGCATATGCTCAATGAAGTGGGCGGCCCCATTCTCCACAGCCGATTCGTGTCGGGAGCCAGCGCCGACAAAAAAGCCCAAGGCCGCCGACCGCGCGCCGGCCACCCGCTCTAGTAGAATCCGGGCTCCATTAGACAGTGTTAGTTCTTGATACATCTGGACCTCCCGAGAACTGTAATTGATTTTTAAGCAGTATACCATAAAAAGAAGGATTCGTCCATGGCCGGCCCGGCCAGAAAATTTTTGCCTGCCATGTATAACCACTCCTTCCGCTGTCCACAATAGGCTTCGGAGGTGCATTTTGTGAAGAATCGAAACCTGATACAACGTCTGGGCGACTTCATGCTGGGAAAGGGCTTTTACATAGTCCTGTTCCTGTGCGTCGCCACCATAGGAATCTCGGGCTATTATCTCCTCAACTCCATCGCCGGTGATATGGGTGGGACCTCGCCGGTGACCGGGAACCCCACCGTGGTCCTGCCTGACTCCGAGGCCAACGGGCCCGATCCCGCGGGCACCATTACCCCGCCGGTCTCATCAAAGCCGGATGACCAGCCCACCGGCAATCCGGAACCGGTGACCCAGCCGGATGACCCAGAGCCGGTCAAGCAGCCCGCCGAAACCACGCCCCAAGAGGACAAGCCTACCGCCACCGTTTTCACCTGGCCTGTAAAGGGAGAGATCTTACGGGAGTTCAGTGTGGAGACGCTGCTGCTGGACCCCACACTTGGGGACTGGCGTACCCACGGAGGGTTGGATCTCTCTGTCCAGGCGGGCACCCAGGTGCTAGCCATGGGCGACGGCACTGTGGTCCAGGTCTTTGAAGATGGCCTGATGGGTACGTCCGTGGTCATTGACCATGGGAACGACCTGACCTCAACCTACTGTAACCTAGACCAGGTCCTGGTCGCGGAGGGAGATACGGTGGAAACAGGTACCGCGATTGCCACCGTCGGTGCCACAGCCATCGCGGAGAGCAACATGGGCTCCCACCTCCATCTGGAGACTGCGGTGGACGGTGTGGTGGTAGACCCCGCCGAATACCTGCCCCAGCGGTGAACAAAAGGGCCTCTGCCATTCGGCAGAGGCCCTTTCCTCTTATTTTAATGTCCGCTTACTTGGCAATGTTCTCACAGAAGTTCATGAAAATCTGTGCTACCTCGGCGCGGGTGGCCCCGGCGGTAGGCGCCAGGGTGTTGTTCCCCTTGCCGGACAGCAGACCGGCGTTCACCGCCCAGTCCATGGCCTTCACGGCATAGCTGGAGATGGAGGAGGCGTCCAGATAGCCCTCTGTCCCCTTGCCGCTCTGGCTGGTCTTGTACCCCTCGTTCTGGGCGTAGCGGTACAG